>SHWR01000017.1 GCA_009693745.1 Candidatus Fonsibacter sp.
ATCATTTTGACCAGACATTAGTTCCAACGCATGAAGTTACAGAGGTAAAAAAAGGAAAGAGAACCACTTCTGAGAAAAAGTATTTCCCAGGTTATTTTTTAGCTAAACTAGATATGAATGATCAGGTTTATCATTTAATTAAATCTATAAAAAGAATTACAGGATTTTTAGGTGTTCCAGGAAAACCTAGTCCAATATCAGAAGCTGAAGTTACAAAGATTATGGGAAGAATTGAAGATGGAGCTCTTAAGCCTTCAACTACTATAAGTTTTGATATCGGAGAACAAGTTAGAGTATGTGACGGACCTTTTGCTTCATTTAGTGGTTTAGTAGAAGGGGTTGATGAAGAAAAGTCTAGACTAAAGGTTTCTGTTTCGATATTTGGTAGGCCCACACCAGTAGAGTTAGAATACGGACAGGTAGAAAAGATTTAAGTATGGCTAAAGAAGTTTCAGGAATATTAAAATTACAAATCAAAGGCGGACAAGCTAATCCAGCTCCCCCAGTAGGACCTGCTCTTGGACAAAGAGGTGTGAATATAATGGAATTTTGTAAATCATTTAATGATAAAACTAAATCCTTAATAGGACAGCCTGTTCCAGTTGTTATTACAATATACAAAGATAAAAAATTTGATTTTATAATTAAAACACCTCCAGCATCTTTTTTAATAAAAGAAGCTATTAAACTTAAGAGTGGTTCTAAGGAGCCAGGAAGAAATATTGTTGGATCAATTACTAAAGCACAACTTAAAAAAATTGCAGAGATAAAAATGAAAGATTTAAATGCTTTTGATATAGAGCAGGCAATTAAAATTATTGCTGGTTCAGCGCGATCAATGGGGGTTGAAGTAAAAGACTAATGTCCAAAAAACACTCAAAAAGATATTCAGCTTTAGTTAAAGGTCATGACAAAACAAAAGAGCTTGCTTTGCCTGATGCTATTAAATTATTAAAAACAAAATCAAATATAAAATTTCCAGAATCAATGGAAGCTATTTTTTTTTTAAATATTGATAAAGCTAAGACAGATCAAAATTTAAGAACAGTAGTTGATTTACCAAATGGGAATGGGAGAAAAATTAAAATTGCAGTTATTTGTGGTAACGATAAACTGAATGAAGCTAAATCTTCAGGAGCTGAAATATCTGGATCAGAAGATTTAATCAATGAGATCAACTCAGGAAAAGTAAATTTTGATGTACTAATCTCAACACCTGACATGATGGCAAAAGTTGGAAAATTAGGAAAAGTTTTAGGACCCAAAGGATTAATGCCTAATCCTAAATTAGGTACAGTTGCAAAAGATATAAAGTCTACTGTAGAGGCAATCAAAAAAGGCAGAATTGAAATTAAATGTGATAAAGATGGAAATTTAGGCTTATCAATAGGTAAGGTTAAATTTTCTGACAAAGAGTTATCTGAAAATTTTAAAAGTGTTTATGAAGTTGTTTCAAAAGAAAAACCAGCTGGTATAAAGGGAAATTTTATCAATTCAATTTACTTATCTACAACTATGGGGCTTTCAGTTAAACTTCAACTTTCGAGTATATAATGAATAGAGAACAAAAAAATGCATACGTGAATGATTTAAAATCTGTCATTGCAGCTAATGAAGGAATTTTAGTTTATCATTATGAAGGTATTACTGTGAAAGATTTAGAAAGTCTTCGTGCCAAAATGAGAGAAAGCGGAGCTTTTTTAAAAATCACTAAAAACAGAATTACAAAAATTGCACTTAAAGGATCAAAAGCTGAAAAGTTAGAAAAATTTTTTAAAGGGCCAACAGCTATTGCTTGTTCAAAAGATCCAATTACTCTTGCAAAGACTTTAGTTACTTTTTCTAAAGGAAATGAAAAGTTAAAAATTCTTGGTGGTTTAATGGATGAGAAGCTTTTAGAGCCATCGGATGTTGCTCATATAGCAACATTACCTACATTAAATGAAGCAAGAGCTAAAATCGTAGGTATTTTAGCTGCACCAGCTCAAAAAATTGTAAGTATTTTGCTTGCACCAAGCACAAAAATAGTTAATTTGATGCACGCTAAAAATTTAAAAAATTAAACCCACTAGGATATTCAAAATGCCAGACTTAAATAAAATTGTTGAAGAATTATCAAAACTAACTGTTGTTGAAGCAGCAGAACTTTCAAAAACTTTAGAAGAAAAATGGGGAGTTTCAGCAGCAGCACCAGTTGCAGCCGCAGCTCCAGCAGCAGCTGCAGGTGGCGCAACAGCTGAAGAAAAAAATGATTTTATAGTTAATCTTGTGTCATCAGGTAACAACAAGATTGGAGCAATTAAAGAAGTACGAGCGTTCACTGGTTTAGGTTTAAAAGAAGCTAAAGATTTAGTTGAAGGTGCACCAAAACAACTTAAAGCTGGCGTTAGCAAAAAAGATGCTGACGATGTTAAAAAGAAATTTGAAGCAGTTGGCGCAAAAGTAGAACTTAAGTAAATTTAAAATTTTTTTAGATCCGGATAATAAAATATTCGGTTAGTAAACTATGTTGTTATCTTTTACAGATAAGAAAAAAGTTAGAAAAAGTTTTGGTAAATTAGAAAATATACTTAACATCCCCGATTTAATAGAAGTCCAAGTTAATTCTTATAAAAATTTTTTAGAAGCAAATACTGAAAGAAAAGTTGATTCTGGAATTACAAAAGTATTTAAAGATATTTTTCCAATAGAGGAATTTTCAGGACTTGCCACTATAGAGTACATTTCTTATCGATTTGAAAAACCAAAATACACAGTTC
This sequence comes from Candidatus Fonsibacter sp., assembly GCA_009693745.1. GTDB lineage: Bacteria > Pseudomonadota > Alphaproteobacteria > Pelagibacterales > Pelagibacteraceae > Fontibacterium > Fontibacterium baikalense. The sequence continues at coordinate 2,760 of SHWR01000017.1, forward strand.
AAGAATGCAATCAAAGAGGACTCACATATTCAGCAGCGTTAAAAGCAATACTTAGATTAGTTGCTTACGATATCAACGAAGAAAAACAAACAAAACAAATTTTATCTGCTAAAGAACAAGAAGTTTATATGAGCGACATTCCTCTTATGACTCCAAGAGGAACATTTGTTGTGAATGGAATAGAGAGAGTTTGTGTAAATCAGATGCATAGAAGTCCAGGAGTTTTTTTTGATCATGATGATGGAAAGACACATGCAAGCGGAAAACTATTATTTAAATGCAGAGTTATTCCTTATAGAGGATCTTGGTTAGATTTTGAATATGATACAAAAGATATTTTGAATTTTAGAATTGATAGAAAAAGAAAGTTACCAGTAACAACTTTGTTGATGGCTCTTGGCCATAACCGAGATGATATTTTAAATCTTTTTTACGAAAATATTAGATATGACTTAACTTCAGAAGATGAATGGAAAACAAAATTTACACCAGAAAATTTTAAAAATTATAAATTAAAGAATGATTTAGTTAACGCCGAAACTAAAAAAATTATTATAAAAAAAGATACAAAAATTCTTTATCCATTAGCGCAAAAATTAAAAAAAGAAGGACTTAATAGTTACTTAGTTAAAACTCCTGATTTATTTGGTAAATATCTAGCTTACGATATTATTAATGAGAAAACAGGCGAAGTAATTGTAGAATCAGGAGATGAAATCACTAATGAATTAATTTCCAAGCTTACTGATCTTAAAACAAAAACAATTTATCTGCTCGATATTGATGGCGTAAATAGAGGACCATTTTTGAGAAATACTCTAACTATAGATAAGAATCTTAATCAAGATGAAGCTTCTATGGATATTTATAGAGTTTTAAGACCCGGTGAACCACCAACTATAGATACAGCTAAAAATTTGTTCGGCAATCTATTCTTTAATCATACACGATATGATCTTTCAGAAACGGGTCGAGTTAAAATGAATGCAAAAATGGATCTTGATTGCGACCCAAAATTAACCGTACTTAGAAAAGAGGACATTGTTATTATCGTTAAACATATGTTGGATCTAAAAGATGGCAAAGGTGAAGTCGATGACATTGATCACCTTGGAAACCGTAGACTTAGATCAGTGGGAGAACTAGTAGAAAATCAGTTTAGAATTGGACTAATAAGAATGGATAGAGCTATTAAAGAAAAAATGGCTTCAGTTGAAATTGATTCAGTGATGCCACAAGATCTAATTAACGCAAAACCAATTGCTGCTTGTCTTAAAGAGTTTTTTGGAACGTCCCCATTATCTCAATTCATGGATCAAACAAATCCACTTGCTGAGATTACACACAAGAGAAGAGTTTCAGCTCTTGGGCCAGGTGGCTTAAATAGAGAGAGGGCAGGTTTTGAGGTTAGAGATGTTCATCCAACGCATTATGGAAGAATATGTCCTATTGAAACGCCAGAAGGACCAAATATTGGATTAATTAATAGTTTAGCAATATATTCAAGAATTAATAAATATGGTTTTATTGAAAGCCCATACAGAAAAGTTGTTAATGGAAAAGTTACTAAAGAAATTCATTATTTATCCGCAACGGAAGAAGGCAAATTCACAATTGCTCAAGCTAACTCTCCATTAAGCAAAGAAAATACTTTTGTTGATGACTTAGTTTCTTGCAGAAAATCTTTAGGATTTGAATTAGCAAAACCTGAGAACGTTGATTTTATGGACGTTTCTCCAAAACAAGTTGTGTCAGTTGCTGCAGCTTTAATTCCTTTTTTAGAAAATGATGATGCTAATAGAGCATTGATGGGATCAAATATGATGAGACAAGCGGTTCCACTAATTAAAAACGAATCTCCATTAGTTGGCACAGGAATAGAAAAAGATGTTGCTGTAGATTCTGGAGCAACATTAGTTGCAAAACGAGACGGTATTGTAGATAAAATTGATGGAAAAAGAATTGTTGTAAGAGTAACTAGCGAAAAAGATCTTACAAAATCTGGGGTTGATATTTATAACTTAAGTAAATTTCAAAGATCCAATCAAAATACATGCATTAATCAAAGACCCTTAGTTATAGTCGGAGATAAAATTAGAAAAGGCGATGTAATTGCAGATGGTCCTTCAACTCAATTCGGTGAATTGGCTTTAGGTAAAAACGTGATGGTAGCATTTATGCCATGGCGTGGTTACAATTTTGAAGATTCAATATTAATTTCCGAAAGATGTGTAACTGATGACGTTTTTACTTCAATTCATATTGAAGAATATAGCGTTATGGCCAGAGATACAAAACTCGGTCCTGAAGAAATTACTAGAGATATTCCAAGCACTGCGGAAGAAAATTTGATTAATTTAGATGAGTCTGGTGTTGTTTATGTTGGGGCGGAAGTTAAGCCTGGAGACATATTAGTTGGAAAGGTAACTCCTAAAGGAGATTCACCAGTTAATGCAGAAGAGAAATTATTAAGAGCGATTTTTGGAGAAAAAGCAATTGACGTAAGAGACACATCTTTAAAAATGCCTTCGGGAACAAATGGAGTTGTTGTTGAAGTAAGAGTCTTTAATAGACATGGAATTGAAAAAGATGAAAGAGCAATTTCTATTGAAAGAGCTGAAATTGAATCTGTTCAAAACGACAAAAATGCTGAGGAAGAAATATTAGAATCTAACATTAAAGCTCGAGTTAAAGGGACTTTAGTCTCTGCTAAACTTGAAGAAGACTTTAAATCTTTAAAAAAAAGCACAGTTTTATCAGAAGAAAATTTATCTGAGTTAGCAGCAAATGAATTATTTAAATTAGTTATTGAAGATAAAAAAGTTCAATCAAATCTAGTAATTTTAAAAGAACAATTCGTTAAAGCTAAAAAAGATATTCAAACTAGATTTGAAGATCAGGTAGATAAAATTCAAAAAGGTGACGACTTGTTACCAGGTGTTATGAAAATGGTTAAAGTTTTTGTTGCAATGAAGAGAAAACTTCAGGCTGGAGATAAAATGGCGGGAAGACATGGTAACAAAGGAGTTATTAGTCGAATTGTTCCAATAGAAGACATGCCTTATATGAAAGACGGAAGGCAAGTTGATATTGTCCTAAATCCATTAGGAGTACCAAGTCGTATGAATGTAGGTCAAATTTTAGAGACACATTTAGGATGGGCTTGTTCTGAAATGGGTGAAAAAATTAAAAAATTAATTGAAGATGTGCAAAAAAATTCTTCTAAAAGAGAAGAGTTAAAAAATTATTTAGGAAAAATTTATAAAGGGGAAGTTGGGGATGAAATTAAAAAATTATCTGATTCAGAGCTTAATGAATTAAGCTCTAATTTATCAAGCGGTGTGCCTATAGCTACACCAGTTTTTGATGGAGCAAGCGTAAACGATGTTACTGAAATGTTAAAATTTTGCGGACTACCCGAGTCTGGACAGACCGATTTATATGATGGCAGAACTGGTGAAAAAATTGATCGTCAAGTTACAGTTGGAATTATTTACATGCTTAAATTAACACACATGGTGGATGATAAAATTCATGCTCGATCTACTGGTCCTTACAGTTTGGTTACGCAGCAGCCTCTAGGGGGAAAAGCGCAATTTGGTGGTCAAAGATTTGGAGAAATGGAAGTCTGGGCGCTAGAAGCTTATGGAGCCGCTTACACATTACAAGAAATTTTAACTATTAAATCTGATGATGTGGCTGGAAGAACGAAAGTTTATGAAACAATTGTTAAAGGCGATGATGATTTTGAATCTGGAGTACCTGAATCATTTAACGTTTTAATTAAAGAGATTAGATCTTTAGGTTTAAATATTGAATTAACAAATTAAATTATGAGCAAAGAATTAACAAATTTATTTAAAAAAAATATTAATAAAGAAAATTTTAACAGCATTAAAATTTCTTTAGCTAGTCCTGAAAAGATTAAATCTTGGTCCTTTGGAGAGATTAAAAAACCAGAAACTATTAACTACAGAACATTTAAACCTGAAAAAGATGGATTGTTCTGTTCTAGAATATTCGGACCAGTAAAAGATTATGAATGTTTATGTGGTAAGTACAAGCGTATGAAATTTAGAGGAATCATTTGTGAAAAGTGCGGAGTTGAAGTTACTAAAGCAAATGTAAGACGTGAACGAATGGGTCACGTAGAGTTATCAACGCCTGTTTCTCATATTTGGTTCTTAAAATCATTACCAAGCAGAATAGCTCTTGCGATGGATATGAAGCTTAAAGATCTTGAAAGAGTTTTATATTTTGAAAACTTTATTGTTATTGAGCCAGGACTTACAGAGTTTAAAAAAAATCAATTAATTACAGAAGAAGAATTATTAAAAGCCCAAGAAAAATACGGTGAAGATCAATTTTCAGCAGGAATTGGTGCGGAAGCGATCAGAGAAATATTAGCTGCAATTGATTTATCAGCAGAACGAGAAAGATTACGAGAACTTTTAAAAAATACTACCTCTAAAGTTGCCGAAGAAAGAACTATTAAAAGATTAAAATTAGTTGAGAATTTTATTAATTCTGGAAACAAGCCCGAATGGATGATCTTAACTGTTATTCCAGTTATTCCGCCAGAGCTTAGACCTTTAGTTCCACTTGATGGCGGAAGATTTGCAACATCAGATCTTAACGATTTGTATCGAAGAGTAATTAACAGAAATAATAGATTAAAGAGATTAATGGAATTAAGAGCTCCGGATATTATCGTGAGAAATGAAAAACGTATGTTGCAAGAAGCAGTAGATGCCTTATTTGATAACGGCAGAAGAGGAAGAGTAATAACAGGTACTGGAAAAAGACCTCTTAAATCTTTAGCAGACATGCTTAAAGGAAAACAGGGACGTTTTAGACAAAACTTATTAGGAAAACGAGTTGATTACTCAGGCAGATCTGTAATCGTCGTAGGACCAGAGCTGAAACTTCATCAGTGTGGCCTTCCAAAAAAAATGGCACTAGAATTATTTAAACCATTTATTTATGCAAGATTAGATAAACTTGGTCTTGCTACGACAATTAAGCAGGCTAAAAAAATAGTAGAAAAAGAAAAATCAGAAGTTTGGGATATTTTAGAAGAAGTTGTTAGGGAACATCCAATTCTTTTAAATAGAGCTCCAACACTTCATAGACTTGGTATCCAAGCTTTTGAACCGTTATTAATTGAAGGTAAAGCAATTCAATTACATCCTCTAGTTACAGCTGCTTTTAATGCTGACTTTGACGGCGATCAAATGGCTGTTCACGTTCCATTAAGTATAGAAGCGCAGTTAGAAGCAAGAGTATTAATGATGTCGACAAATAATATTTTAAGTCCATCAAACGGAAAACCTATTATTGTTCCATCTCAAGACATGGTTCTAGGAATTTATTACATGTCGCAGTTTTTTGGAGATCAAGATACCAAACCAGTTGGTTATTTCTTAAACTTAGATGAAATCGCTCAAGGTCTTGAAAATAAATCAATAAATGTTCATTCTAAAATCGTATCTCGATTTGAAACAGCAGATGAAAAAGGTAAGCCAGTTTTTAAAACATACCAAAGCAGTGTAGGTAGATTTTTATTAGCAGATGTTCTTCCAAAACATCATAAAATTTCATTTGATTTAGTAAATAAATTATTAAATAAAAAACAAATTTCAGAACTGATTGATGTCATTTTTAGATATTGCGGTCAAAAAGAAACAGTAATTTTCTGCGATAAATTAATGAGAATTGGTTTTTTAAATGCATTTAAAGCAGGAATATCTTTTGGAAAAGACGATTTAGTTATTCCTGAATCAAAAGAAAAAATTATAACTGAAGCTAAAAAAATGGTCGAGGAGTACGAAACTCAATATTCTGAGGGTTTGATTACTAAAGGTGAAAAATATAATAAAGTTGTAGATCAATGGTCTAAATGTACAGATAAAATTGCGAACGAGATGATGAAAAATATCTCTGCTTCTAAAATCAATAAAGAAGACGGCTCTATAACAACTAATTCTATTTTCATGATGGCAGATTCTGGAGCAAGAGGTTCAGCAGCTCAGATGAAGCAGTTAGCCGGTATGAGAGGTTTGATGGCAAAACCATCGGGAGAGATTATCGAAACACCTATTATTTCAAATTTTAAAGAAGGTTTAACAGTTCTCGAATATTTTACATCTACTCACGGGGCGCGAAAAGGACTTGCGGATACAGCTTTAAAAACTGCAAATTCTGGATACTTAACAAGAAGATTATGTGACGTTTCTCAGGATGTTATCGTAAGAATTAAATTCTGTGGAACTAAAAAGCATATTAATATTGGCGAAATTATAGAGGGCGGTAACATTATTGTATCGTTAACGGAAAGATCTTTAGGAAGAATTGCCGCTAAAGATATTAAAGCTTCAAACACAGGTGATGTTATAGTTAAAGCAAAACAATTAATTGAAGAAAAGCAATGTGAATTAATGGATGCTGCAGGTGTGAAATCTATAGATGTTTATTCTGCAATTACCTGCGAAGCTAAAGATGGAATTTGTTCTACTTGTTATGGAAGAGATTTAGCAAGAGGAAGATTAGTATCAATAGGTGAATGCGTTGGCATGATCGCGGCTCAATCAATCGGAGAGCCAGGAACCCAGCTTACAATGAGAACGTTTCACGTTGGAGGAACAGCCCAAATTAAACAAGAGTCATCGGTAACCGCTCCTTCAGAAGGAATATTAAGGGTTTCTAATCAAAACTTAATTGAAAATTCTAAAAAAGAATTAATAGTAATGGGAAGAAATACTGAAATCATCATTGAAAAAAATGGAACGAACGTTGCAATGTATAAAATTCCATATGGGTCTAAACTTTTTACAAAACCAGATCAGCCAGTTAAAAAAGGTCAAAAAATTTGTGAGTGGGATCCATATACTCTGCCAGTTATCTCAGAAACAGATGGTATCGTTAATTTTGTAGATTTAATAGATGGAGCGTCAATTACAGATTCAACAAACGAAGCAACAGGAATATCTTCTAAAGTTGTATTGGATTGGAGAGGTCAATCTAAGAATCTTGATCTAAAACCAAGAATTACATTAAGAGATAACAAAGGTAAAGTTGTTAAAAAGGCAGACGATAATGAGGCAAGGTATTATTTAAATCCAGAGACAATTTTATCAGTTGAAGACGGAGATAAAGTTAATGCAGGAGACATATTAGCTAGATTACCTAAAGCGACTTCTAGAACAAAGGATATCACTGGAGGATTACCAAGAGTTGCTGAATTATTTGAAGCAAGAAAACCAAAAGAAGGAGCAATCATTGCTGAGAACGATGGTAAAATTGAATTTGGAAAAGAAGTTAGAGGAAAGCTTAAAATTACAATTAAATCAAAAGCGGGAATTGAATCTTCTTATTTAATTCCAAAAGGAAAACAAGTTAACTTCAATCCAGGTGAAGAAATTAAAAAAGGAGAATATTTATTAGATGGAAGCCCAGCTCCTCATGATATTTTAAGAATTTTAGGAATAGAAGCTCTTGCAAATTATTTTATAGACGAAGTTCAAGAAGTTTACAGATTACAAGGCGTTATCATTAACGATAAACATATTGAAGTTATCGTTAGACAAATGTTAAGAAAAGTTGAAATAAAAGCCTCTGGCGATACATCTTACTTAGTAGGAGAGTTGGTTGATAAAATAGACCTAGAGGAATTAAATAAAAAATTAGTTTCTGAGGGCAAGGCTCCTGCAAAAGTTGATCCAGTGTTATTAGGTATTACAAAAGCTTCATTGCAGACTAAATCCTTTATTTCTGCAGCTTCATTCCAAGAAACAACAAGAGTTCTTACTGAGGCAGCAATCAAAGGTAAAGTTGATGTGCTACATGGTTTAAAAGAAAACGTTATTGTCGGAAGATTAATCCCTGCAGGAACAGGAGATAGTACATTTAAATTCTCCAAAATTGCCCGTGAAAGAGATATGGAGCTTCAAAATACTAAGGCAAAAGAACCTGCAAAATTAGAAGTCGCTAAATAGGAATTAGCTAAGTTTTTCAATATTAAATAAGCAGTTTTTAACACAACTACAATTTGACCTTTCGTGTAATTTAAGTATTATGCCCACACTTTTTTAAGGTAGCAAGTGAGGCTCTCAAGCACTTAAACTCCTACCAGATTTTAGGTTTCGACCTTATTTTCTATCCTTAAATTATTAAAATTTTTTAGAAATTTATGCCAACAATTAATCAACTCGTTAAACGAGGAAGAATTAAACCTAAAGTAAGGAATAAAGTTCCTGCGTTAGAAGCGTCCCCTCAAAAAAGAGGAGTTTGTACCAGAGTTTATACAACAACCCCAAAAAAACCAAACTCAGCATTACGTAAAGTTGCTAGAGTTCGTTTATCTAACGGATTTGAAGTTACTAGTTATATCCCAGGAGAAGGTCATAACTTGCAAGAGCACTCAGTGGTTATGATCAGAGGAGGAAGAGTAAAAGATTTGCCAGGAGTTCGTTATCATACTATCAGAGGAGTTCTTGATACTCATGGTGTTACAAAAATGAAACAACAAAGATCTAAATACGGAGCAAAGAGACCTAAATAATTATGTCACGAAGAAGAAAACAAACAAAAAGAGATGTAAGTCCAGATCCAGTTTATAAATCTAAGGTTGTTACAAAATTTATGAATTCTTTAATGTATCAGGGAAAAAAAACAGTTGCTGAAAAAATTTTATATAAAACTCTTGAATTAATTAAAGCCAAGACAAATGACGATCCTATTAAAGTTTTTAATGATGCTCTTAAGAACGTAAAACCAAATTTAGAAGTTAAATCTAGAAGAGTTGGAGGAGCAACGTATCAAGTTCCAGTTGATGTAAGAGCAGATAGAGCTCAGGCTTTAGCAATTCGTTGGCTAATAGATGCTTCAAGAAAAAGAACAGACAAAAGTATGCAGGAAAAATTACTAAAAGAATTATTAGATGCCGCATCTAACAAAGGTTCAGCAATTAAAAAAAGAGAAGACACTCACAAAATGGCAGAAGCTAACAAAGCTTTTGCGCATTTTAGATGGTAAATTTATGACTGAAAAATATCCAATAGACAAATATAGAAACATAGGTATCGCTGCTCATATTGATGCTGGCAAAACCACTACTATTGAAAGAATTTTATATTACACAGGTAAGGCTCATAAAATCGGTGAGGTACATGACGGCGCTGCAACTATGGACTGGATGGAACAAGAACAAGAAAGAGGAATTACAATTACATCAGCAGCAACAACTTGTTTTTGGAAAGATCATAGAGTTAATATTATCGATACACCAGGACACGTTGATTTTACTATTGAAGTTGAAAGATCGTTAAAAGTTCTAGACGGTGCAGTTGCTTGTTTTGATGGAGTTGCAGGTGTTGAGCCTCAGTCTGAAACAGTATGGAGACAGGCAGACAAATATAAAGTTCCAAGAATTTGTTTTGTTAATAAATTAGATAGAACTGGAGCTAATTTTTTCATGTGCGTGGACATGATTAAAGACCGTTTAGGAGCAGTTCCTATAGTGCTTCAACTACCAATTGGCATCGAAGGTACATTTAAAGGAGTTGTTGATCTTGTGTCAATGAAAGGTGTTGTTTGGCAGGATGAAAGTTTAGGAGCGAAATTTGATTACGTTGAGATTCCAGCAGACCTTAAAGAACAAGCCATTAAATATAGAAAAGAATTAGTAGAACTTGCTGTTGAGCTAGATGAAAAAGTAATGGAAAATTATCTTAACGGTAAAGATCCATCAGAAGCAGAATTAAAAGCCTGCATAAGAAAAGGAACAATTTCTTTTGCTTTTGTTCCGATAATTTGCGGAGCCGCTTTTAAAAATAAAGGAGTACAATTAATTTTAGATGCAGTAGTAGATTATTTACCAAGTCCTAAAGACGTTGGTCAAGTTAAAGGCGTTAAACCAGATACAGAAGAAGAATTAATTAGAAAATGTACCGATGAAGAACCATTTTCTGCTTTAGCATTTAAAATAGCAAATGACCCATTTGTTGGATCGTTAACATTTATTAGAATTTATTCAGGAACATTATCTACAGGCACAGGAGTTCTTAATGCAACAACTGGAAAAGAAGAAAGAATTGGTCGTATGTTATTGATGCATGCAAATAATAGAGAAGATATTAAAAGTGCAAGTGCCGGTGACATAGTTGCTTTAGCTGGTCTTAAAAGTACAATTACAGGACATACTCTTTGCGACAAAAACAATCCAATCGTATTAGAGTCTATGGATTTCCCTGAACCAGTTATTGAAATTGCAGTAGAGCCTAAAACGAAAAATGACCAAGAAAAAATGGGAGAAGCTCTCAACCGTTTAGCAAAAGAAGATCCTTCATTTAGAGTTTCTTCAGACAATGAATCTGGACAAACAATTATTAAAGGGATGGGTGAGTTACATCTCGAAATTATTGTAGATAGAATGAAAAGAGAATTTAAAGTTGAAGCTAATATTGGAGCGCCCCAAGTTGCCTATAGAGAAACAATTACTTCATCCTCTAAACTTGAGTATACACATAAAAAACAAAGTGGTGGAGCAGGACAATTTGCTAAAATTAAATTAGCTGTCGAACCTCTTTCTCAAGGAGAAGGTAGAATTGTTGAAAATTTAATTAAAGGTGGAGCAATCCCAAGAGAATTTATTCCGGGAGTTGAAAAAGGTATATTAAGCGTTGCAGATTCGGGAGTATTAGCAGGCTTTCCATTATTAGATTATAAAGTTCAAATTTTAGACGGATTACATCACGAAGTAGACTCTAGTCCTTTAGCATTTGAATTAGCAGCAAGATATTGTTTTAGAGAATTATGTCTACAAGCACATCCAAAACTTTTAGAACCAATTATGAAAGTTGAAGTAGTGACACCAGAAGATTATATGGGTGATGTTATTGGAGATTTGAACAGCAGAAGAGGTCAGGTTGGATCGACCGATAAAAGAGGTAATGCCGCTGTTATCAATGCAATGGTTCCACTTGCAAATATGTTTGGTTACGTAAACACTTTAAGATCAATGTCTCAAGGTAGAGCACAATATACAATGCAGTTTGATCATTATGATCGCGTTCCTCAAAACGTTCAGGATGAAGTTACAAAAAAAATGGCTTAAATTATGGATAAGCAGAATATTAGAATTAAATTAAGAGCGTATGATCACAAAGTGTTAGATCAATCTACTATTGAGATTGTAAACACAGCGAAAAGAACAGGAGCTCAAGTCAGAGGGCCAATACCTCTTCCTACACGTAAAGAAATTTTTACAGTATTGAGATCACCTCATATCGATAAAAAAAGTAGAGAACAGTTTGAAACAAGAACACATAAACGAATGATAGATATTTTAGATCCAACACCTCAAACAGTTGAAGCGTTAATGAAATTAGATCTAGCTTCAGGCGTTGATGTAGAAATTAAGATTTAAATTATGACTTTAGGGTTAATAGGTAAAAAAATTGGCATGACAAGAAGATTTTATGAGAACGGACAATCTGTTCCTGTAACAGTTCTTCATGTTGAGCCAGGCAAAGTAGTAGATGTTATCACTAAAGAAAAACGCGGTTACAGCGCAGTACTAGTTGGTTTTGGACACATTAAAAATTCAAAAGTTACAAAACAAATGAAAGGTGTTTTTGCAAAAAAATCTTTAGAACCTAAGAAAATTTTAAAAGAATTTAGAGTAGATAAAGACAGCGATCTTAAATTAGGCTCAGACGTAGATTTAAATATTTTTAAAGATATCAATTTTGTAGACATCAGATCAAAAACGATTGGAAGAGGTTTTGCCGGAGTTATGAAAAGACATAATTTTTCTGGATTAAGAGCAACTCATGGTGTTTCGGTTTCTCATAGATCGCATGGTTCTACAGGACAAAGACAAGATCCAGGTAGAGTTTTCAAAGGTAAAAAAATGGCTGGTCACATGGGAGATAAGTTTAGAACAGTTGAAAGACTTGAAATTATTGAAACAGATTTAGAAAATAATTTATTATTTGTTAAAGGTTCAGTACCAGGAGCAAAAAATGCTGTAGTTGAGATTAATAAAGCTGTTAAAGAAAGAAATAAAAGAACTATGAAAGATACTATTCAAGCTTTTAAAAGTGATCTTGCTGAAGGATTAAAAGAAAAATCAAACAAAAAAGAAAAAAGCGCAGAAACAAATAAAAAAGATGCAAAACCAGCAGCAACGCTTGCGGCAGAGAAAAAAAATTAATTATATGAAAATAAAAGAATTAGGAATTAATGGAAAAGACGTTGGAGATGTTGAAGTTTCTGACAATATCTTTTCGTTAAAACCTAGAAAAGACATCATAAAAATGGTTGTTGATTGGCAAATAAGTCGTCACTCAAAAAAAACTGGTTATACAAAAACTAGAGGAGAAGTTGCTGGTTCAAGAAGAAAAATAGTACCACAAAAAGGATCTGGAGGAGCTAGGCATGGTAATATTACAGCACCAATATTTGTTGGCGGTGGTATTGCGCATGGGCCAAAAGCAAAAGGGAAGCATAGAGTAAAAAGATTGAATAAAAAAGTAAGAAAATTGGGACTTAAACATGCTTTATCTAGCAAAGTTTTAGATAATAAAATTAATGTTTTATCAGATAAGGATTTTAAAAATTTTAAAACTAAAGATTTCAGTAAGTTTTTATCAAAAATTAATTCAAAAAGTGCATTGTTAATTTATGACAATGAAAATGAAGTTTTATTAAATAATGTTAAAAATATTAAAAACATTAAGAATATTCCAGAGATTGGAACAAATGTTTATGATGTTTTGAAATATCAAAACGTTTTATTCACACATTCTTCAATCAAAAAACTTCAAGAAAGATTATTAAAATGAAAAAAAGAGCTGATAATTTCTCATACGATATTATTCTTGAGCCTGTAGTAACTGAAAAATCTACAAATCTAAGCTCATTAAATAAAGTTGTATTTAAAGTTGCTCCTTTTGCAACAAAAGCAAATATTAAAAAAAGTGTTGAAAAACTTTTTAAAGTAAACGTTGTTAAAGTTAATACTATTAATCTTCATCCTAGATTTAAAATTGTAAGAGGCAGAGTCGCAAGAACCTCAGGTTATAAAAAAGCTATTGTTACTTTGAAAAAAGGGCAATCAATTGATATTACAACTGGAATATAAAAATGACTTTAAAAACATATAAACCTTATACAAAATCTACTAGAGGCACCATTATTCTAGACAGAACTGGTCTTTGGAAAGGAAAGCCTGTTAAATCTCTGACTTCAGGTATCAACGGCTCGCACGGAAGAAATAATTTAGGAAGAATTACATCACGACACCGTTCAGCAGGGCATAAGAAAAAATATAGATTTGTAGATTTCAAGAGAAATAAGTTTGATATGCCTGCTACAGTAATTCGTTTTGAGTACGATCCTTATAGAACATCTAATATTATGCTTGTTGAATATGAAGACAAAACTCAAAGTTATTTAATTGCTCCACAAGATGTTAAAGCGGGGACTAAAATTTATTCTGGAAGAAAAAAAGACATAGAGATCGGTAATTGTATGCCTTTAATCGATATTCCTCCTGCAACAGTTGTTCATAACGTTGAAATGAGACCAGGAAACGGTGGAGTATTAGCTAGATCAGCCGGTACTTCTGTGCAAATTATGAGTCATGATCAAGATTATACAACATTAAAATTAGCCTCAGGAGAAGTAAGAAAAATACAAAGTTTATGCAAAGCAACTATTGGAGCAGTATCAAATCCAGATCAAAAAAATATTAAAATTGGTAAAGCTGGAAGAAGCAGATGGCTAGGAATTAGACCACAGACAAGAGGTATCGCAATGAACCCCGTTGATCACCCTCACGGAGGAAGAACTAACGGTGGAAGACATCCTGTTACTCCTTGGGGAATTAAAACTAAAGGTAAAAAAACAAGAAAAAATAAAAATACCGATAAGTATATTATTTCAAGGAAGAAAAAGAGAGGCATTAATTAATTATGAGTAGATCAGTTTGGAAAGGTCCTTTTGTTGAATTAAGTTTAATGAAAAAAGTGCAAAAGCATAAAGATCAAAATATTAAAAAACCCATTAAAACTTGGTCAAGAAAATCTACAATTATCCCAGAATTTATTGGAATGACTTTCGAAGTTCATAATGGAAAAAAATTCTTTCCAGTGACTATTACAGATGAAATGATTGGTCATAAATTAGGAGAGTTTTCGGCAACAAGACAATTCTTTGGACATACACCAGCTGATAAAAAAGCTGCTCCAGCAACTGAGAAAAGAGATGAAAAAAAATAAAGATTTAAATCAAGTTAAAGCAATTTACAGGAATTTAAGATCAAGTCCGCGTAAAATTAATAACATTTTAAAAAGTATAAGAGGAAAAAATGCTAATGTTGCTATGAGAGATTTAGAATTTACAGACAAAAGAGTAGCAAATGAGATTAAAAAAACTTTAAAATCAGCAATTGCTAATGCTGAGAATAACAATCAGTTAGACATTGATAATTTAATTGTAAAAGAGGCTTATGTTGGAAAAGGAATTACACTAAAACGTTTTATGCCTAGAGCAAGAGGTAGATCTGCAGGAATTAAAAAACATTTTTCCAATTTAACAATTATTGTTTCTGAAAAAAAAAATACTCCAGTGGAGGCTACTAAATAATGGGACAGAAAGTTAATCCAATTAGTTTTAGATTAAGTATTAATAAAAATTGGGATTCAATGTGGTTTGCCAAGAAAAAAGAGTATGGCCAATATTTAATCGAAGACTTTAAAATTAGAGAATATATTAATAAAAATATTAAAAATTCAGGAATTTCAAAGATCTTTATCGAAAGACCTACTAAAAAATGTATCGTAACAATCTTTACATCAAGACCAGGATTTGTAATTGGAAAAAAAGGTTCTGATATTGATAAAATCAAAAGCAATCTTAATAAGATTTCAAGTTCAGAAGTTTCGGTAAATATTAAAGAAATTAGAAAACCAGAATTAGACGCTTATTTAGTTGCAGAAAATGTAGCTCAGCAACTAGAAAAACGAATTGCATATAGAAAAGCTATGAAAAGAGCTATGCAATCAACTCTTAGATTAGGTGCTAAAGGAATTAAAGTAACAGTTGCTGGAAGATTAGCAGGAACAGAGATTGCAAGAACAGAATGGTTAAGAGAAGGAAGTATTCCTCTTCATACTTTAAGAGCTGATGTTGATTATGGTGAAGCAGAGGCGGAAACAACTTATGGAATTATTGGAGTTAAAGTTTGGATTTATAAAGGCATCGTTTTTGAAAAAGATAAGAAAAAAAATGAAGATACTAATGTTAAGAATATAAACGAGAAAGAAAATGTTACAACCAGCTAGAACAAAGTATAGAAAAGCTTTTAAAGGAAAAATTCATGGTGTTGCTACACGTGGGTCCGAATTAAACTTTGGATCTTTTGGACTAAAAGCAATCGAGCCTAATCGAGTAACTTCGAAAGAAATTGAAGCTGCAAGAGTTGCTTTAACTAGACATATGAAGAGAGCTGGTAGAGTTTGGATTAGAATTTTCCCAAATATTCCTGTAACAAAAAAACCAATAGAAGTCAGGATGGGTAAAGGTAAGGGTGGTTTAGAATATTACGTTTTTAGAGTTAAACCAGGAAGAATTATTTTTGAAATTGACGGTGTAGATGAGATAGTGGCTAAAGAAGCTTTTGAGAGAGCCAAAGCAAAATTGTCCATCAAAACAAAAATGATTAAAAGATTAGGAACGCAATAATGAAAACTAAAGAAATTAAAAAGTTAACACAGGATCAATTGTTTTCTGAATTAGAAAAATTAAAAAAAGAACAGTTTAATATTCGATTTAAGAAGAAAAATGGTCAAGTTACGAATACGGCTACTATCAAAGCTAATAGACGCACTATTGCTACAGTTAAAACTTTTATTAATTTAAACAGAGCAAAATAATGGTTAAGAGAATTTTAAAAGGAAAAGTAGTCAGTGATAAGAGCAACAAAACAATTGTTGTTGAAGTAAGCAGAAGATTTGTTCATCCTAAATATAAAAAAGTAATGACTACTTATAAAAAATATCATGCACATGATGAAAAAAATAAATCTAAAGTTGGAGATACAGTTTCTATTATTGAAAGCAAACCAATTTCTAAACTTAAACATTGGATAGTTGTTGGAGGAGATAAATAAATGATACAGGTTCAAACCGAATTATTTGTTGCTGATAATACAGGCGCTAGAAAAGTAGAGTGTATTAAAGTATTAGGTGGATCTAAAAGAAGATATGCAACAATAGGTGATATTATTGTTGTTTCAATTAAAGACGCTATTCCAAAAGGAAAAGTAAAAAAAGGTGATGTTCATAAAGCAGTAATTGTTAGAACAAGAAAAGAAATTAAAAGATTAGATGGAACTTCAATAAAATTTGATGCCAATGCCGCAGTTTTAGTGCAGCCAAATGGCGAGCCTATTGGAACAAGGATTTTTGGACCTGTAACGAGAGAATTAAGAAATAAAAATTTTATGAAAATAATTTCTTTAGCACCTGAGGTATTATGATTAAATTAAAAATTAAAAAAGGAGATAACGTAAAAATAATAACTGGTGACGACAAAGGTAAAACAGGAAATGTAATAAAAGTATTCCCTGATGTTAGAAAAGTTTTAGTTAAAGGTATTAATGAAAAGAAAAAACATCAAAAACCTACAAGAGAGAAAAAAGGTGGAATTATTACTATTGAAAGACCAATTCACATATCAAATGTTGTTAAATTGTCAGATGCAAAAATAGATAAAAATTTTGAAAAGAAACAGGATCTTAAAAAAATTGAAAAAAAAGAAGGAAGAAGTAAAAAAAAAGTAAAAGAAAAAATAAAAATAAAAACAAAAAGTAACAAATGAAATTAGTTCCTAGATTAAAAGAAAAGTATACTAAGGAGATAGTTCCTGCTTTATGTAAGAGTTTGTCTTTCAGTAATAAAATGCAAGCTCCTAAATTAGTTAAGATCGTTTTAAATATGGGTCTTGGATTAGATGGAACTGATAATAAAATTCTAAAAAGTGCAGAAGATGATTTATCAGCTATAGCAGGTCAAAAAGCTCAAGTTACAAAATCTAGAAAATCAATTTCTAACTTTAAAACAAGAGTAGGAATTCCTTTAGGTTTAAAAGTTACATTAAGAAAAGATCAAATGTATTTCTTCTTAGATCGTTTAGTAAATATTGCTCTGCCAAGGATAAAAGACTTTAGAGGTTTAAATCCTAATAGCTTTGATAGTGAAGCTAATTACAGTTTTGGGGTTAAAGAGCATATTATATTCCCTGAAGTTAATTTTGATAAAGTAGATAAAATTAGAGGTTTAGACATCACTATTGTAACAACTGCAAAGACTAAAGATCAAGCCAAAATGTTACTTGATAGTTTTAATTTTCCATTTGCTAAAGTTGGAATTTTTGCAGCAGATAAAAAAAAAGTTAAAAAAAATGGAGACAGTGAAAAAAGTAAAGATAAAGAAAAAAATAAGGAGATAAATTAAATGGCAAAGAGAAGTTCTATTGAAAGAAATTTAAAAAGAGTGAAAATGTCAAAGAGATTTGAAAACAAAAGGTCCAAGCTCAAAAAAATTATTATGAACAAAACTATATCCCTTAATGAAAGATTTTTAGCAAGTTTAAAGCTTTCAAAAGTTCCAAGAAATTCAGCAAAAAATAGAATAAAAAATAGATGCGAAATTACTGGAAGATCGCGTGGTTATTATAGAAAGTTAAGAATGTCTAGAATTGCACTTAGAAAATTTGCTTCTAGTGGAAAAATTCCAGGCATGACGAAAGCTAGCTGGTAAGGGAGGATATATGAAAATTACAGATCCAATTGGAGATATGATTACAAGAATAAGAAACGGACAAATGCGTGGCTTAAAAAAAGTATCGGTACCTGGTTCTAAATTAAGAAAAGCAGTTTTAGATGTTCTTTACAAAGAAGGATTTATTCAAGAATATACAACTTCTAAAGACAAAAGTTTTGAAACAATAGTGATTAATTTAAAATATATGTACGGTGTTCCAGTTATTACAGAGATCGAAAGAGTTTCAAAACCAG
>SHWR01000018.1 GCA_009693745.1 Candidatus Fonsibacter sp.
GCTTAATTTTTTTAAAATAATTTCGTCATAATATTTTTTTTCTAAAAAAAATGAATTTTCTTTATAAGAACCTTTCCATAAATTATTTTCAGAGTTTTTTGCAAATTTATTTAGATATTCTGAAGCTGCCTGAATGGCTCCTTCTTTTTTTTTATTATTAGAATCATCTCTTATTAAAAAGTCTTTTTTTTCTTTATAAAAACTTCCAATCACTGTTAAGGCCTCTACTAATTCTTTATCTAAATCTTTTCCCAAATTTTTTAGACGTAAATCAAATCTTCTGCAATATTTTACTATCTCTTCAAAATTTTCTTCTTTTTCTTTTCCATTCTCCTCTGAAAAAAATTTAATATTATCTTTAGCAGTGTTGATAGTAATATCAAAAAGATCTTCATCATTTTTAATATAAGATATTTTTTTACCAACTTTAACTTTATACAAAGGTGGTTGAGCTATATAAATTTTTCCATTTTTAATAAGTTCATTAAATGGTTCGTTATTGAAAAAAGTTAATAATAAAGTTCTTATATGAGATCCATCAACGTCAGCATCTGTCATAATAATAATTTTTCCATATCTTAATTTTTCAAGACTGAAATCGTCAAATCCTGTACCGATAGCATTTATTAAAGTTATAATTTCATTTGAAGAAAGCATCTTTGCATAAACCTTTTTTGCTTTCGCAGGATCTAACTTGCTAGACCCATTATTCTTTGAATCAACGTAGGTATTTAAAATTTTTCCTCTTAAGGGTAATACTGCCTGAAATTCTCTATTTCTAGCTTGTTTTGCTGATCCGCCCGCCGAATCTCCTTCTACTATAAATAATTCAGCTTTATCTTTATCCTTAGTCTGACAATCGGCCAATTTACCCGGCAAACTAGAAATATCTAAAGCACTTTTTCTTCTAACACTCTCTCTTACCTTTCTAGCTAGCTCTCGCGCTAAAGCTGCTTGTGAGATTTTGTTTACAAGCGCTTTTGTAATTTTGTTATTTTGGTCAAACCACACTTCAAGCTTCTCATTAACTATTCCCTCTACTACTGGGCGAACTTCTGAAGATACTAATTTTTCTTTTGTTTGAGATGAAAATTTAGGATCTTTAACTTTTACAGAAATTATGGCTGTCAATCCTTCTCTAACATCATCTCCCGTTACTGAAATTTTTTCTTTTTTTAGAACGCTATTATCAACAACATATTTATTTATAGTTCTAGTTAAAGCATTCCTAAAACCAACTAAATGTGTTCCGCCATCTTTTTGTGGTATATTGTTTGTAAAAGCAACAATTTGCTCTTGATAACCAGCATTCCAAACTAAAGCCACTTCTAACTGAATGTCATTCTTACTTCCTGAAATATATATCGGTTTTACAAAAATACTTTCTCCTGCTTCTGATTTAAGTTTTTCTTTATTTTTATCAAGATCAATAACAAATTCTGTGATACCGCCTTCAAACTTATATTCGGATCTTTTTATTTTTTCTTCTCGCTTATCTTCCAAAATAATCTGAATACTTTTATTAAGGTAAGCTAACTCTTTAATTCTTTTTTTTAAAATATTTATATCAAATACTGTACTCGTGAATATCTTTTTTGAGGGTACAAAAGTTACTGAAGTTCCATTTGTTTTTTTTGCATCTCCAATTTGTTTTAAAGATTTTGTGGTAACTCCATCTTTAAATTCTGCAAAATACTCTTTATTTTTTCTGAAAATATTTAATTTTAAATTTTCAGATAAAGCATTCACTACTGAAACTCCTACTCCGTGCAGTCCTCCTGAAATTTTATATGAATCGTGATCAAATTTTCCACCAGAATGTAACTGAGTCATAATTACTTCTGCTGCAGATATCCCTTCTTCTTTGTGAATATCAACAGGAATACCTCTTCCATTATCTTCAACGGTAACACTTTGATCTTTATTTAATGAAACGTAAATTTCATTGCAATGACCAGCTAAAGCTTCATCTATGGAGTTATCAATAACTTCAAAAACCATATGATGCAGACCGGTGCCGTCATCAGTATCACCAATATACATTCCTGGTCGTTTTCTAACCGCGTCTAAGCCTTTTAAAACTTTGATTGAGTCTGCTTCGTATGAATTATTATGAGGTTTTTTTTGCAAATTTTCAGGCATTTTTGAATTTTATTGAAGCTTTTTATAACATTTTTTATCCTTAAATAGGACAAGGTAATTGCTACAATTTTACAAAAAATGCTTTATTTTCAATAGCTTGAAACAGTTGTTTATTAGTTCCTGTGTACCAAGTTTGCATCCCAATTTTTGCAATTTCATCGAAAAAAAGTTCAAGATTTTTACCGTCTATATGAGATGCAATCTCATCAAATAACAGTAT
This sequence comes from Candidatus Fonsibacter sp., assembly GCA_009693745.1. Lineage (GTDB taxonomy): Bacteria > Pseudomonadota > Alphaproteobacteria > Pelagibacterales > Pelagibacteraceae > Fontibacterium > Fontibacterium baikalense. Next base: position 2,363 of record SHWR01000018.1, read on the forward strand.
GGAATTTATATTTTTGGACTTCATTAACAAGATAAATGACAGAATTAGTGATATTAATATTTTTTTTTGCTCACCTGTTGAACAAAGATTAGAATTTAATTTAGTTTCTTCGTTAAAAAATTCAAAAATGTCAAATTGCGGACCAACGCTATTTCTTTTTATTATTTGGTCGATCTCTCGTTTCTCAATATATTTTTTTTCAAAGACAGAATTGAAATCTTTTTTACTGATATTTAAATCTAGGTCATAAGAATTTTTAATATTTAATTTAATTTTTAAAAAATTATTGAGTTTTTTTATAATAATATTATTTATATCTTCAACAAAAGTTCTTCTATAAATAAAAATATTCCATAATTCATCTATCATTTTTTTTTCTAAAATATTCAGCCATTGTAAATCTTGATTTTCTTTCAATAATTGAATTCTTTCTTCTGCGATTTTTTTAAAATTGCTCAAATTTTTTTTATAATTTGAATTGTAATTAGAAATAATTTTATCCATAAATTTTCTTTTAATACTCTCGCCCTCATACATAATTTTATCCATTTGTGGAGTCAGCCAAACAAAATTGATATCTTTAAAAAAATCAGTTAGAGAAGATTTGTTATTATCAATATTCAAATGTTTTTTTATTTTTTCTTCTTTTGATTCAAAAATTACATCGACCTTATAATTTTTTTCTTCATAAAAAATTGTTGTGGAAATGATTGTTTTATCTTTTGAATCTTTTTTTATGCAGTCTTCGATTAATGTTCCTCTAATTCCTTTTTTATCTGCTATGAGAGATATGGCTTCTAAAATATTAGTTTTACCACTACCATTTGAGCCAATGATACAAATTATCGGATAATTGGTACTTAGTTCGGTAAAAGAATGAGATCTAAAATTTTGTAATTTTATATCTTTAATTAAAAACATCTAATCATGCCACTCTCATTGGCATAATAACATGTAGACTGTTAATATCTGAAGGATCATGGATTAACACTGGGGACGATGGATCTTTTGCATAAATAAACATATTTTTATCCTCTATAGCGCCACCCACATCAATTAAATATTTAGAATTAAAACCGATTTCTAGATCTGGACCATTATAACTTAGAATAATTTCTTCAACTCCATCACCTGCGCTAAGATCGTTAACTAATAATCTTAGAATATCTTTATTAACGACAAGTTTTAATGTCCCCTTGCGATCAGATGATAGTGAGTTAATTCTATCAATTGTAGAGATAAATGATGATAAATTGACAGTTATTTTATTGCTATTATCAATTGGTATCACTTTTGAGTAATCTGGAAATCTACCGTCTATAACTTTAGAAATTAAAGTAATATCATTTATAGAGAATCTAATTTTAGTTTTGCTTGCGGTAATTTTAAGTTCCGAATTCTCTTCTTGAAGTATATTGACAAGTTTAAATAATGTTTTTTTAGGTAAAATAACAGCCTCGAAAGCTACGTCTTTACCTAACACTAATCTACTTTTTGATAATCTATGTCCGTCAGTTGCAACTGCTGAAAGATATAATTGATTATTTTCATTTATCTTATGTAAATAAATTCCATTTAAATAATGTCTAGTTTCATCGTTTGAAATTGCAAACTTAGTCTTATTAAGTAATTTTAAAAATACTGAAGAGTTAATTGCAAGGGCTTCTCCCTCAACATCATCTTGGGTAATTGGAAAATCTTTAGGTGGCAAACATTTCAAATTAAAGTTTGATTTTGCTGAAATTAAAGAAAGTTGACCATCAATCTTTTGGGAAATTAATATTTCAGAGCCTGATGGTAATTTTCTAACCAAATCATATATAACCTGAGCTGTTGTAGTTGTTGAACCTTCTTTAATAATTTCACCTTTAACAACTTCAATAATAATAATATCTAAATCTGTAGCAGAGATTGTGATTTTTCCATTAGAGGCGTCCAATAAAACGTTAGATAGTATTGGAATAGTATTTTTTTTTTCAACTATTCCTTGGATATGTGAAAGACTTTTGAGAAAAAGATCTCTATTTAACTTTAGTTCCATTAAGCGGTTTTTGTTAATTTTTGATTTAGATCTTTAACCTCATTTTCAAAGTTTTTATCTTGAATCATTAACATCTCTACTTTTTTAATAGCATGAATAACGGTTGTGTGATCTCTGCCAGAAAATCTTCTACCAATATCAGGTAAAGATTTTGTGGTCATTTTCTTTGATAAATACATCGCTATTTGTCTTGGTCTTGCAACAGATCTTGATCTTCTTGATGACATAAAATCGTGCATTGAAATATTATAATAAGAAACTACTGTTTTTTGTATATCTTCTATAGTGATATTGGTCTCAATCTTGTTCAAAGAGTCTCTTAAAATACTCTTGGCTTCTGCTACAGAGATCTTTCTATTATTTATATTTAGATAAGCCGCTATTCTATTAAATGCACCTATCATTTCTCTTACGCTCAGCTTCAATTCATTAGCTATAAAATTAATTACCTCATCATCAATAGCAATGTTTCTTTCTGAGGCATGAAATTCTTTTAAACATCTTTGTTTTAAAATTTTGACTCTTTGTTCAAAATCTGGACTCTGAATATCAACAACTAAACCTCCTGATAATCTGGATTTAATCCTATCTTGTATTCTGTCCAGTTCGTTTGGTGGTCTGTCGCAAGAAATTACTATTTGTGAACCAGATTCTATTAATGCATTAAAGGTATGAAAAAACTCTTCTTGAGTTACATCTTTTCCGCTTACAAATTGTATATCGTCTATAATTAGAACCTTTGCGCTTCTAAAAATATCTTTAAATTTTACAACATCATTATTTTTTATAGATCTTACAAATTGATACATAAATCTTTCAGCAGACACATAAATGACTTTATCTATTTTTTTTAATAATTTATTTCCAATAGCATTTAAAAGGTGAGTTTTTCCTAAACCAACTCCACCATAAATGTACAGTGGGTTATATTTGTTTAAATTATCAATAATTCTATTTGCTGCTGTAAAGGCAAGTTCATTGCTTTTTCCAACTACAAAATTATCAAAAACTAATATTTCATTAATTTTTGAAAGTCCATAACTACCACTATCTTGAATTAAATCTTTTTTTTCAAAATCAACTACATTTGACTTATTACTTTTTGCCTCTGCTCTTTCTAAAATTTGAAACTCTATACGAGTGATATTTGCATCTTGTTTTTTATATAAATCTAAAATTTTATCAGCATAATGAGCAACGATCCAATCACGAATAAATCGAGTTTTTACATTTAGTACTAAGGTATTGTAATTTATTTTGGTGAAATTAATATTTTGTAGCCAGCTTGTGTAGACATCTTTTCCATAAAAGCCTGACAAAGATTGTTGTAACAAATCCCATCTCGCTTTATCGTTGCTTAAATTATCTTTAAGACTTATTTGATTTACCATTTTTACTTAATTTAAAAAAAGAATTGTGTTTTATTTTTTTAAATCTGTAAATACAAGAAAAAAATTTATTATTATTATTTTCAACCATTGAGTTTAAGCTTTTTAGTTGTTAAAAATAAATTAATTATCAACTTAAGATTGATAAAATATTTTTTTACAGCTTAGCGATTTGTTTTGAGATACGAGAAATTTTTCTTGAGACTGTAGTTCTTTTTAAAGAACCTTTTTTAGAAACTTTCATAACCTGTGATTGAAAATTAGAAAATAGTTTTAAAGCTTTTACTTTATCTTTTGATTTAATTGCTTCTTCAATTATCTTTACTGCGGCTTTGTATTTTCCAACTCTAATTTTATTAACTTGAGTTTTTTTTTTAATTTTTTTTACTGCACGAATAGCAGAGACTGTATTTGCCATATTTTTATGGGATTATATATAAGCTGAAGATATTAGGGTCAATTACTTAATTTTGGCATTCGTGACAAAAAAAACTTGCTCTTCCCTGAGATACAACCCTTACTATTAGATCAGAGCATCCTGCTCTTAGGCATTTTAAATCTTCCCTGTCATAAACTTTAAATTCATTTTGGAAATGACCTTTTTGGCCAACTGAAGATTGGAAGTCTTTTATGCTTGAACCCCCCAATTTTATAGCTCTTTTGAGAACTTTGCCGATAGATAAGTAGAGCCTATTAATGTCTATTAAACTTAATTTAGAAGAAATTTTATTAGGGCTTATTTTTGACAAAAAAAGAATTTCATTAGCATAAATATTTCCAATCCCAGAAATAAAACGCTGGTCCATTAATAAAGTCTTTATTGTTCTTTGTGTAGCTTTAGTTTTTAATATTAAATAATCTTTCTTTAAATATTTACCAAGTGGTTCTGGTCCTAATTTACTTAAAAATTTATTTACGTTTAATTTAGAAATTTTATCTAACAAAAAAAACCCAAATCTTCTAGGATCGTTGTAAATTACCTTTAAATTATTAGAAAAAAAAAATTCTAAATGATTATGTTTTTTAGAAAATTCATTAAAGTAATAACTGGTCTTTAAAAAATTTTTAGAATAATTATTTTTAATTAAAAATTTACCTGACATTCCTAAATGAGCAATCATCACATAATCATTTTTTAGATAAATCAAAATATATTTAGATCTTCTTAAAATCTTAATAATTCTTTGACCAGTAATATTTTTTTTAAAATTATTAGGAATTTTAAATCTTAAATTAGGGTTATTTATTTTTATATTTTTAATAACTTTATTCTCAATAAATTTTAATAAAGTTCTTCTAGTTACTTCTACTTCTGGTAATTCCGGCATTAACTATATGACTATTGATTACAAATGTTCTATATTTAAAGAATGCAAGATACTAATACAAAACAAAATTCAAAAAAAGACTTTGTAAATACAGTTTTTAATTCTGTCTTTAAAAAATACGATCTTATGAATGATATCATGTCATTTGGCATTCACCGTCTATGGAAAAATAATTTAATAGATTGGCTACAACCAAAACTAAATTCAAAATTAATTGATATGGCGGCTGGAACCGGTGATATGACAAAAATTTATATTGAACGAACAAATTTTACTAGTCATGCAATGATGGTTGATCAAAATATCGAGATGCTAAATGAAGGAAAAAAAAAACTTGAAAATTATAAAAATATTGATTTCTTATGTGCTAGTGCGGAACAAGTGCCCCTAAAAGATTCTAGTTTTGATTACTACATAATTAGTTTTGGTATAAGGAATGTTACGGATATTAAAAAAACACTAAGCGAGGCTCATCGATTACTTAAACCGGGTGGAAGATTTATGTGTTTAGAGTTTTCAAAAATTAATAATGAGATTATAGATAAATTTTACTCAATATATTCAAGTTTTATTCCTCACATCGGACAAGCGGTTGCTGGAGATAAAAAATCTTATGAATACTTAATACAAAGTATCAAAGATTTTTATAACCAAGAGCAATTATTAAATCTTATGAAAGAAGCTAAGTTCATAAATACAGAATATAGAAATCTAACAACTGGAGTTGCAGCAATTCACTCTGGATGGAAAATACAATAACCTAAAATGCTATCTAATTTTTTTACTCTTGTTAAGATTGGCAGAGCATTAGCAAAGTCTAATAGTTTGTCTGTTTTTGAAGAATTTTATAAACCACCTTTATCAATTAGAATTTTAATAAAGATTTTTGGCTTTACTACTTTTAATAAAGACTATGTAAATAAAAGTGCAGGCGAAAGACTTAAAAATGCTTTTTTAACTTTAGGTCCGGCTTTTATAAAGCTAGGTCAATTTCTTGCAACTCGTCCTGATATTGTTGGACATGAATTTGCACAAGAGTTGCAAAAACTACAAGATCAAATGCCAGCTTTTGACATATCTCAATCAAAAGAAGCTTTGCGTAAAGAATTGGGTGAAGATAAATATAAACAGATCATTTACTTAAGCAAGCCAATTGCTGCTGCATCGATTGCACAAGTTCATTTTGCTAGAATTATTAATAATGAAAAAAAAGAAATCGATGTTGCTATTAAAATATTAAGACCGAATATAGAAAAAATTTTCTACAAAGAATTAAATGCTTTGAGGTTTTTAGCGTCAGTTATTGAATTTAGTGTTAAGAAAAGCCGCAGATTAAAATTAGTAAAAATTATAGATCTACTTAAAGACATCACTAGTATTGAAATGGATTTAAGATATGAGGCAGCGGCTGCAAGTGAATTAAAAAAAAATACAGCTCAAGATGAAGGTTTTAAAGTTCCATCTATATTTTGGGATTTTACAAGTCAAAGAGTTTTAACAATTGAAAAAGTAGAAGGAATTTCAATTAAAGATAATGAATTACTTATTAAAAATAAAATTGATCTAAAAAAAATATCAAGACTACTAATACAAAATTTTTTACGCCAAGCAGTAGGTGATGGTTTCTTTCATGGTGATATGCACCAAGGTAATCTTTTTGTAGATAAAAGTGGAAATATTGTGCCCGTCGACTTTGGTATTATGGGTCGATTAGATCTTGCTAATAGAAAGTATTTAGCGGAAATATTGTACGGGTTTATAAACCGTGACTACGAAAAGGTTGCAAAAGTCCATTTTATTGCAGGTTTAATACCTAATACTGAATCTTTAGATAATTTTACCCAAGCATTAAGAACGATCGGCGAACCTATTTTTGGTCAGTCCGCAAGAAATATTTCTGCTGGTAAATTACTAGCTAGACTTTTTGAAGTAACAGAAAAATTCAATATGGCCACTCAGCCCCAATTATTATTGCTACAAAAAACAATGGTAGTGGTTGAAGGGGTTGCAAGATCATTGGATGAAGATGCAAATATTTGGGAGATTTCAAAACCGGTATTACAAGGTTGGTTGAATAATGAAATCGGTCCGAAAAATAGAATAGATAAAATATTAAAAACGACTACTGAACTTTTAGATAAACTTCCTGAGTTACCAGAAATGATTAATCGTGCGAACAAAGCCATGGAGCTTTTAAGCTCATATGAATTTATAAAAAATCAAAACCAAAACAACGAATATGAAATTAAAGAAAAGTCTTCAAAATTAAAAAAGACTTATCTTATTATTGGTTTATTGATTATTGTAATTATATTGCTAATAGTATTCAAATAGCGCAATGCTAAATTCAATTGCTGAAAAAAAAATTCTAATCATTATCGGCGGCGGAATAGCTGCTTATAAAGTTCTAGATGTTATTAGAGAACTTAAAAAAAATAAATGCGAAGTTAAAACTATTCTAACAAATTCTGGAAAAGAATTTGTAACTCCATTATCAATTTCTGCCCTTTCTAAAAATAAAGTTTTTGAAAATCTATTTGATATAAATAATGAAGCTGAAATGGATCATATCGCTCTATCGAGATGGTGTGATTTAATATTAGTGGCACCAACTACAGCTAATCTGATGGCTAATTTTGCACGTGGAGAGGCCATAGATTTTGCATCAACAGTTATTATGGCCTCTAACAAACCTATTTTTCTTGCCCCAGCGATGAATGTTGAGATGTGGAATAATCCAGCAAACAAAGAAAATTATCAAAAGCTTCTTCAATTTAAATATAAATTTATTGGCCCAGCGGTAGGAGAGATGGCATGCGGAGAGGTGGGAGTTGGCAAAATGTCTTCAGCAGAAGAGATTATTCTTACCATTAAAAATTTTTTTCTCTCAAAAAATTTATTTAACAATAAAAATTTAAAAGCTTTAGTAACTGCAGGACCCACGCGAGAGTATATTGATCCAGTAAGATTTTTATCTAATGAGTCGTCTGGGAAACAAGGATTTGAAATAGCAAAATCGCTTAATGATATTGGTTTTAAAACAAAATTAATTATTGGTCCAAATTCCTTAGATATTAAAAATCAAGACAACCTTGAAATAATAAATATAACAACTGCAAAACAAATGTTTGAAGCTTGCAAAGATAGTTTGCCAGTGGATGTTGCTGTTTGTGCGGCTGCAGTATCAGATTTTAAAGTTAAAAATTATAATAATGAGAAAATAAAAAAAGAAGAATTGGAAGATTGCAATTTAGAACTTGAAAAGAATATCGATATTTTATCTTTTTTATCTAGTCAGAATATTAACAGACCAAGACTTGTAGTTGGCTTTGCTGCGGAGACTAAAAATATAATTGAAAACGCACAAAAAAAAATTCAAAACAAACACTGTGATTGGATTGTAGCTAATAATGTAGTGGATAAATCTATTGGCTTTAATTCGGATTATAATGAGGTTTTTTTAATTTCTAAAAATAAAGAAGTTGAAAAATTTAATAAAACAACAAAATCCGAAATTGCAAAAAAACTGTCTAATAAAATCCTTCATGCTCTTATTCAATAATGGTTAAAATTTTAGTAAAGAAAATAAATTATAAACATAAAGACCTGCCTAAATACGAAACAGTAGGCTCTTCTGGTCTAGATTTAATTGCTAATATTGATAAAGAAATAATTTTAAAACCAAATGAAAGAGTTCTGGTCCCAACTGGTTTGGCAGTAGCAATACCTGAAAATTACGAAATTCAAGTAAGACCTAGATCAGGACTTGCTACGAAGAATGGAATTAGCGTTCTTAATACTCCAGGAACAGTAGATGCTGATTATCGAGGCGAAATTAAAGTAATATTAATAAATTTAAGTTTAGAAATTTTTAAAATTGAGCCGGGACAAAGAATTGCACAGATGGTTTTATGCCCTGTTATAAAAGCTGAATTGATTGAAGTTGATGCGCTTCCTGAATCAGTTCGTGGAAGCGGCGGTTTTGGTTCAACAGGCCGTTAAATACTCATGAAACTTAACCATGACGATGTCAAAAGATATATTGCTCATATTAATTTAAAAAAAATCGGCAGCTTCGGCCAAAAAAAAATTATTGATTCAAAAGTTCTAATTATTGGCATTGGTGGATTAGGTTCGCCGGTTGCAACTTATCTTGCCTCTTCTGGAATTAAAAATATTGCCTTAGTCGATCATGATAAAATAGATATTTCAAATTTACATAGACAAATTTTATTTAATGAAGATGATATCAATAAATTTAAAGTCAATATCGCTGAAAAAAAATTAAAAAAAATTAACTCTAAAATAAAAATTAAAAAATTTCATACTAAAATAGATAGTAATAATATAAATAAAATCGCAAAAAAATATGATTTAATTATTGATGGAACAGATAGTTTTAAATCAAAATTATTAATTAATGATTATTGCTATAAAAATAAAAAAATCTTAATTAGCGGAGCCATAAGTAAATTCGATGGTCATGTTTTTGTATTTAATTTTAAAAAAAAAAACTCTCCTTGTCTAAGATGTTTTATGCCAGAAGCACCAAGCGCTGATATAATCGACTGTCAAAGTGAGGGCGTTTTATCTACGCTTGCAGGAATGGTAGGCACGATCATGGCTAATGAAGCTATCCGTGAAATATTAAATTTTGAAAATTCCTTATGTGGAAATATCTTAATTATTAACGCTGAGAATCTTTTAATTAAAAAAATTAAATTAAATAAAAATAAAAACTGCATTAAAAAGATTAAATGAAATTTAAAATAATCATTGTTATTCTATTTATTATTCTTTTCACAGATGCAGATTTATTTGCACAAAATACTACAACCAAAAAATATCTTAGTATAAGAACTAATCTTGCAAATCTTAGAATAGGACCCTCTTCTACTCATCCTATTCTATTTGTATATGAAAAAAAAAATCTTCCTGTGGAAGTGATAGATGAATTTGAAGTATGGAGAAAAATTAAAGATTACCAAGGTGACACTGGCTGGATCCATTTAAGTCAGTTATCCAGAAAAAGAACTTTATTAACTTTTAAAGATGGTATTGTTCTTTTTAAAAATGCCACGATCTATTCAAAGCCAATTATCAAAATTGGGAATTTAGAAACTGCTGTTATTAAAAAATGTATTCCAAATTGGTGTTTAGTTGAAATTCAAAAATATAAAGGATGGATACAAACAGATCATGTTTGGGGCTTAGAAAATAAAGAAATTATCAATTAAATTTGTCAAATCCTGTATTAAACTGTAAATTAAGATCTTATAATCAATAATTTTAATTCTCTTAAGATTTCATGAAACAAAAAAATCAATACGCCTATCAAGATTTAATTGATTGCTCTGAAGGTAAATTATTTGGACCCGGTAATGCAAAATTACCCTCTCCACCCATGTTAATGTTTGATAGAATTACTTCAATTACTGCAGAAGGTGGATTATTTAATAAAGGTGAAATTTTAGCAGAATTAGACATCAAAGATAATTTATGGTTTTTCGAATGTCATTTTAAAGAGGATCCTGTGATGCCTGGGTGCTTAGGGTTAGATGCGATGTGGCAACTGTTAGGTTTTTATCTTGGTTGGTTAGGTAACTTAGGTCATGGTCGAGCCCTTGGAGTAAATGAAGTTAAATTTACTGGTGAAGTTGTAAAACAAGTAAAACTCATTAAATACGTCATCAATATTAAAAGGTTATTAAGAAAAGGTGAAACTTGTGTTGGTTTAGCTGATGGTTTAGTCTTTGCAGACAATAAAGAAATATATGCTGCTAAAAATCTTAAAGTTGGCTTATTTAAAAGTTAAGGAGGATTAGTGCGAAGGGTAGTAGTTACAGGTTCTGGAATTGTATCTTGTATTGGTAACAATAAAAAAGAGGTCTTGGATTCTCTGTTAAATACTAAATCTGGAATAACTTTTTCTGAAGAATATAAAAAATATAATTTCAAAAGTCAGGTTTGTGGCATTCCTAAAATTAATTACGAAGAATTAATTGATAGAAAAGTTTTAAGATTTATGGGTGATGGATCTGCTTACGCTTATCTTTCAATGAAAGAGGCAATTGAAGAATCAGGTCTTACAGAAAAAGAAGTTAGTAATGAAAAAACTGGAATTATTGTAGGATCAGGTGGGCCTTCAATAAAAAATGTTATGCTTGCTATAGACTCAACCAGAGCCTCAGGGCCAAAAAAAATGGGTCCCTTTATTGTTCCAAGAACAATGGCAAGTACATGTTCTGCAACTTTAGCAACTCCCTTTAAAATTAAAGGAGTAAATTATTCAATCAGCTCAGCTTGCGCAACTAGTGCTCATTGTATTGGCAATGCTATGGAGCTTATTCAATATGGCAAACAAGATATTGTTTTTGCAGGGGGTGGCGAAGAAATAGACTGGAGTCTTTCCGCAATGTTTGATGCTATGATCGCATTATCTTCAAAATATAATGACACTCCACAATCAGCTTCGAGACCTTACGATTCAAGCAGAGATGGCTTTGTGATTGCAGGGGGGGGAGGCGTTATTGTTTTAGAAGAATATGAGCATGCTAAAGCTAGAGGAGCTAAAATTATGGCTGAAATTACAGGTTATGGAGCTACATCTGATGGTTATGACATGGTAGCGCCTTCTGGCGAAGGTGCTGTTAGATGTATGAAAATGTCTATGCAAAATCTAAGAAATTCTAAAATAGATTACATTAATACTCATGGAACCTCTACTCCTGTTGGAGATACGAAAGAAATAGAAGCAATGAAGGAAGTATTTAAAGATAAAGTTCCTCCTTTTAGTTCAACAAAATCAATTACTGGACATTCGCTTGGTGCAACATCAGTTCAAGAAGCAATTTATTGTCTGCTAATGATGAAAAATAAATTTATAGCAGCCTCTGCTAACGTTCAAAATTTAGATGAAAAAATAAAAGGATTACCTATTGTAACTGAAGTTAAAAAAAATGTAGATTTAAATTGTGTAATGTCTAATAGCTTTGGTTTTGGTGGAACCAATGCAACTCTAGTATTTGAAAGCATTTAAAATGAAATTAATGCAAGGTAAAAAAGGACTGATTATGGGTGTTGCGAATGATCGCTCTATTGCCTGGGGCATTGCAAAAAAATTAAGTGAACACGGAGCTGAACTAGCATTTACTTACGTGGGAGATGCTTTAAAAAAGAGAGTTATTCCTCTTGCTGAGTCTTTAGGTTCAAAATTTACTTTAGATTGTAACGTAGAAAAGAAAGAAGAAATTATTAAAACCTTCTCAAATATTAAAGATAAATGGGGAAATTTAGATTTTGTCGTTCATGCGATTGCATTTTCAGATAAATCAGAATTATCAGGACAGTATTTAAATACCTCAAGAGAAAATTTCTCAAATAGTATGGTAATTTCTTGTTTTTCTTTTACAGAAATTTGTAAAGAAGCCTCTAAAATAATGAAACCAGGTTCAAGCTTTATAACTTTAACTTATTGTGCTGATAAGGTTATTCCAAATTATAACGTTATGGGAGTTTGCAAAGCTGCTCTTGAAACAAGTGTTAAATATTTATCTGTAGATCTTGGAGGAAATGGAATTAGAGTAAATGCTATTAGCGCCGGACCTATTAAAACTTTGGCAGCCTCAGCAATTGGTGATGCCAAATTTTTATATAAATGGAATGAAAAACATTCTCCGCTAAAGAGAAACGTTGATATTAATGATGTAGGTGGAGCTGCGGTTTATTTATTAAGTGATCTTGCAGCAGGTGTTACAGGAGAAATTCACTATGTAGATGCGGGTTATAATATTGTTGGTATGCCTAACCCAAAAAATATGCAGGCTTAACTATCTAAGGCTTGTTTAATTGAAAGTTTAACTTTTCCTTTATCAAATCCTAAAACTTTAACTTTAACTTCATCACCCTCTTTTACAACGTCACTTACTTTCTCTACTCTTTTCGTTGCAAGTTCAGAGATATGAACTAGACCGTCTTGTTTGCCTAAGAAGTTTACAAAAGCTCCAAATTCCATAATTTTAACAACTTTTCCTGTATAAATTTTTCCAACTTCAGGTTTTGCAATAATGCTTTTTACCATCTCTAAAGCTTTATTTCTTGAAACTTTATCAGGTGCAGCAATGGTTACAACGCCGTCATCGCTAATATCAACTTTAGCCCCTGATAATTCAACAATCTCTCTTATTGTAACTCCACCTTTTCCAATAATGGCTGCGATATCTTTTTTATCAACAGTAACTTTTTCCATTTTTGGAGTATGTTTAGATAAATCTTTTCTTGAAGCATTTAGTGCTTTGTTCATTTCACCTAAGATATGAATTCTTCCATCTTTTGCTTGTGATAATGCTTTTTCCATAATCTCAAATGTAATTCCTGTAATTTTAATATCCATTTGCAACGAAGTAATTCCATCTTCTGTTCCTGCAACTTTAAAATCCATGTCTCCTAAATGATCTTCATCTCCTAAAATGTCGGATAGTACCGAATAATCTGCCCCTTCTTTAATTAAACCCATTGCAATTCCTGCGACTGGTTTTTTAATTGGAACTCCAGCATCCATTAAAGCTAAAGATGCCCCGCAAACAGTTGCCATTGATGATGACCCATTTGACTCTGTAATTTCTGAAACAATTCTAAATGTATAAGGGAACTGCTCTTTTTTTGGTAAAATTGAATTAACAGCTCTCCATGCTAATTTACCATGACCTATTTCTCTTCGACCTGTTCCAATTCTTCCAACTTCTCCAACTGAAAATGGAGGAAAGTTGTAATGCAACATAAATCTAGATCTTTGTAATCCATCTAAACTTTCAATTCTTTGTTCGTCCTCTGAAGTTCCCAGTGTAGTCACAACAAGTGCTTGCGTTTCACCTCTTGTAAAAAGAGCAGAACCATGAACTCTTGGAAGGACGCCCACTTCGCATTTAATCGGTCTAATATCTGCAAGGCCCCTACCATCAATTCTTTTCTTTTCTTTAAGAATTTTTGTTCTAACTATTTCTTTTTCAATCTTTTTAAACTGAGACTCCACATCCATTTCGCTAAATTCTTCTGAATCTGTATAAAGTGCTAATGATTTTTCTCTTGCCAAATTAATTAGTTCGCTTCTTTTCTTCTTATCAGTCTCTGAGAATGCAACTACAAGATCATTTTTAACATTTTTTAATAAATTATTTTTTACATCTTTCAGATCTTTCTCTTCTACAATCCATGTTTCTTTTTTACATTCTGAAGTAAATTCATTGATCATTTTGATCACTGGACCAAATTGTTCGTGACCAAATTTAACTGCATCTAACATAACTTTCTCGGTTAATCCTGAAGACTCTGACTCCACCATCAAAACAGCATCTTTAGTTCCTGCAACAACAAGTTCTAATTGCGAGTCTTTTAATTGCTCTTTTGTCGGGTTTAAAACAAAACTACCATTAATGTAACCTACTTTTGAAGCAGCAACTGGTCCCATAAATGGAATTCCTGAAATAGACAATGCTGCTGAAGCTGCTATTAAAGATAATATTTCTGGATCATTATCTTTTTCATAAGAAAGCACAGTTGGTAGAACTTGCACTTCATTTCTAAAACCCTCTGGAAATAAAGGTCGAATAGGTCTGTCAATTAATCTTGATATTAAAGTTTCGCTCTCTGTTGGTCTTGCTTCTCTTTTGAAATATCCACCTGGAATTTTTCCTGAAGCATAATATTTCTCTTGGTAATTTACTGTAAGAGGAAAAAAATCCATATCAGGTTTTGCTTTCTTTACACCAACAACGGTTGCTAAAATAACAGTATCACCTGAAGTAAGTATAACTGCGCCGTCCGCTTGACGGGCAATCTTTCCTGTCTCGATAGATAATTTCTTACCTCCCCAAACAATCTCTTTCTTTACGATTTTAAACATTAAAATTTATTTTCTGATATTCAGCTTTTCCAGGATCTTCTTGTAATTGGTAGCGTTTGTTTTGCTGAGATAATCCAATAGTTTTTTTCTTCTATTCACTAATGTCGTTAATCCTGTGTAGGAATGTTTATCTTTTTTATTTTTTGTAAAATGCTCAGTTAAGTATCTGATACGCTCAGTTAAAATAGCTATTTGCACTTCAGAAGAGCCAACGTCTTTGGCATGATTTTTTAAATCTTTATAAATATTTTCTTTATTTAAAATTTTTTTTGTCATCTTTTTAATTAAATACTCTCTTTGGATAAAAAAAACCGGACTTAAGGTATCCGAGAGCAAGTGGCTTTTCTAGAGCCTGGGTATAAATATTATTTAAACTAACCTTTCCAAATTCATTAACAAAACTCACTTTCATTCCATTCTTTATTAAATTAATTCTTTCATCATTTAATTTAATGGTAGGTATATGTATTAAAGCACTCTGAATATCAAGCACATATTTTAAA
Organism: Candidatus Fonsibacter sp.; assembly: GCA_009693745.1. GTDB lineage: Bacteria > Pseudomonadota > Alphaproteobacteria > Pelagibacterales > Pelagibacteraceae > Fontibacterium > Fontibacterium baikalense. The sequence continues at coordinate 17,524 of SHWR01000018.1, forward strand.
AAATTATCAGTACTTTCTTTTTCTATTAATTTTTCAAGGCTATTTGAGTTTTGAATTCTAAAATTTCCATATTTAGTTCTGACTAATTTAGTAACATGGGCAAATCCACCAAAAAATTTAGCAATGTCCCTTGCTAAGCTCCTAATATAAGTTCCAGTACCACATTTAATATAAAAAAGGCTCGTATTATTCTCATGTTTTAATAATCTAATATTTTTTATAAAAATTTTTTTTTCTTCGATATCAAATACTAAATTTTTTCTTGCAAGTTCGTGGGATCTTTTGCCATTTATTTTTACTGCGGAATATTTTGGTGGTACTTGCATTTGCGAGCCAATAAACTTTTTTAAAATATTTTGAACTTCTATTTTTTCTGGATAAATCTCATTTTGATTTATAACTTTTCCCTCTAAATCTAAAGTGTCCGTATCTGATCCCCATAAAATTTCAAATAAATAACTTTTAAATTGCAAGTGAATCAATGAAACAGTTTTTGTCGCTTCTCCTAAAGCAATTGGTAGAACGCCCTCTGCTAAAGGATCTAATGTTCCAGCATGTCCTATTTTAATTTTTTTAAATTTACTCTTTATTACATTAAGACAATAAGCACTGCTAAAGCCTTTGGGCTTATTTAAATTTATCCAACCATTAATCATTTTTGTGTGTCTTAATAATTAATTTTTCAATTTTTTCTGCATAATCAAAGGATACATCTAATACGAAATGAAGATTAGGTAAAAATTTATTTTTCCAGCTACGTGACATTTGTTTTTTAATTAAACCACTATGATTAATTAATGATTGTAAAATAAGTTCTGAGTCTTTTCCTCCTAATGGCATAAAAAAGACTTTAGCATGTTTTAAATCTGGACTCATTCTAACTTCTGAAACAGTAATTACTCTTGTATTAATATTTGGAAGAGCCACCTCTTCTTTTAAAAATAAATTTCCAAGTAATTGTTTTAATAGTTCGCCAACTCTTAATTGCCTTTGTGTAAAAGGCTGATCACTTAAATGAATGTTCATGATTAAATTAGTTTATTGTTCTCGCACTTTGAACTACTGAAAATACTTCAATAATATCTTTTTCTTTAAAATCTAAAAAATCTTTAAAAGCAACTCCACCTTCTAGTCCTGATTTAATTTCTTTTACTTCATTTTTTTCTCTATAAAGAGATGATATTTTTCCTGTAAAAACAACACTTCCATCTCTAACAATTCGTACATCAGAATTATTAACGATTGCACCTTCTGTAACTTTAATACCCGCCACTTTTCCGGCTTTAGAAGATTTAAATACCTGCAAGATTTCGCACTGTCCTAATACTTGTTCATTAATTTCTGGTGATAAAAGACCTGAAAGAGCTTTTGTAATATGTTCAATCGCTTCATAAATAATGTTAAAATATAAAACATTAACACCAAGTTTTATTGCAAGATCTTTTGCTTCTTTGTTAGGCTTAATATTAAATCCAATTAAAACAGCGTTGGAAGCTTTTGCTAAAGATACATCCGTTTCAGTAATAGCTCCAACTGAAGATAAAACAATAACTGGCTTCACCTCATCGTGTTGAATTTTTAATATAGCGTTTGATAAAGCCTCTGCAGATCCATGAACATCACTTTTTATAATAATTGACAATTCTTTTTGCTTATTCATGTCTCCAAAAACATCATTTTTTTTAACAAGAATGCTAGTTTTTTTGGATTTTCCTTGTTCAATTCTATGTTCATTTATTTCTTTAGCTTTTGATTCACTATCTAAAACTAAAAAATCATCTCCTGCCTCAGAAACTCCTGTTAAACCAATAATTTCAACTGGCATGGATGGTGTTGCTTCATTAACTAACTCTCCTTTATAATTATTCATTGCTCTTATTTTTCCCCACTGCAAACCACTTACAAAGAAATCCCCTCTTCTTAAAGTTCCTCTGGTAATTAGGATTGTTGATACTGGACCTTTTCCTTTGTCTAATTTTGATTCAATAACTATTCCTTGAGCTGGAACATTTGGATTTGTTTTATGATTTAAAATTTCTGCTTGTAAAATAATTGCTTCTTTTAATTTATCTAAGTTAGTCTTTTTTAAAGCAGATATTTCTACACATTGAATATCTCCGCCCAATTCTTCAACGACAAGTTCATGCTCTAATAGTTGATTTCTAACTTTTTGTTTATCAACACCATGAATATCACATTTATTAATCGCAACTATAATTGGCACCTTTGCAGCTTTTGCATGTTGTATTGCTTCAATTGTTTGAGGTTTAATTCCATCGTTTGCCGCTACTACTAGAACAACGATGTCTGTAATTTTAGATCCTCTTGCTCTCATTTCAGTAAAAGCTGCATGGCCTGGAGTGTCTATAAATGTCATCCATTTATTCTCCTCGGCAAAAACTTGATATGCTCCTATATGCTGAGTAATTCCACCGTGTTCTGTTGCAACAACATTAGTTTCTCTTAATGAATCTAATAAAGAAGTTTTTCCATGATCCACATGTCCCATCACAGTAACAACTGGTGGCCTAGAATAAGTATCTTCATGTTGTTTAGTTTTTTTTAATTTAGATAATTCGTCATCGATCTGATTATCTTTAATAACTTTATGTCCAAAAGCTCCAACGATATACTCTGCAGTATCGCGATCAATTGTGTGATTAATTGTAACTTTTACATTTTTTTCGAATAAAAATTTTAGAATTGAGCCCGCTTTTTCTGCCATTCTATTTGCTAACTCTTGAATGGTAATTAAATTAGGAATCGATATCTCTCTAGAAGCTTTTCTTGCTTCAGCTGAAGAACCTTCATCCTGTGTTAATTTTTTTTCTTTCTCT
>SHWR01000001.1 GCA_009693745.1 Candidatus Fonsibacter sp.
AATGCAAGCGCAGCCAATATATGTCCATAATAAGTTAAGTTTGTAAAAACTCTTAATATAAATTTATGATCATCTTTAATTTTTAGATAATCACAAAGAACATTGCCCGGATTATAAAGTAACTCTAATTTCAAATAACTAACCCTGTTTTGTAACTATTAAGAGGTCTATTAACTACGAATCCCATATTCTTTTATCCAATGTTAAAAGTCAATTTTAGCAACGTTAGTAGGTTTAATTCTATGGAAAACGAAAGTTTTACTGATCTTATAATTGGACGCAAGAATGGTATATCTAATTTAATCAATTTTTTAAAAATATGAAATTAGGTTTTGTTGGTGTTGGAAAGATTGCAACTTCTGTTGTTGAGGGAATTTTTAAAGCAAAAATAAACGTTAAAGAAATAATTCTTTCTCCTAAAAATAAAAATAACGTTAAAGTTCTAAAAAATAAATTTTCAAGAATTAAAATTGCAAAATCTAATCAAGAGGTATTGAATAAATCTAATTGGATTGTGTTGTCAATTACTCCAAAAGTTGGAAAACAGATATTGAAAAAATTAAAATTCAAGAATAGTCATACAGTTTTAAATTTTATCTCGACTATCCATAATCAAGAATTAAAAAGGATAATATCGCCTGCTAAAAAAATATTTAAAATTGCGCCTCTTCCTATGATTAAACATAATCTAGGCCCTATTATTATTTATCCAAAAAACAAAGTGATTGAGGGTTTCTTTAATAAACTTGGGAAAGTCATTGCGACAAGTAATGAAAAAGAAAATAAAAAATTATGGGTGATGACTTCATTTATGGCAACGTACTTTGAAATATTTAATACCGCACATAAATGGTTTTTAAGAAAAGGAATTAATAAAAATAAATCGATGGAATATCTAAATCATTTATTTAAAGCACTAAATAATGTAACTATAAAAAATCCAAACTCTTCTATGGATAAAGTGATTAAAGAATTTCAGACTAAGGATGGCATTAATGAAGAGCTTTTAAGTAGAACAAAAAAATCTGGAGTATTTAAAAATTTAAATAAAGGTTTTGATAAAATTTATAACAGAGTAAAATAATCTTAAGGATATAAAATTTCCTTTATCCAATGAGATCTCAATTTTTTATATCTAAGTCTTTCGTGAATTCTATTATTGCCGTCTAACCAAAATTCAATCTCATTTGCTTTTAAGGCCCAGCCTGACCAATGAGGAGGTCTTGGAACTTTTTTATAAATTGGAAACTTTATTTTATATTCTTTAATTCTTTTAATTAAATCAAATCTAGATTTCATTGGAGTTGATTGTATGGATGCCCATGCTCCAATTCTGCTACCGTAAGGTCTTGAGTTAAAATACTGATCAGCAATTTTATTTGGAACTTTTTTAATTGAACCATCAATTCTTATTTGTCTTCTTATGCTTTTCCAATGAAAGCACATGGAGGCTTTTGGATTGCTTTTTAATTCATTGCTTTTTTTACTTTTTAAATTTGTATAAAAAATAAACTCTTTATTCGTTAATCCTTTTAAAAGAACCATGCGAACCGATGGCTGTTTGTTGCGATTAACAGTCGCAAGCGCTAGAGCATTTGGGTCGTTAATTTCTGTTTTTTTAGCTTTTGCCATCCAAGCTTTGAATAGCTCAAATGGATTTTTCTTATTTAAAAAACATGAATTGAGTCCAAGTTTGTTCGATTTATATTTTTTTTGATTCATAAATAACTAAAAATACCCTATAAAATATATTTAATGTCATTTAATACTTTTGGAAAGCTATTTAGGTTCACTACTTGGGGAGAATCCCATGGTCCTGCAATTGGCTGTGTGGTTGATGGTTGTCCCCCAAATATTGATATTTCTGAAAAAGATGTTCAAATTGAATTAAATAAAAGAAGACCAGGTCAGTCAAAATTTGTAACTCAAAGAAAAGAAAAAGATCAGGTGCAAATATTGTCTGGCGTATTTCAAGGGAAAACTACTGGGACACCCATATCAATGATCATCTTTAACGAAGACACCAAGTCTAGAGATTATGAAAGTATAAAAGATAAATTTAGACCAGGACATGCTGATTTTACTTACTTTATGAAGTATGGAAACCGTGATTTTAGAGGTGGTGGAAGACAATCCGCTAGAGAAACTGCCTCACGAGTTGCAGCAGGTGCTATTGCTAAAACTGTTTTAAATAAATTACTTGGAAAAAAATTCTCAATTATTGGAGGAGTTATTCAAATTGGTCCATTAATGATTGATCATAGTCTTTGGAGTGATAAAGAAATTAGAAAAAATCCTTTCTTTTGTCCTGACAAAGAAACTGTTCCTGTATGGGAACAATACTTGTTAGATATCAGAAAAGCTGGAAGTTCATGTGGTGCAATTATTGAACTTAGAGCAAGGGGAGTTCCTGTTGGACTAGGCGCTCCTATTTACTCAAAATTAGATCAAGATATTGCTGCAGGGCTTATGAGTATCAATGCAGTCAAAGGTGTAAACATTGGTGCTGGGATGAATGCTGCAAGTTTAACAGGAGAAACAAATTCCGATGAGATAAAATCTAAAGGTGGAAAAGCAAAATTTTTATCTAATAAAGCAGGTGGAATTTTAGGTGGAATTTCAACTGGTCAAGAAATTGTTGCATCATTTGCAGTTAAGCCTACATCGTCAATTTTAAATACTCGTGACACCATTGATACAAAAGGAAGAAATACTAAAATTTCTGTTCGTGGCAGACATGACCCTTGCGTTGGTATTCGGGCTGTTCCAATTGGAGAAGCCATGCTTGCATGTATTCTGCTAGATCATTTAATGATGCACCGAGCACAATGCGGTAACTAATTTGTGATTCCACTAAAAGACGATAATATTACACTCTCAACTCCAATACTTAGTTACGCAATAATAGGTATTTGTGTAGTAGTTTTTTTAATACAAATAAGTTCTCCTGGTTTTGATAATGGAAATTTATTTTATTCTTATGGAGTAGTTCCAACTTCACTTCTTGGTACTCAAGCTTTACCAAATGATATAAATAAAATTGATCCTTATCTAACTTTGATTACTTCAATGTTTATGCATGGAGGTTTTATGCATTTAATAGGAAATATGCTTTATATGTGGATATTTGCTGACAATATTGAAGATGATCTTGGAAAAGTAAAATTTATTTTATTTTATTTAGCATCAGGTGTGGCGGCTGCAATGACTCAAGTTTACTTAAATGTAAATTCAACTATCCCAATGGTTGGAGCCAGTGGCGCAATTAGTGGTGTGCTAGGCGCTTATATGATCAGATACCCAAGAAATAAGGTTTTAGTATTAATACCTCTTGGATTCTTTTCTCAAATTATAAAAATTCCAGCAGTTTTTGTGTTGGGATTCTGGTTTATTTTACAATTTATAAGCTCAAGCGGAAGCTCTGGTCAAGGTGGAGTAGCTTATGGAGCACATATAGGAGGATTTATATTTGGTGCAGCTGTGATGTTTTTCTTTGGTAATTTTTTAATTCCTCAAAAAGCATTCTTTAAATCTCTTAATGAAAAAGATAATAGTAAAAAAAATCCTTGGACACAGGACTGAGTTACCCACATAAAATAACAGCAAAATCAGTCGAATGTTCTTGTTTTGATTCCCTTTTGATTCCATTTTGAATCAAATTTTCTACTTTTAAGAGTGTATGTGTATACTTTAATTAAATCGTCATTCCGCCATCTAATGGGTAAACAACTCCAGTAGAAAACGCCGATTCATCACTTGCTAAATATGCAGCAAGAGCTGCTACTTCTTCTGGTTTTCCTAACCTTCCCATTGGCTGTCTTTCAATAAAATCTTTTCTCGCCTTTTCAGGATCCTTAAATGCATTTACTCTATCTTCCCAAGAAGGAGTATGAACGGTTCCAGGTGCAATAGCATTACATCTAATATTGTATTTTAAAAAATCTACAGCAATTGATTTTGTAAGACCCACCACAGCAGCTTTGGTTGCTCCGTATACAAATCTATCTTTCACGCCTTTAACACTCGATACAACAGAGGCCATGTTAATTATTACTCCTGATTTTTGGTTTATCATTTTAGGAATAATATTTTTGATCATTAAATACATTGATCTAACGTTTACATTAAATGAAAAATCCCAGTCTTTTTCTTCACACTCTAGTATTGTTCCATTGTGTACAAAACCAACACAGTTAAAAAGAATATCAACTTTAGAAATAGTTTCTGCAAATTTTTTAACGTCAAAAGAATTAGTTGAGTCTAAAGTGTAAGTTTTAATTTCAGGATACTCTTTTGTGAGTTCTTCCAGTTTATGAGTTCTATTAATATCTGTCGCAATAACATTTGCACCTTCTTTAAGGAAACGAATAGCAGTTTCTTTTCCTATTCCCTGTCCTGCTGCTGTAATTATTACGCTTTTATTTTCTAATCTTTTCATCTAAGTTATATTTTGTATTAAAAATTTTTTATAAAATTAAATGTTAAATATCACAGATCCAGCTAAGGCAAGAAAAATTATTAGAGCCGATAAATACGATAAACAAACTGCAGGTATTGCTGGAAAATATGTACAAGGAAACATTTGTATATTACCTAGCAAGTACGCTCTTGATTTTGCAGCATTCTGTCAAAAAAACCCAAAACCTTGTCCGCTTATTGGTTTTGGAATTAAAGGTGATCCTCATTTAAAAGATTTGGGAAATATAGACATCAGAACAGATGTTCCAAAATATAGAATTTGGCAAAATGGAAAAATAATAGATGAACCCAAAAATATAAAAAAATATTGGAATGATGATTTGGTAACGTTCGTTCTAGGATGTTCCATGTCATTTGAACTGCCATTAATGGATGCTGGAATTGAAATGCAGCATATAAAAAATAATACAACAGTTCCAATGTATAAAACAAATATTGATTGTGAACCTGCGGGACCTTTTAAAGGAAAATTAGTTGTATCAATGAGACCTTTGAATGCAGAAGATACTATTAAGGCAATTCAAATTTCTTCTCGATTTCCAGCGGTCCATGGAGCACCCGTTCATCTTGGTGATCCTTCTCAAATTGGAATAAAAGACATTATGAAGCCAGAATATGGAGACGCACCAAGAATTATTAAAAATAACGAAATTCCGGTGTTTTGGGCTTGTGGAGTAACACCTCAGTCTGTTGTTGAAAATTGTAAACCTGATTTTTGTATAACTCACAAACCAGGTGCAATGTTAATTACCGATAAATTAAATAGTAACCTTGCTGCGATCAATTAAGATCCTAAAAAAACTCTTTTAACTTCTTTGCTGTCTATTAAATCTTTAGAGGCTCCATCAATTACTAACCTTCCGCTTTCAAGAACATAACCGCGATTTGCCATACTTAAAGCAAGTCTAACATTTTGTTCAACGAATAAAATTGCAATTCCACGTTCTGTAATTTTTTTAAATATTAATTTTAAATCCTCAATCACTAGAGGAGCAAGTCCTAGGAAAGGTTCATCCACCATTAATAATTTTGGCATCCCCATTAATCCTCTACCGATTGCAAGCATTTGTTGCTCGCCACCTGACATTGTGTTTGCAATTTGACTTGAGCGATCTTTTAATTTTGGAAAAAAACTATAAATATCCTGTAAAGATTTATCTCTCTCTGCCTTAGCTTTTTCATGATAAGCGCCTAATAATAAATTCTGCAAAACTGTTAAATAAGGAAATACTCTTCTTCTCTCGAGAACATGCGAAATGCCTACACCAACCCTTTGATAAGTTTCAAACTTATGAATTGAAATATTATTAAAATTGATTTCGCCATTTTTAATTTTAATTAAACCGCTAATACTATTAAGAACGGTACTTTTTCCAGATCCATTTGGACCAAGCAAAGCTACAATTTCTCCTTCTTTAACGTTTAAAGAAATATTCCAGATTACTTGGTAATTATCGTAAGCAACGTCTATATTTTTTATATTAAGCAGCATCGATTGTTCCTAGGTAAGCGTCTATCACTTGGGAGTTTTGACTAATATTTTTTGGAATATCAAAAGCAATTCTTTTTCCTTGGTTTAGTGCAAGAATTCTATCTGAAATATCCATAATAATTTTCATATTATGTTCAATAGTTACAACAGTAATTCCATTCTTTTTCAGTTTTAAAACTAGCTCCACAAGACCTGGGATTGTCCTTTGATCAACTCCACCTGTTACTTCGTCCATAAGTAATAATTTTGGATCTGTTGCTAAAGCTCTTGCGAGCTCTAATCTTTTACGTTGTCCAGTCGAAAGCTCTTTTGCATAGTGATGTCTTTTTTCAATTAGATCTACGAAATCAATAATTTCTAAAGCTTTATCACGAGCCACTTTTAAATTTTTCTCTTTTGCTAGTGCACCAACGATAACATTTTCCAATAATGTCTGCTCAGCAAATGGTTTCAACTTCTGAAAGGTTCTACCAACTCCCATTCTGCAAATTAAATCAGGTCTGACATTTGTAATATTTTTTTCTCGTAACGTAACTTGACCTCGATCTGATTTAGTAAAGCCAGTGATCAGATCAAATAATGTTGACTTTCCAGCGCCATTTGGACCAATAACTCCTAGAATTTCACCCTCTTTAACATCAAAAGAAATATCACTGTTTGCATGAATGCCACCAAATGATCTGCTTAAATTTTCAACTTTTAATAAAATACTCATTTTGCTTTTTCTCTTTCTCTAAAAGATCTTGGAATAAGAGAAACAATCCCAGCAGGTCTAAAGATGCAAATAATAATAATTAAAACTCCATAAACAATTAAATCGATTGAACGTCCTGTTCCACCAAAATAAATTCTGGAAAATTCTGATATTGGAATTAAAATTGCCGAACCAATAATTGGCCCCCAAATATTTCCAACTCCTCCCATCACTGAGATTAATAAAACTAAAATTGATATATCAACATTGAATGCATTATTAGGATCGACAATTAAGACATACTGAGCATAAATGCTCCCCATTGGCGCCATGATCATTGCGGAAATAACAAATGCAATAATTTTATATTTTGATACGTGAATGCCAAGGCTTGAAGCTGCATCTGATTGATCACGAATGGCTCTAAGTCGATATCCAAGTTTAGATCTATTTAATAACCATACTAAAAAGAATGAACCAACAAAGAAAATTAAAGAAATATAATAATAAGCTACTTTGCTCTTATGAAATTGCATTGAAGTCCAAGGACTATCTCTATTAATTGGTATCCATAACCCTGATGACGAACCAACCTCAGGCCATCTTTGAAAAACAACTTGAAAACTTATACCAATTAATAAAGTTGCAATTGCAAAGTAATGTCCTTTTAATCTTAAAATTGGAATTCCAATTAACATTGCAACAAATCCTGAAATTCCAATTCCAGCTAAAATCCCGATCCAAGGAGTAATATGAAGTTTTACATAAAAATATGCAGACGCATAAGCGCCAATTCCAAAAAATATCGCATGACCTAAACTAATTTGACCTGAGAAACCAGCAAGCACATTCCATGACTGTGCCATCACTGCATGCATAAAAATCATCATCATCAAATGAATTGCAAACTTAGATGGCGAAGTGAAAGGAAATAAAAATAAACTTAAAATAACAACCCCAATAATTATAAGAGAATTTTTATTAAAATACCAAAGTGGTTCATTCTTTGCCTCTAATAATCTAGGTGAAATATTATTATTCATCTTAGTACCTCCCAAAGATTCCTTGTGGTCTCACAATGACTACAAATAAATAAACTGCAAAAACATAAAGTAATTTAAATGATGGATCGATTAATAATCCGCCAACAGATTCAACAATTCCAATAATAATTCCTGCAATTAAACTTCCAGTAATACTTCCGAATCCTCCAAGGGCAACAGCTACAAATGCAAATAAAGAAAAATTCACTCCTACATCTGGAAATACATAATAGAAATTTGAAAGCATTGAACCTGCAACCGCAACACAACTAAGTCCAATAGCCCATCCTAATGCAAACATTTTATTTGAAGGAATTCCTAAAATTTCAGCAGCTTGTCTGTCTTGTGAAGTTGCTTGTAATGCTGTTCCTGCTTCAGTTCTTGTGACAAAAAAATAAAGTAAAATAAATGCAATAAGACAAACTAAGCTTGCATAGAGTTGTGGTTTACCAATAAAAATTCCTAATATCTCAAACTTACCTTGAATAATTGGATTTTTAATTGTTCTAAAGTCTGGAGTAAAAAGTAATTGTGCTAGAGCGCGTAAAACAACAGCAAGACCAAACGTTGCACAAATTTGTACCAACATTGTTGAGTTTAAAATTTTTCGAATAATAAAATAATGTGTAGCCACTCCAATTGCAGCCATAAGCAAAATAGTAAGTGGAATTGAAAAAATCGGATCAATACCAAATAACATCCAAAACCAAAAAGCCGAGAACATAGAGATCATTAAATGATCACCATGCGCAAAATTTACAATTTCCATGAGACCAAAAATTAAACTTAACCCTGCAGCAATTAATGCGTAGATCAAACCCATGAGAATTCCGCTAATAAGTGCCTGTATAATAACTTGTGAAGTCATTGTTATTTTATTTACAATATTTAAAATTGAAGTTAATCTATTTAAAAAAATAACGGAGATCTATGAAAAAAAACCTAATATGTTTCGTAGCTGCCATTTCTCTTTCTCTTAACTCATTTGCCGTTGCGCAACAAAAAGTTAATGAAGTAGTTATCGGTGTTCTACAACCACTAACAGGTCCAGTTGCACAGATTGGTCTTGATTCAATTGCAGCTCTTAAAACAGCTGTGCAAATTGTTAATGAAAAAACTGATCTTGATATGCCTTTTGCAAAAACAGAAGGTCTGCCTGGATTAAAAGGGGCTAAAATTAGATTGGTAATTGCAGATCACCAAGGAAAACCAGAAATTGGTCAAGGTGAAGCTGAAAGATTAATCAATAATGAAAAAGTTCACGCTTTATTTGGAGCATACTTTTCAGCAGTAACAGCAACATCAAGTTTAGTTGCTGATAGAGCTGGAATTCCATACGTAAACGGAGCTTCAACTGCGCCAAACCTTACAGAGCGTGGTTTAAAATATTTCTTTAGAGTAACTCCCCATGATGGTGAATTCACTCAAGTAATGTACGATTTTATGGCGGACTTACAAAAGAAAAAGAATATTAAATTATCAAACATAAGTATTCTGCACGAAGATTCTCTTTGGGGAACGGATAGCGGAACTACTCAAGAAAAACTAGCAAAAGAAAAGAGCTATAAAGTTTTAGATAAAATCGCTTACAATTCAAAAGCAACATCTTTAACTTCAGAAGTTCAAAAACTAAAAGCGTCTAACGCTGACGTTTTGCTTCCGTCTTCTTATACATCTGATGCTTTTCTTTTCTTAAAAACAGCTAAAGAATTGGATTATAATCCAAAACTTTTAATTGCACAAAATGCTGGTTACGTAGATCCAACATTTTTGTCTACAATGGGTAAAGATGCTGAAGGTGTAATTACAAGATCGCCTTTCAACTTTGACCTTGCTAAAAAAGTTCCTAACCTTGCTAAGGTGAATGAACTATTTAAAAAGAATTCAGGTGGAAGAGATCTATCTGATGTTCCAGCAAGAGAATTTACAGCATTTATGGTTCTTATAGATGCAATCAACAGAGCTGGTTCAACAGATCCTGAAAAGATTCGTGTAGCTTTAACGCAAACTAATATTCCTGCTAAAAATTTAATTATTCCTTACAAAGGAGTGAAGTTTTCAGCAAATGGACATAATGAGTTGCAAAGAGGAATTTTAATGCAAGTGCAAAATGGACAATATTGTACAATTTATCCATTTGAATTCGCAGCTTGTGAAGTGAAATACCCTATGCCAACTTGGGCACAAAAAAATAAGTAATTATTTTTGAGAAATTAAGGGGCGGTTTTAATTAACCGTCCCTTTTTTTTTGCGATTAATTAATTTTTTTTAATTTATCTAAAGATTTTAATAAAAAACCATTTTTAATTAGAACTTCTCTTAAGTATTGGGCGTTCTCTACTGCAGTTTTTTCATCTCCATGAACGCAAATTGAATCAATATCACATGGAATTTTTTTTCCAGAATAACAATTTAAAGCCTGATCTTCTAACATTCTAAGAACATGTTTAGCAGATTCTTCTCTGCCTAAGATCATTGCGTTAGGTTTTGATCTTGAAACAAGATAACCATTGTCTTCATAATTTCTATCTGCAAATACTTCACAAGCAATTCTCAATTTTAAATCACGACCTGCTTTTTCCATTTCAGTTTGTGCGTGCGCTAGAAAAATTATATTTGGATCAAATTGTTTAATGGCTTTTGCTATAGTGAAAGACAATTCATAACTCTCACAGGCCATATTACTCAAGGCGCCATGTGGTTTTACATGAGTTACTTTCATTTTTAATTTATCTGCAACTTTGCTTAAAATTTCACATTGATCGATGACAAGTTTAGTAACTTCCTCTGGTGAAATATTTATTCTTTTTCTTCCAAAATTGTCTCTATCTAAATAAGAAGGATGAGATCCAATGCTAACTCCATTATCTTTGGATATACGAATTGTTTTCTCCATCGTTTCTTGATCACCCGCATGGTAACCACAAGCAATATTTGCAGAATTTACTATTTTTAATAAAGCAGGATCATTTTCAGTAGAATGAAACTTTGAACTTTCGCCAAGATCACTATTAATATTTACTTCCATTATATTTCACTTTTGCTAATTTAAAATTTCTAAAAGTTTATACAATATCCATGATAAAAAAAATAACTAATATCAGCGATCAGGGAATTATTTGCGATTTTGGCGAAGAGGTAAATAAGGATATTAATAAAAAAGTTATTAGTCTTTTTAACTATCTTAAGGAAAAAAGAAATAAAGACGAAATTAAAGGTATTTACAATATTATCCCATCTTACAATAAATTAGTTGTTCATTTTGATTTAGAAAAAAATAATTCACATAAACTTAAAGAAATAATTTCATCTATTGATCTTAAAAAATTAACCTCGTCTCAATCAGGCAACGCTTGGACTATTCCTATTTGTTATGATGATGAGTTTTCTCTCGATTTAGAAAATTTATCTAAATCATTAAAATTATCTAAAGATGATATTATCAAAAGTCACCTTGAAACTGAATTTTATGTCTACATGATAGGTTTTATGCCGGGACATCCTTATATGGGCGATCTTGATAAAAAATTATTTACAAGCAGATTACAATCTCCAAGAGTTCAAGTTCCCATCGGCTCTATTGCAATTGCTGAAAAATTTTGCATCGTCTATCCTTATTTGAGTCCTGGGGGATGGAATATTATTGGTAGAACTTCTATTAAACTATTTGATACAAAAAATTTAACAAATCCATGTTTATTCTCTCCAGGCGACACAATAAAATTTAAAAAAGTTAACAAATCTGAATTAAAATAATGGAACAAAGTTATTTTGAAGTTTTGAGAGCTGGAATTAATTCAACCTTTCAAGATAAAGGAAGATTTGGTGTTCAATATATGGGGCTAGCTCCTGGTGGTGCTATGGATTACCAATCTTTTTTGCTTTCTAACATTTTACTAAATAATGATAAAAATACTGGAGCAATAGAATTTGCTTATCAAGGTCCACTGCTAAAATTAGTTAAAGGTAAAACTAAAATTGCAATTACAGGTAATGTTTTTTTTAAAATACATTCTCAAAAAGGTGAAATTGTAGGTGACCCATACCGCACATACGATCTAAATGAAGGTGATCAATTGGATATTCTTGCAACAAAAGCCTCTGTTTATGGTTATTTGAGTATTGAGTGTGGTTTTAAATTAGATAAATTTTGCGGGTCTGTTTCATCTCAACCTCGAGCATTTATTGGTCCTAATGATGGGAAAAAGATTGAATTAAAAGATAAAATCTTAATACTTAAAAACTCTACAACTAAAGAAAATAAAATAATAAGAAACATTAAATTTGAAAACAAAAAGATCTTTAGTGTGCTTCCAGGTCCTCAATTTCATTATTTTAGCACGAATTCAAAAAAGCAATTCTTTTCAACTCCTTATTTAATTACAAAGCAAACTGACAGGATGGGAATGAGAGTTCTTGGTAAAAGTCTTAAAAACTTAGTAAACTCAAATATACCATCTGAAGGTATTATCAAAGGAGCTATTCAGGTTCCTGGCGATGGAAATCCAATTATACTTTTATCGGATCACCCAACAACAGGTGGATATCCAAAAGTAGGTTCTATTATTTCATCCGATTATGATGATTTAATTCAACAAAATGCAAATAGAGAAATTTATTTTCAACTTGTAACATTGGAAGCTGCCGAACAGCAATTTACACTCTATATAGAAAAGATAAAAAGAAGAATTGCTAATATTGAGAAAATATAGCTAAAATAGTTAAGCCATATTTCTTAGAACGTACTGAAGAATCCCACCATGCTTGTAGTATTCAGTTTCATTATCAGTATCGATTCTAGAAAGAACATTTATTTTCTTGGAACTTCCGTCTTCGTATAAGAATTCAACAGTTACTTCTTCTCTAGGTTTTAAACCCTTTTCAACGTTTAAAATGTTTATAATTTCAGTTCCTTTTAGATTTAAATTTTTTCTCGAATATCCCTCTTTAAATTGAAGAGGTAAAATTCCCATGCCAACTAAATTAGATCTATGAATTCTCTCAAAGCTTTCTGCAATTACAGCTTTAATTCCTAAAAGTTTTGTACCCTTTGCAGCCCAATCACGCGAGGATCCTGTTCCATATTCTTTTCCTGCCACAACAATTAAAGGAACTCCTCTTTTTTGATATTCTACTGAAGCATCAAATACTGTCATTTCTTTATTTTCTGGATACAGAATTGTAAAACCACCCTCTTTACCAGCAACTATTTCATTTTTAATTCTAATATTTCCAAATGTTCCTCTAGTCATTACTTCATGATTTCCTCTTCTTGCTCCGTATGAGTTAAAATCTTTTTGTAAAATTTGATGTTTCATAAAATAATCACCTGTTGGACCACTTTTTTGAATAGATCCTGCTGGCGAAATATGATCGGTGGTAATTGAGTCTCCTAAAATAAGTAACTGTCTTGCATTTTTAATTGCAAAGAATCCCTCTGGTTTGTCAGGGAGGTTGTCAAAGAAAGGGGGTTTTTTTACATAAGTTGAGCCTTCGTCCCAATTATAAATTGAACTTTGTGTAGTTTGAATCTTTTGCCATTCTTTTGGACCGGTACTTACATTTAAATATCTTTTAACAAACATATCTGTGTTAAGAGATTTTGATAAAGTTTCTTCAATTTCTTTATTAGATGGCCAAATATCTTTCAAAAATACATCTTTGCCATTTTTATCTTTTCCTAGCGGATCTTTATATAAATCAAAATTCGCAGTTCCTGCTATTGCATAAGCAACTACTAACGGAGGTGAAGCTAAGTAGTTTGCCTTAACTGAGGGGTTAATTCTTCCTTCAAAATTCCTATTACCTGATAAAACTGCTGAAACATAAAGATCATTATCTTTAACTGCTTTAACAATTTTTTCAGCAAGAGGGCCTGAGTTACCAATACAAGTCGTGCATCCATAACCAACAAGATTAAATCCAAGTTTATCTAAATATTTACTTAATTCAGCTTTATTAAGATAATCAGTAACAACTTGTGATCCTGGCGCTAAAGATGTTTTGACCCAAGGTTTGGTTGTTAATCCTTTTTCTACGGCCTTCTTAGCTAATAATCCTGCAGCTATTAATACATTTGGATTGGAAGTATTTGTGCAAGAAGTAATTGCAGCAATAACTACATCGCCGTCTGTTAAATTATAATTTGCATCTTCAATTTTTATAGATTTAGGTTTATCCCTCTTGGCAAATTCTTTAAAAGTAACTTCAAAATTCTTCTTAGCTTCTGTTAATAATATTTTATCTTGAGGTCTTTTTGGTCCTGAAATTGTTGGCACAACAGTTGATAAATCTAATGAAAGAGTATCTGTAAATACAATATCGTCACTTGCCCATAGTCCCTGTTCTTTGGCATAAGATTCTACTAACTCTACTGTTTCTTTATCTCTGCCTGAAAATTTTAAATATTTAATTGTTTCTTCGTCAATTGGGAAAAAACCACATGTTGCGCCATATTCTGGAGCCATATTACCAATAGTAGCTCTATCTGCTAAAGTTAAATTTTTAAGACCAGGACCATAAAACTCAACAAATTTTTCTACAACTTTTTTATCTCTTAAAATTTTTACAACGGTAAGGACCAGATCAGTAGCTGTTGTTCCCTCAGGAAGTTTATTAGTGAATTTAAATCCGATTACTTCTGGAATTAACATAGAAATGGGCTGTCCTAACATCCCAGCTTCAGCTTCAATCCCACCAACTCCCCAACCTAAAACTGACAAACCGTTTACCATTGTTGTATGACTGTCTGTTCCAACTAAGGTATCTGGAAAAGCAAAAGTTTCATTATTTTCTTTAGAAGTCCAAACAACTTTTGATAAATATTCTAAATTTACTTGATGACAAATTCCAGTTCCTGGAGGAATAATTCTTAAATTATTAAAAGCTTGTTGTCCCCATTTTAAAAAAGAATATCTCTCACCATTTCTTTGAAATTCTATTTCCACATTTTTATCAAAAGACTCTTTAGTTCCAGCAACATCTATCTGAACAGAGTGATCAATAACTAGATCTACTTGAGAAAGTGGATTAATTTTTTTCGGGTCTTTGCCTTTTTCTTTTACCGCTTCTCTCATTGCTGATAAATCTGCAATAGCTGGAATACCTGTGTAGTCTTGCAAAAGAACTCTGGCTGGTCGATATGCTATCTCTTTTTCAGATTTTTTTGTCTTTAGCCAGTCCTTAATAGCAGTAATTTGATCTTTTTTAACTGTATGATTGTCCTCATGTCTTAATAAATTTTCTAATAAAACTTTTAACGATTTTGGAAGTTTGGATATACCTTCTAATCCATTTTTTTCAGCCTCAGGCAGAGAATAAATGTTGTAAGAATTCTTTCCTACTGTCATTTTTTTAAGTGATTTAAAACTATTTATACTTTTCATTGCGAAGATTATTTTTTATTACTAATAAATTAAATTGCAAGATCGAAATTTACTTTTTTAAAATAGATTTTTTTATATATACATCTCCAGACATAATCAATCTTGCATTTCTAGTAGTGAAAGCAATTAAATCTACTATTTCTCTATTTTTATACTGAACGTTGACCTTAATTTTTAATGTACCACCTGGATGTTCTATGGCAATTTCACTTTTTGGAGAATAATCATTATAAAATTCAGAACAAATTGTATTTTCTGACTTGCAGGCAGCAGCTAGCGCTATTGATCCTGTAACAGCATAAGTTGGGTGACAGTTCCAAGGCATGAAATATCTAGATGCGATATCTCCATTTTTAGCTTTTAATACTAAAGCAATCTTAGGTATTACTGATTTCTTAACATTCTTAAAACCAGTTTTTTCTCCAACTTTTATTCTAATTTCGTTCATTCGATTAATTAAAGATTTATTTGCGTTCAGAGCTGAATAACTGTCATTAATTAAAACTCCAAAATCAGAGGCTTTAAAAAAAATTACAGGCATTGCAGCATCTACGAAGCTAAATTTTACACCGTCTAAAATGTCAATTTTTTTTCCTGTTGGAAATAATTTTCCAGTTTGCGAACCAATTAAATCTATAAAACTCAAATCTATTGGAGAGCTTGAATTTGGAACGCCATCAATTTTATGATTTCCTTCATATGTGACTTTTTTATTGGGTGTTCTAACTATTGATTCAATTTTCATCCCAGTGTTAACATCTCTAATAATGACTTTTGTAATTCTGTTTTTTGCTTTTACTAGTCCTTTTTCTATTGCATAAGGACCAACTGCTACTAACATATTTCCACATGAAGGCTTTGTGTCTACAATAGGTTCATCGATTTTTACTTGAGCAAATAAATAATCTACATCAATGCCCTTTTCTTTAGATTTTGAAATAATAGCAACTTTACTTTTAACGGGCTCTGCTCCACCCAAGCCGTCTATTTGTCTAATATCTGGTGAACCCATTACAGCTAAAAGTAATTTATCTCTTTTATTTATATTAGATGGAAGATCTGATTTTAAAAAATAAGGACCCCTTGAAGTTCCGCCTCTAAAAAATAAACAAGGAATTTTAATTTGATCGTTTATCATATTAACCAAAAGGCCAAGGAAGCTTAATTAGTGATTGAAGTAATCCGCGCGGTAAAGATAAGCCCATTGAATAAGACAACCCCAATAATACTCCGAGGCATCCTATAGTAATTAAATTGATTTTTAAAGAACTTGCTTTTGTTTTAGATATAAGAATTGCATAAAATATAATGATCATGGAAATTAAAAAACCAAACAATGCCGATAAAATTATTGGCAAAACTAACCAAAGAAAAGATCGAAAAAGATCTATACTTTCTTTTTTTGTCTTAAAATCAGTGTCGACTAAATCAGCTAATACTTTTTTTTGAAAGAAAATTATATAACTCATATACGCAAACATACATGTTGAGATTGCAAGTGGCCATACTCCTCCAAGATATGTAAGGGAAGCTGAGTCTATTACAATAAATAAAAAATAAAAATATATTAGAGCTACAAAAATATATTGAAAATTAAAAATTGAGGTCATTTTTAACTGTTTAATATTCTTTTTAATTTGTAAATCTGGTGATTTTTTATTTCCAAAATAAATGGATATGAGAATTATAATTCCTAAAATAATAACTCCTGGCTTATGTAAAAAGCCCCAGCCGTTAAATTGTAGTGTTTGATAGAAATATCTTTCAATCGTGTCACTGATGACAAAGCCAACTATAAATGCAGGTCTTGGCCATTTGAAATACTTTAATAATGTGCAAAAACCACCCAAAACTATTAATGTATATAAGTCGCTATTTGTGAAAGTTGTTTGAAAAGCAGCAAAATAGATAATCATAATCATAAATGGAGCCATTAAACCAAAAGGAATTGACGCTAATTTTGAAATTGGTTTGGAAATAAAAAACATTGCACCAGTTGCAACGATATTTGCGATAGCTAACGACCAAACGCATACATATGTAAGATATAAATCCTTACCAACCATGTTAGGTCCAGGTTGAATTCCTAATAATGTTAGTCCTCCAAGAAATACAGCCATACTTCCACTGCCTGGAATTCCAAATAGTAAAGTTGGAATTAACCCTCCGCCTTCATTTGCATTATTGGCTGCTTCAGGTCCAATAACTCCCCTAATATCACCTTTACCAAATTTAGATTTATCTTTTGCGGTTTGTACTGCGTGACCATAACTGATCCAATTAGATGCGCTTCCACCAAGACCTGGTAAGATTCCTATAATTACTCCAATAACAGAGGATCTAAATACCAACCAACGATGTTGCCATACGTCAATAACTCCTCTTAACCAGCCTTTGCCAATTCCTGATTCTTTTTGAGCAATGGCGGCATTTGATCTTAATAGATCACAAATCTCCGGAATAGCAAAAGCCGCTAATCCCATAATTGCAATTTTAATTCCGTCATATAAATAATGACTTCCTAAAGTTGATCTTAATTCTCCTGTAGCTGGAGCCGTTCCCATTGTGCTTAATAATATCCCTGCTCCACAAGCTAATATTCCTTTAGCTAAACTACTTCCTGATAAAACTCCAACCATGCTTATTCCTAAAATTCCAAGCATAAATAATTCTGCCGAACCAAAAAAAAGAATTAATGGTTTTGCAATTATTACTATTGCTGTAAGCACTAAAGCGCCAAATATTCCCCCAACTAATGATGCTATATAAGAAGCACTTAAGGCTCTTGCAGCTTGTCCTTTTTTTGCAAGCGGGAAACCGTCAACAACAGTTGCTTGTGAAGAACTTCCTCCAGGAATGCCCATCAACACTGATGATAATGTGTCAGCGGTTGGTATTACTGCTGTCATTCCAATTAACATGGCCAAAGCAGATATTTTGTCCATGCCATATATAAATGGAATTAAAATTGAAAAACCCGCTATACCTCCCAATGCCGGCAAAACTCCGATGACTATCCCAAAAGCAACTCCAAAAAGAAGGTATAAAAAATGTGATTCAGAAAAGATTAAACTTAAAGATGATACTAAAGCATCGATCATATTTTTTATCGGAAGATACAACGACAGTTGTCATCTTTCGATATTTATTCAAGTTTTAAAATTTAACTTGATGATTATCTGACAAATACTTTCTTAACCATTCTTTAGCTGGTGCATTTACATTGATAGTATTTTTAAGTACTGCCTCTGAATTAATACCAGATACCTGCAGATATTTCCCAATTTCTTCATTATCTGATGTTTTATGCTCAGGAGAATTTATTATTATAGAGAAAGTATCTCTATAAGCTTTAACTATGTCAGAAGAGGTTCCTTTTGGTAAAAACACCATTTTTTGAGCAGAAAAACCAGATCCTAAAAACGCCTTATACGCATCAAATATGGGTCCCGATGGTTTTTTTCCATAAACTTTTTCATAATATTCTACAAAATGAGGAAGGTTAGGAAAAGTTGGATCTCTAGAAATTGATCCATCTGGATTCACTATGCCCCAAGAAAACATCGGAATTGCTTTTCCTTCTTTAACTAAAGTTTCCTCAACTTTTAAATAAGCAGAACTAGTCTGATAATCTAAATTTGCGTCACCTCTTTCAAATGCTAATCGACCATCTCCCCTTCCAGTCATACCAAAAACATGCTTTACTTTAAGACCTAAAATTTCATAGGCAATCATAGGAATTAAATCTAATGAAGTTGCTCCTTGGCTACCAAATTTTAATTCAACTGTTTTTAATTTTTGAAAATCGGAAGTACTTTTATAGCCTGTGCTTGGAGAAACATAGGTTACGCCTCCTGTTGGAGAAACAAGCACAACAGTTTTTAACCAATCATTATAATTATATTTAACTCTAGGGTCTTCTAATAAAAATGGAAATTTTGTAGATCCAGAATCACCTAAAATTGTCAAACCATCACCAGCTGGCATTGCAGCAAATTGATTAGCACAAGTGATAGATCCTCCACCCGGACAGTTTTCAATAATTACATTTGGTTTTCCTGGTAAATTTTTAGATAATAAAGGTCCGTAATATCTTGCCCACTTATCTG
This sequence comes from Candidatus Fonsibacter sp., assembly GCA_009693745.1. Lineage (GTDB taxonomy): Bacteria > Pseudomonadota > Alphaproteobacteria > Pelagibacterales > Pelagibacteraceae > Fontibacterium > Fontibacterium baikalense. Next base: position 19,203 of record SHWR01000001.1, read on the forward strand.
AACCGCCACCAACAGCAAATGGTATTAACCATCTTACAGTTTTTCCTTGAAAATTAACCTCAGCGGCAAATAAATTTGTTGTTAAATAAATAAAAGCTAAAAAAAAAATTCCTAATTTTCTTATCATACAAACTCCATTTTAAAATTTATAACTCAATTAATATTAATATATTGTATATTTCAATTATAATTTATTAAATAGTCTCCTAAATGAAAAATTTTGGACAAAGATACAACCATAAGTATATAAGAAATTTTATACAAAAAATTTTTATAAAATCTAAACTCTCTAAAATTGACTCATATATTGTTGCATCCTCTCTAGTGTATGCAGATTTAAAAGGTGTATGGTCTCATGGTATAGCAAGAACTTCTGTTTACTATAAAAGAATTGAGCAAAAACTAGCTAAAGCTAGGCCGAAAATTAAATTTAAAAAAATTTTTCCTAGTGTAGCACATATCGATGGCGATAATGGTCTTGGTTTTATAATTGCTAACCAAGCTATTAAAAAATGTATCTCACTTGCAAAAAAAAATGGCGTTGGGGTGGTCGGAGTTCATAATAGTAATCACTTTGGAATGGCAGCTTTATATGTTGAAAAAGCAACAAAAAATAACTGCATCTGTTGGGTTTTTACAAATGCTTCAAAGGCAATTCCTCCGCACGGGTCAATGACTCCACATTTTGGAACGAGTCCTTTTGCATTTGGATGTCCCACTAATAATCCAAAAAAACCTTTTATTATCGATATGGCATCTTCTTCTGTTGCAAGAGGAAAATTAAAATTTGCAGCTCAAAGAGGAGAGAAAATTCCATTTGGTCTAGCCTTAGATAAATTCGGAAAACCCACTAATGATGGGTTCAAAGCTTTTGAAGGAATTATGCTCCCGTTTGGAGGTATGAAAGGAGCTGCAATATCATGGATGATGGATATTGTTGCTGGTATCTTCACAGGTGCGGCGCATAGTGGCAAAGTAAAAAATCCCATTAAAGATTTCAGCGGCTCTTCTAATGTAGGTCATCTAATGATTTGTATTAGAACTGATGTCTTTCAAAAAGGAAGTTTTTTTAAAAAAAAAATGAAAACTGGAATACTAAAGGTAAAAAAACTAAAATTAGCGAAAGGATTTAAAGAAATCTTATATCCAGGTGAACCTGAGTACACAAATTATGTCAAAAATCTAAAACAAGGAATTCAAATTAGCGAAGATGTAAGAGTAGATCTTGAAAGATTGGCAAAAAAATTAAAAATTAAATCTATTTTTTGACTTAATTGATTCTAGCTGCATTTTTACCGGCAATTTTTCCAAATACAGCTCCGGACATTAATCCTGATCCACCTGGATAATTAAAATAAAAAATTCCTCCGACTATTTCACCTGCTGCGAACAATCCTGGTATTGGGTTCATTGTATTATCCAATACTTGTCCTTTTGGATTAATTCTTAACCCACCAAAAGTAAAAGTTATTCCGCAAGTAACTCCGTAAGCTTCGAATGGAGGAGTGTCAATTTTATTTGCCCAATTAGATTTTGGTATAGATAATCCTTCTGTATTCTTGGTGTCTTTAATTGTTGGATTAAATTTTACTTGTTCATTTACAGAGTTATTAAAATCTTCAATTGTTTTAAGAGCTTGTTCACTATTAACGCCTTTTAATTTTTTAACTAATTCAGGTAAAGTTTTTGCTGTAACTTTAGTTACGTTAGGAGCCTGATACTCTTTATATAATAATTTTTTTACTTTCTTATCAAAGATCTGCCATGCAAACTGTTGGGGTTGTTTAATTACTTCTTTTCCAAATTTAGCATAAGTATAATTTCTAAAATCTTCTCCTTCGTCTACAAATCGTTCTCCATTTGCATTTATAATAATACCAAAAGCATAACTGATTTTTCTATATCGATTACTTATTTTTAGATCACTAAACTCAGGTCCGTTCATGTCATGAAAAACTGCATGACAGCCTGACCAATTGCCATAAGGAACTGCACCAATATCCATTGCCATTTTTAAGCCATCGCCTGTGTTATGCTTGGTACCTCTTACCTTTGCCATTTCCCATCCTGCGCCCAAATATCTTGTTCGCATTTCAGGATTGGCTTCGAATCCACCACAAGCTAAAATTAATGATCTTGAATATATATTATTTATTTTATTATTTGCTAAAACTTCAACACCTTTGACTAAGTTATCTTCATAAATTATTTTTTTTGCTGCACATCCGTATCTAATTTCTATTTTTTGCTTTTTTGCAATTCTTGTTAAAGAGTTAATTAACTCTGGTCCTTCCCCTTCAACTTCTGCTGTAAGTCCTCCCCAAAATTTTATTTTGCCATTAATTTTATATGATTGACGGCTGTAAATTGGAGTAAATTTTAATCCTTTTTTCTTCATCCATAAAACTGTCTCAAAACTATTATTAACTAATAGTTTCGATAGAACTGGATCTGTTTTTCCATTCGTCACTCTCTGCATATCTGCTAGATAAGCTGAGGTTGGATAAGATCCAAAATCAATATTTTTTTTAGAAAGATTAGAAATTAATTTTTTTAAATCACTAAAACCTTTGTAGGAAAATCTAATTGAACCAGTTGTGTAACGACTATTGCCTCCGGTATCTTTTTTTGAAGCTTTATCTATCAATAAAACTTTCTTGGCTCCATTATCTGATGCTGAAATAGCAGAACATAAAGCGGCATTGCCTCCTCCAACAACTATAACATCATAAAATTTATTCATATTATATTAATCAATCACTATTTAATGGATAATTTTTTTTATATACCATAATTACTAATATTTATAATATAAATGATAAGTAGTATCATAAAAATTTTTAAAGAAAGTTACATCTCAATTGGAATTGGAATTGTTGGTGGATACTTAGGAACCCTTATTAAGCTTCCATTGCCTTGGTTATTAGGAGCATTAGCTTTAAATTTTTTATTTGCTTTTACCAAAGCGAAAATAACTTTTTCACAAAAATTGCTTACACCAATATTTTTAATTATTGGAATAATATTAGGTGGCTCTTTCGATAGATCTTTACTTTATAAAATTCATCTTTGGATTTTTTCATCAATAGCTATGATTGTTGTTACTTTTTTGGGCACTGTAATATTGACTGTCTACTTCTACAAAGTATGTAAATTTAAAAAGCTTTTGGCTATATTAGCCGGCTTACCTGGCGCTTTTGCTCCAATCGTTACAACTCTCTTTAAAACCTTAAAAAATAAAAATGATTTTGCTAAAGTGATAATACCGCAAGCAACCAGAGTTATTTTTATAATCAGTTTTTTACCTTTTTTATTTATTAACAAAGTAGGATTTGCCGATATAAAGACTTTTTCTTCCGAACAATTATTTAATTTTAGATATTTTGCTGAAATTTCAGTATTAATTTTGAGTTGTGTTGCAATATCTTTTCTATTCCAAAAATTAAAAATACCCTCTTCTGTTTTAATCGCCTCAATGCTTGCTTCTGGTTTTTTTTATACTCTAGAAGTAATAAATTCTAGATTTCCAGAATTTATAATAAATCTAACATTTGTTTTTTTAGGAACGGCTTTAGGTACAAGAATGAATGGAATCAAAAGTAAAAATTTTGGGTTTTATATGTTTCATGGGGTCGTTGTTTCTATAATATTATTAATTATTGCTGCAATAACTGCCTATATTTTATCTATTTTTTTTGGCTTTAATTTTATGTCTATATTTTTAAGCTTTGTTCCAGGTGGAATACATGAAATGGTTTTAATTAGTATTGCTTATAACATCGACCCTATCTTTGTAAGCTATCATCATTTTTTAAGAATATTTATAATTGTGTTAGCCCTGCCAATAATATTAAAAAAATTTAAATATAAATAAATTAATCACAGGCATACAATTTTAGAGGTTTGTTTCCATTTTTAGGGAGCTCTTGGCATTTTCCATTAAAACATACATTCCAATTTTTTATATTAGTCTCAGATGTAGCAAGTAAAATTTCATCCTTAGCAGACACTCTTGGCTTATAAACATACCAACCTTTTATTAATTTTGAATTTTCAGGTGGCTCCATACCAGCACCTGATCCTTTAACTCTAGCCTCAACAATTTTAAGTTTAGAATTGATAATTTTCCAATCTTCTTGCCATTCAACCTTCTCAACAGAATGAGTCCACGCTAAAGTAAAAAATGAAATTGCAAAAGTTGTAACTTTAGTTCCTGTTAGAACGCACAAGCTCATGTTGAGATTGTATTATTGTTTCTAAATTTAAACCACCTATAAATAATAAATAATATCATAACTCCAAAACCTAATTCGTCGGTCAATGGGATGGCTACAATCAATAAAACAGCAACCAGCATGCATATAATTCTCTCAAAAATATTTAGTCGTGCGTTCATATATCCAACAGCCGCAATACCTAAAAATAAAATAGCGATCACTGCTTTTATACAAATGTAACCAACAGAAATAATAATTGTGGAAATATCTTTATTTGCAAGTCCCTGCAGCATTAATTCAGGACTATAAACTGCCATAAATGGCACAACAAATCCTGCTACTGCTAATTTTACCGCTTCTAAAGAAATTTTAAATCCACTTTCCTTTGCAAAAGGTGCTGCCGCAAAACAAGCAAGTGCTACGGGTGGCGTTAAATCTGCCATAATACCAAAATAAAAAACAAACATATGGCTTATAATTAATGGAACACCTAATTTTAAAAGAGCAGGACCTGCGATTGCGGATGTAATTATGTAATTTGGAATTGTTGGAATTCCCATTCCTAGAATAAGACAGATAATCATTGTTAATAATAAAGATAACAACAAACTATTTTCTCCAACCTTAATTACAAACTGTCCAAATGTATTTGCTGCGCCTGTTAAGGTAAGCGTACCAATTACAATCCCAACAACTGCACAGGCAACACCCACCGGTAAAGAAGCTTTACCACCTTCAGCAAGAGCATCTCTGCAAGAAAGCAATGTTTCTCTCCCCCCTTTAAATATAAAATTAATAACAACAAGTGTTGATATTGAAATTACAATAACTTTTATTCCCAGCTCAAAGAATGATGCGGAAACTAAACCAAGAAAAATCCAGAATACTACTCTTTTATATTTTGATAAACTTCCTGCAATTGGTGCTCCTAAAATTAAAAATATTATGAAAGCAAGACCAATGGTTCCTGCATAAAGAGGTGTGTAACCTGAGAATAGCAAATAAACTAATACTACGAGTGGTAGAATTAAGTACCATCCCTTTTTTAATGCGTTAATGACTGATGGCAGCTCGTCCTTCGACATACCAAGTAAATTTCTTTTTCCAGCCTCTAAATAAACCATCCACCAACATGAAACATAATAAAGTATCGCTGGTATAATAGCGGCCTTAACAATCTCAAAATATTTAACTCCTAAAGTCTCTGCCATAATAAAAGCAACTGCTCCCATAACTGGAGGCATAATCTGTCCCCCCATAGAAGAAGTTGCTTCAACTCCACCAGCAAAAGCTGATGAGTATCCATATTTTTTCATTAGTGGAATTGTGAACTGTCCAGAAGTTACAACGTTTGCAATTCCTGAACCTGAAATTGTTCCCATTAATGCAGAAGATGCGACGCAAACCTGTGCTGGGCCTCCTCTAGTATGACCAAAGAGTCCTAAAGCAACGTCGTTGAACAACTTAATCATTCCCGCACGCTCTAAAAACGAACCAAATAAGATAAATAAAAATACAAAAGTACAAGAAACGTAGATAGGAATTCCATAAATTCCTTCAGTCCCATAACTCATATGCTCAATTATTTGTTTAAAATCATACCCACGATGCTGAAACATTCCAGGAAGATAGTTGCCAAAGAAACAATATGATAAAAATATTAGAGCAATTAATGTAAGCGCGTAGCCCATAACTACCCAGGCAGCTGATAATACAAGGGTTACGGCAATAACCCCAAAAAAGATATCTGTGGGTAATAAACTACCATATCGGGTGATTAAAGGCGTGTATTCAATTGTTTGATAAATCGCAATTACAATACTTAATACCCCAGCAAGCCAAGATAAAATTTTAAAAAAACTTTTCTGTTTTTTTAAGGCACAAACTAATGGAAATCCCAATAATCCTAAGAAACCTACATGAACTGCTCTTAATATTTGACTTGGTAAATCTAATAAATGAGCGGCAGTAATAACCTGAAAAACTGAAAATGCTATTGCAATGTAAAATAAAACTTTACCTTCTAATGAAGTAGGAAAACTTTCTGTGGAGGGATCATAAAATCCAGCCGAAGTTTGTTCGGCTGGATTATCTAAAATATTTTGGTTTGTTTTCACTTCCCCAATCTAAACTAATAAAAAATTATTAGTTTTATTATACTTACTTAATTAAACCTTTTTCTTTGTAATATTTAATAGCACCAGGATGAAGTGGTAGTGGTGGATTATTTGCAGCATCTTTTATATTTATATCTTTAGCCGCAGAATGTGCCGCCACTAATGCTGGTAAATTTTCATAAAACAACTTTGTCATTTGATACGCGGTTGCATCCGAAACATCTTTACGTGTAACTAAATAATTTACTACAGCAGCAGTGCTAACATCCTCTGTTTGTCCTTTATAAGTATTAGCTGGAATTTTTCCAGATATAAATGGAGCTCCCATTTTTTTAACAATTGCTTCAGGAACCGAAACAACTGTTACATCTAATGAATTAGCTAAATCTTTTAGTGAAGCGACACCTAAACCTGCTGATTGCAATGTAGCATCTAATTGTCTATTTTTAATTAATTCAATTGACTCTGCAAATGGTAAATATTCTAATTTGCCTAAATCTTTATAAACCAAACCTGCGGCTGCAAAAATTGCTCTAGAATTTAATTCAGTTCCAGATTTAGCTGCTCCAACTGAAAGGCCCTTTCCTTTAAGATCAGCTAAAGTTTTAATATTAGAAGATTTTGAAGCTACTATTTGAATGTAGTTTGGATAAATTGCACCGATTATTCTTAATTTATCTAATTTCGTTTTAAATCCGGCATCTTCTTTTCCATCCCAAGCATCTTTTGCTGCATCACCAAGAACAAAAGCTATTTCACCTTTTCCTTCTTGAAGAAGAACTAAATTCTCAACTGAAGCTTTGGTTACTTGAACTTGAACCTTTGAGTCTTTTATATTGTCCCCATAAATTTTAGTTAAAGCTGAACCAAGTGGATAATAAACGCCTGATGTTCCGCCTGTTAAAATATTAATAAACTCTGCTGATTGAACTGAGCTCGCGCTTAGCAAAAAAGCAGCTAATAATGCTGATAATTTTTTGAACATAATGATCCTTTTTAAAATTGTTAAAAGAATGATTAGATTATAAAAATTATTAAAACGCAATGAGTTAGGAACATTGTTACAATCTAAAGTAGTATTAATATTTCTAAATATCTATGAATAAACGAAAGTTGTTGAAAAGTTAACTTTCTATAATGTTATTTAATTCTATTTTAAATGTAAAAAATATTATCGTTAAAGAGAAAATGACAAAAACTGATGCCGAGTGGCAAAAAATTTTATCTGATAATGAATATTCAGTTCTAAGAAAAGAAGGAACTGAACGACCATTCACTAATAAACTTAATGATCAAAAAAAAGAAGGAAATTATTATTGCAAAGGCTGTAATGCAAAATTGTTTAGCTCAAAAATGAAATTTGACAGCGGTACAGGATGGCCATCTTTTTTTGATTCTTATCCAAATGTTTTTGAAACTACTACTGACTATAAATTAGTGTATCCAAGAACAGAATATCATTGTGCTAAATGTGATGGACATCACGGACATTTATTTAATGATGGGCCTGCTCCTACCGAAAAAAGATATTGTAATAATGGAGTTGCATTAAAATTTGTTGAAGAAAAATTATTTTAAATATGAATGATATTGCTAACGAAGTAAGCAAAAAAGGTTTTATCAAACACATTGGTGGAATTGAATTTAAAAAAATTTCAGAAAATAATTTTGAGTTTCAATCCAAAGTTCAAAATTTTAACCTTAATTCAGCTGGAATAAGTCACGGTGGTTATATTGCGGCAATTTTAGATAATGGAATGGGTTCAGGTGCTCATAAAGTAATTAATGAAGGAAAAAGATGTGTAACTATCTCTCTAGATATTAAATTTATAGGAGGATCCAAAGAAGGAGATGTCTTAATTGGCAAAGTTACCATAACTAAAAAAACTAAAACTCTAGTATTTGTAAGTGCAAACTTATTTCAAGCAGAGAATGTTATTGCAACAGCTTCTGGAATTTGGAAAATTATATAAAATTATTTCCAAAGTTGATTTAACCTACTTAGTCTTTCACAACCTAAATAATAAGCATAATAATGTCTTGGATTTTTTATGTAGAATTTTTGATGATAATCTTCAGCTGGATAAAAATTCTTATATTGTGTAAAAGTTGTTTTAATTTTATTAGCTTTTAATGATTTTATTTCTAAGATTGATTTATTGATTAATTTTTTTTCTTCTTCATTCTGGAAAAAAATTGCCGATATATAACTATAGCCCTTATCACAAAACTGACCTTGATCATCGTAAGGATCAATATTCATCCAAAAATTTTTTAACAGTTCTAAATATGTTATTTTTTTAGAGTCATAAGTAATTTTTACGGTCTCAATATGACCTGTTTTTCCTTTTAAAACCTCTTCATATGTTGGATTTACAACTGTTCCTCCACTATAGCCGGAAACAACACTAACAACTCCTTCAATCTTATCAAAAGCAGCCTCCATGCACCAAAAACAGCCCCCGGCAAAATAAGCTGTTTTATTTTCACTAGAGAAAGTAATGGAGTTAAAAAAAAAAAAATAAACTATTACTAAAAATTTTTTCAATTATAAAAAGCTCCACGCTGTCTTAAAAGTTCTCTTTGTAATTCTTTGTTTTCAACAAAAGGTTGACGACCGTGAAGTAAAAAATAATTATTAGAAAATATAGAACATCCAGGAGGAAGTTTAAAAATTATTTTATGCTTACTATTTTCCAGTGATTCCGAAAGACTAGTTAAAAAAAGACCCTGCTCCATATTTTGTGGTTCTGGAAATTGATCAATATATGAAATAATTGGTTTACCAGAACTATCTTTATAAAATACTGGATGAGTTACTTTGTAGTCTACATTTTTACTTTTAGGAGATCCCCAAATAAAATCGCTCTGGCCAACTGGATGATTAAAAAACTTATCCCGTTCCTCCCAGTCGTCCAAATGTAATAATACGCTTTCCCCTCCTTGAACATTTTTTTCTTTAATTTTTGTCATTAATAGCCAATCAGTTTTTTCTTTCACGTATGTTCCGTCTGTGTGTAAATCCAATCGCTTGTATGCTTTACGTAAATAAGAATCACTACTATCCACATGCTTCACTTCGAAACGTGCATAGTACTTTCCTGTCATGCTATCAAAATTAGGTAAACCAACCAAATGTGTAAAAGCTGTGGAAAGTTTTACCAAAAATTTATCATCCGTAACATCAGCATTAAATTTTTCTGGACCAATTACGAAAGCTCCATAATTTCTATCGGTTAATATTTTTTTGAATAAATTTTTAATTTTGCTATCAAAAATTTTATTACATTCATCAGCTATAAAAAATCTTAGAAAAGGTTTAAGTTCTAAATCTTGAATATCAATAGATGCAAATTTTTTTACAAGCTCATCAATAGCAGATTGTAAAATATTTATAGAAACTAATCTTTTACTTTGCGGATGAACACTGATCGCTAAATTTTTAATATTCTCAAATACCATTTAATTATAATATAAATTAAGTATACCAAATAAAATTACACCAAATAAAGAGGAAAATAACACATTTTTTTTAGTGAGAAAAAGCACAACTATTGTAAGAGTGGCAACCGTAAGTCTAATTAATGTGGATGTTTGTTCTAGCGCACCAACAGGGTGAATAAAAATTCTGGCAATCAAAGCTGCTAAAATTCCATAAGAGATACATGAAACTAATTTAAATAATTTTCCTTTCTCATTAACAAAATCTGATGAGAAAACACCTAAAAACCTAGGTAAATAGGTGGCAAAGGTTGTAATGACAATTGCAATATAAATATAAGTGTCTGACATATTTTACCTAATAAAAAAAAAGTAAGAAATAATTCCTGAAATAACTCCAGCTAACACTACCGACCAGTCGGGTGTTACTAAAAATAAAATTGGCGCTATAATAATCGATAAAAGTACAGTTGATATAATATGAGGTTTATTTAGCACCGATACAATCATACACATAAAATAAATAGGATTTAAAAAAATAACTGCTACAAAAACTTTTTTACTAATAATTCCAGCTGCAAAAAATCCAACAACAGTTGCAATAGTTGATAAAATCCAAAGAGTTGCACCAAGGCCTAAAAAAAAACTAAACCGACTTTCTTTAGTAATTTTATTATAATTAGAGAGCATATAAACCCAACTGGTTACTGCTATAAAATGTGCTAAAAAATAATAATGCCATCTTGGTCTATTTTTTTGTCTAATCACAGGAACAAGATTGACTGTCATTGGATATAATCTTGCATTAGTTAAAAAAACAGCTATTAAAATATTAAGTAACGTACCATTAACAATTAAAGTTTCGGCCATCACTACTTGTCCCGGAAGAGCAAAACCAATTAGTGTAGATAAAAAACTCTGCGTAGCATTTAATCCTGTATTTTTAAAAAGAGCACCTAGTGCAAAAAAACTTGCAGCAAGACTGATTCCTGGAATCCCAAGCGCTGTTAAACAGCCGTTTTTAAAATTGTTATCAAAAGTTTTATTCATAAATTAATTTTAGTACTCAAAATTTTATAAGCTAAAAATAATAAAGCACATCCAGATACTCTACTTATTAAATTTGGATAGTTTTTAAGAAAGATTGCAATTTTGCTAGAGATGCCTGCATAAATTGTCAAAAAGAAAAAATCTAAAAATACATGTGTTGTCATTAAAACGAGAAAATGAATTATAAAATTATTATTAGGATCTAAAAAAGTAGGAAACATAGCTACAAAAAAAATAATAGCTCCTGGACTAAAGAAAGCTGATATAAATCCATCCTTAAATAAATCAAATGCTGAGCGAGAGCCAAAACTTTTGTTAATCGTAACGCTAGTTTTTCTTCTTAAAAATTTTACTGCCAAATAAATTAAATACAATCCACCAATCCATTTAAAGCCATCAAGTACCTCAGGATAAGGCCTAATTAATGCATAGATACCAAAGGTGACGCATATCATTTGAATAGCATTTGCAGATACATCTCCAAGTCCTGTCCATAAGCTTTTTGGAAATCCATAATTCATTGAGTTGGTTACAATTAATATTCTTTGCGGACCAGGAGTTATAAAAAGCACTGTAATTAACTGAACAAATAGTAAAAAATTATCTGGGATCATTGATCAATCTAGATTTATATTGACTAATTATCTTAATAAAGTATTTTGTGTTTGCGCTGAGTTATTCAAATTGCGGGCGCTATATAAATCCAGCTAAAGCGAGCAATCTATAATCACCGCTTTGCCTGGTGGTTTCTTTTGAAAAAATTTCAAAAAAACCTTTGTTTAGTATGATTTATGAACAAAGATTTAAATATTAGTTTTGAATTCTTTCCTGCAAAGGATGATGTAGGTCATGAAAATTTGTGGCAAAGTCTTAAAAAACTTGAGCAGTTTTCACCAAAATTTTTTTCTGTAACTTTTGGAGCAGGTGGAGGTGAAAGAGATAAGAGTGATTTTCTAGTAAAAAAAATCCACAATAAATCCAATATCCCAGTTGCGGGACATCTTACATGTGTTGATATGAGTAAAGATGAAATTAACTCAATTGCGCTAGATTGGTTAAATAATGGAATAAATAAAATTGTTGCATTACGAGGAGATGTTAGAAAAAAAAATGCGAAATATATGCCTCATAAAAAAGGCTATATCAATGCTGCTGATATGGTTAAAGGTTTAAAAAGATTAGGTAATTTTGAAATTTCAATAGCGGGATATCCAGAAAAACATCCAGACTCAGAAAATGAAATTAAAGATCTTGAAAATTTAAAAAGCAAAGTCGATCAAGGAGCCGATAAAATAATTACTCAATTCTTTTTCAATGATGAAAAATTTCTAAAATTTAGAGACAAGGCAACGGCTTTAGGAATTAAAATTCCAATCATTCCTGGGATTCTCCCAATAGATAATTTCGAAAAGATAAAAAACTTTAGCAAAAAATGTGGAACGTCTATCCCAAGTTGGGTTGCACAAGAATTTATTGGTTTAGAAGTAGATAATGAAATTCAAAAAATTATTGGCGCTAGTATTGCATGTGATTTAGTTAAAAAATTGCAAACAGAGGGAGTTAATGAATTTCATTTTTATACACTAAATAAATATGAATTAAGTTATGCGGTGTGCAAAAGGCTAATCAACGATAAAATAAGAATAATAAAAAATCAACAAAAGGAGTTATACACATAATGATAAAAGTAAATTGTATTGGTTACCCAAGAATAGGACCAAAAAGAGAATTAAAGACAGCTTTAGAAAAATATTGGAAATCTGAAATTTCTGAAAGTGATTTATTAGTATGCGCTAGCCAATTAAAAAAAAATAACTGGCAAACACAAAAAGATAATGGTGTTGATTATATTTGCTCAAATGATTTTTCTTTTTATGATCAGGTTTTAGATACTATATGTTTGGTAGGTTCGATCCCAGAAAGATACAAACACAAAGATGATAAAGTTTCATTTAAAACTTATTTTGCAATGGCACGTGGATCACAAACAAAAGACTTAGATGTTCCAGCACTTGAAATGACAAAATGGTTTGACACAAATTACCATTACTTAGTGCCTGAATTTTTAAAAAACCAAAAATTTAAACTAAGTTCAAATAAGCCATTTGATGAATTTGATGAGGCAAAAAGATTAGGCTTTAATACAAAGCCAATTATTTTAGGTCCTCTTACTTTTCTAAGCCTTGGAAAAACTAATGATGAATCTTTTAAAAGCATTGATTTATTAGATAATTTACTACCAGTTTATGCTGAAATTTTATCTGGTTTAAATAAAAAAGGCGCCGAATGGATTCAAATTGATGAACCTATTTTAGTAAAAAATCAACATGCTGATTTTAATAAACTCATCAAAAAAACTTTAAATCAACTAAAGAAATTTGCAGGTTCCTCTAAAATTATACTAACAACTTACTTTGAAAAACTTGATTCTGAAATTGAAAAAGAAATTTTAGATAGCGATGTAGATGGCGTTCATTTTGATTTAATACGCGGAAAAATCCCAAATATAAACTCTTTAGAAGATAGTAATAAAACAATTTCTATTGGAATTATTGATGGAAGAAATATTTGGAAATCAGATGTTAATAAAAAAATTGAGCAAGTAACAGAGTATTCAAAAAATATTAAAAACTTATGGATCTCATCTTCTTGTTCATTACTACACACTCCTTATGACTTAGGCTTAGAGTCTAAAGTTCCTGAAAAAATTAAAAAATGGTTATCATTTTCTAAGCAAAAACTTATTGAACTTAATCATATCAAAATTTCATTGAACAAGGGTAATAATGAAATCAAAAATTACTTAGATGAAAATAAAAAAGATATCATAAACAGAGCAACGTCTGATTTAATTCACGATGATAAAGTTAAACTAAGAACTAAAAATATTACAACGCAGATTTTAAATAGGAAATCTAACTTTATTAAAAGATCTGAAATACAAACTAAGGTGTTTAAATTGCCTTTATACCCAACGACAACTATTGGATCTTTTCCTCAAACATCTGATGTAAGAAATGCTAGAGCTAAATTTAAGAAAAATGAATTAAGCTTAAAAGAATATGAGGATTTTCTAAAAACAAAAACAATCGATGCTATTAAAAAACAAGAACAAATAGATATCGACGTTATTGTTCATGGTGAGTTTGAACGAAACGATATGGTTGAGTACTTTGGTGAACAGCTTAAAGGATTTACTTTCACCTCTAGTGGCTGGGTGCAAAGTTATGGTTCGCGATGTGTTAAACCTCCAATTATTTTTGGAGACGTTTCTCGTCCAAAATCTATGACCGTACAATGGTCAAAATTTGCACAAAATCAAACAAAGAAAATCGTTAAGGGAATGTTAACAGGTCCAATAACAATTTTACAATGGTCTTTTGTTAGAGATGATCAGCCAAGAAAAGATACAGCATTGCAAATCGCATTTGCAATAAGAGATGAGGTTGAAGATCTTGAAAATAATGAAATTAAAATGATTCAAATTGATGAACCTGCCTTAAGAGAAGGTTTGCCTCTGAAGAAAAATGATTGGAAAGAATATTTAGACTGGGCTGTTAAAGCGTTTCAAATTTCTGCCGCTGTTGCAAAAGATGAAACTCAAATTCACACTCATATGTGCTACGCTGAATTTGAAGATATTATTGATGCTATTGCCGCCTTAGATGCTGATGTTATCTCCATAGAAACATCAAGATCTAGAATGGAATTATTAAAAACATTTGAAAAATTCAAATATCCAAATGAGATAGGACCTGGTGTTTATGACATTCATTCTCCTAGGGTTCCTAATAAAAATGAAATGAAAGAACTTATTCAAAAAGCTTCTAAGTTAATTGATAAGAAAAGAATTTGGGTAAATCCAGATTGCGGACTTAAAACTAGAGGCTGGCCTGAAACAATAGCTGCACTAGAAACCATGGTTCAAGCAGCAAAAGAGTTGCGAACTGAAAAATGAAAAAAATAAAACTTGGAACGAGTACTAATTTAATTCGCGGAGGATTAAATAGAAGTCAGTTCAATGAGACTTCTGAAGCGTTGTTTCTAACATCAGGATTTGTTTACAAAAGCGCTGAACAAGCTGAAGCTATTTTTAAAGGTAGTAAGAAAGGCTTTCAATATACTCGTTACTCGAATCCTACTGTTGAAACATTTGAAAAAAGATTAGCCCTACTAGACGGTTCTGAGGATTGTTTTGCAACAGCAAGTGGAATGGCTGCTGTTTTCTTTTCATTAATGTGTCAATTAAAAGCTGGAGATCACTTAATTTCATCCTCTGCTTTATTTGGATCTTGCAAAGAAATTATAAAAAATATTCTACCACGATATGGGATTGAAGTAACATTTGTCGATGGCAAAAATATAAATGAATGGGAAAAAGCTATAAAAATTAATACAAAAATTTTCTTTTTTGAAACTCCTTCAAATCCACTTTTAGAATTAATTGATATTAAAGCGGTTTGTATTATTGCAAGAAAATATAAAATTAAAACTGTTGTAGACAACATTATTGCAAGTCCTGTTTTACAAAAACCAGTTTCATTAGGCGCTGACATTATTGTTTATTCAGGAACCAAACATATAGATGGACAAGGACGAGTTTTGGGTGGAGCGATATTATCTTCAACAAAATTTAAAGAAAGTATTCTAAAACCATTCTTAAGACATACAGGTCCTGCTATTAGTCCATTTAATGCCTGGGTTTTGCTAAAAGGTTTAGAAACTATTAGAATTAGAGTAGAAGCTCAGTCAAATGCTGCTTTAGAAATTGCTAATTTTTTAGAACAACATTCCAAGATTGAAAAAGTATTTTATCCATTCTTAAGAAATTTTCCTCAATACTCACTTGCTAAAAAACAACAAATACTTGGTGGGACAATTTTAAGTTTTAAAATAAAAGGAAAAAAAAAGAATGCATTTAAATTTATTAATAAATTAAAAATATTCGATATCTCTAATAACTTAGGTGATACAAAATCTATTGTGACCCATCCAACTACGACCACTCACCGAATTTTAAGTGAAAATGAAAGATTATCCCTTGGTATTACTGAAAATTTAGTAAGGTTGTCTATTGGTTTAGAAACAGTTTCCGATCTAAAAAAAGATATCGAAACAGCATTAAAATAAAAATTATATTTTTAATCTTTCAACAATTTTATTATTCAATAAATGAGAATTCAAGATCTCTTCTATATCTTTTAAATTTTTAAAAGAATACCAAACTGCTTCTGGATAAATAACCATTACTGGCCCAAGCTCACATCGGTCTAAACAACCAGATTTATTAATTCTAATTTTTTTATTGAGTTTTAGATCTTTTATTCTTTTCTTTAATTCTGCTTGAAGTGTTTCAGAATCTTTTAAACTGCAGCAACCTTTAGGATTAGAGTCTGGTCTTTTATTAACGCAACAAAAAACATGTTTTTCAAAAAACATTCAAATATTTTTGGTTAAAATTCTAACCAATAAAAAGTAAATAGGTCTTGGTAAAACTTGTAAAAGTTTAAAAATAATTTTCATTTGCAGTGGAAAAGTAATGTCGTATTTTTTGCTTAATAATCCTTCAAAAATAATATCAGCAGCTTTATCTGCCTCCATAATAAAAGGCATATCAAACGTATTTTTCTCTATTAGCCTAGATTTAACAAAGCCAGGATTAATGATACTTAGAGAAATATTATTTTTATCGCAATCAATTTTGATAGATTCAAAATAATTAATCATTACAGCTTTAGAAGGCCCATAAGATGAAGAGTTTGGCAATCCTCCAAGCCCTGCAAGCGAGCTTATAGCTGCGAGATGACCAGATTTTTGAAATTTAAAATGAGGCAAAAGAATTGAAAAGCAGTTAATCATACCAAAAAAGTTAACCGCAAAGGTTTTTTCAAATAATTCGAGCTTAATATCGAAAGTATTATGTGGCTCATAATAACCAGAACAATAAATAGTTAGGTCAATAGTTTTAAATTCTTTTATAATTTGATTAATAATACTTTGACAATTGATTTTGTCAGTAACGTCCAAAGAAAATGTTGATATCTTTGTTCTTTTCGAGACGAATTCTAATTTAAAATTTTCTAATTTTTCCTTTGTTCTTCCTAATAAAATTAAATTATCACACTGATCTAAATATTTTTTACCAAGTTCATAACCTATGCCGAAAGTAGCTTCTATAATTACAACATTCATAAATTTTACTTAATTAGCACCTATTAAAAATTATCAATAGTGATATAAGATAATACTGATATGGCATCAAGAACTGAATCTGACAGTTTTGGTAAAATTAAAGTCCCAGCAGATAAATATTGGGGAGCTCAAACAGAGCGATCATTAAAATACTTTAAAATTGGAAAAATATTAGTTCCGCTTGAAATAATAAGAGCTATAGCCATTATTAAAAAAGCTGCTGCTATTGTTAATTTTAAATTCAAATCTTTAGATAAAAAAATTGCTCAAGCAATTATCAAGGCCTCAGATGAGGTAATTAAAGGAAAATTTAATAATCATTTTCCACTTAAAGTTTGGCAAACAGGTTCTGGCACTCAAACTAATATGAACGTTAATGAAGTTATTTCTAATCGAGCAATAGAAATTTTAGGTGGAAAAATAGGATCAAAAAAACCTGTTCATCCAAATGATCATGTAAATAAATCCCAATCCACAAATGATACTTACCCAAGCGCTATTCACATAGCTGTTGCTATTGACGTAAAAGAAAGACTTCTTCCTTCTTTAAAATTTTTAGAAAAAGAATTAGCTGTAAAAGTAAATAAATTTAAAAATATTGTTAAGATTGGAAGAACACATCTTCAAGATGCAACTCCGCTAACTTTGGGACAGCAATTTTCTGGTTATCACATGCAAATTAAAAATTGCATTAAACGTATAGAGATAGCTTTAAAAGAGATGTATTTCCTTGCTCAAGGAGGAACAGCTGTTGGTACGGGTATTAATACTAAAAAAGGGTTTGATAAAAAAATTGCATTAGAGATTAAAAAAATTACTAAACTACCATTTAAAACTGCTCCTAACAAATTTGAGGCACTTGCAAGTCATGAGCCAATAGTAAACTTATCTGGTGCATTTAATACTCTTGCTGTCGCTTTGATGAAAATTTCAAATGACATAAGATTTCTTGGCTCAGGTCCTAGAGCTGGTTATGCTGAACTTATTCTTCCAGAAAACGAGCCAGGATCATCAATCATGCCTGGCAAAGTAAACCCAACACAGTGCGAAGCTGTTATAATGGTGTGCGCGAGAGTCATTGGTAACCACACTACAATTACTATTGCTGCATCAAACGGACATTTTGAATTAAACGTATTTAAACCAGTAATTGGTCACAGCATAATCCAATCTATTGAATTGCTTTCTGACTCTATTGAGTGCTTTGTTAAATATTGTCTAAAAGGTCTTAAAGCAGATACAAAAAGAATTTCTCAATTATTAAATAGTTCATTGATGCTAGTAACAGCTCTTGCTCCAAAAATTGGCTATGACAATGCTTCAATGATTGCAAAAAAAGCTCATAAGAATGGAACATCTTTAAAAGAAGAAGCTTTAAAAAGCAGGTTGATTGATGAAAAAGAATATGACCGATTAATTAACCCAAGAAAGATGACTCATCCAAATTAGAACAAGAAACTGTAAATTCTTGGATCTAAAACACTCAAAATATCTTTATTTAAACGAAGGTTTAACTCTTCTTGAGCAGCGTTAAGATTACTCTTACTAAATTTTTTACTACTATTATTAATAATTTCATTGATCACCACTCTTCCTTTCTTCATATTTAAGTCTCCCTTCATTTTTCCAGAAAAACTAGTATTTGGTAAACGTGCTATTTTTTCTCTCGGTCCATTAGTATTTTTGTAAAAATTTTTTATATTTACCAGATCAATTTGCGAATTAAAAAAGAATATTGTTTCCCTATTTTGAGTAATAAACCGACCATTCATTTTTAGTAGATCGTTAGATTTTGAAATTAAATTTAATTCCTTAATATTTACATCTCCACCTTCAACAACGATAATAGCGTTAGCATCAGAAAAAAGGTCATGATCAGTACTCATGTTTTTGAAATTTATTTTAAAAACACCGTAAAAGTCTTCGTGAATATTGAATAACTTATAATTAACTAGATAATCTTTAAGAGTACTATTAGATAATTTTTTAAAATTTACGTCGACAAAATTAAATTCACTTACAAATACAAGTTTTGGTTTAAAATCAATTTTAGCAGAGCCTTCTCCTTTATATAAAGAAGAATTAATTAAAATATTTTTTAAATCTATGAAGTCATTTTTAAAATCAAAATTAAATCGTAAAATTAAATTATTTAGCCCAATTGTACTAAAAGTATTTGCATAACTAATTTTTGCATTTCCTAAAAAATCATTTTTTAAAAAGTTAATATCAGTTAGTTCTGCCTCAAGATTAAAATTAAGATCATCGCACTTTATAAATAAACGACCAACATTTACATCTTTATTGATTGAACGTTGAAATGTACTTACAAAAGGTAAATTAAAAAAATTTCCCGTTGTATCAAATTTTCTTACATTTCCTTTATCGAAAATAATATCACTATTAATATCACTCAACTCAATAGAATTTTGATTTGAATTATATTTTAAATCTAAATTGCTAATTTTGATTACTTTAAGATTTTTAACAGTTTCTGTATTTTTATAAAAATTATTAATATAATTATTTTCTAGTTCAATAATCCCATCAATAATCTCAACATTACTAATATTAAAATTTCTAAGAATTATATTAAAAATATTGATATTAAGATTAATCTTATAAATATTTCCAATATAAATATCTTCTTTTTTGTTAATATCAAAAATATCTACTGAAAATAATTCAATATGTGGTCTTAAAAATGGTTTATAAGAAATCTTTTCATTAATTTTAATCTTAACGAAAAATTTCTCTTGAATCTGATTTTCTATCTCAGATTTATGTCGATCAAGATCAATAAAGAATGGTAGTAAAAAAATAATAAAAACTATAACCGCAGAAGCAACCATGGTTATGCTATAGATTTTATGATTATAAAAAGACTTTAAATATTTTAATTTCTTAAGAATCATTTAACTTTTGATATATTATGTTAAGTACTTGATTTATTTAATTTTATGAATTCCACTAGCCAAAATTACTTATTAAACCTCAATAATCAACAAAAAGAAGCTGTCATTCATTCGGACGGGCCATTGTTAATTTTGGCTGGTGCAGGATCAGGGAAAACTAAAGTTTTAACAACTCGGGTTGTTCATCTCATTGAAACGAAAAAATGTTGGGCCAATCAAATACTTTGTGTAACTTTTACTAATAAAGCAGCAAATGAAATGAGAGAAAGAATATTTAAACTTCTTAGTGCGCAATCCTCTTTCCTTCCTTGGCTTGGAACTTTTCACTCTATAAGTAATAAAATTTTAAGACGTCATGCTGAAGCTGTGGGTTTAAAGTCTAATTTTACAATCCTAGATACTCTTGATCAATTAAGACTAATAAAAAATATAATTGAGACAGAAAACATTAATATAAAAACAATTCCGCCAAAGTTAGTTGCCGCTTTTATAGATGACTGGAAAAATAAAGGTCTTATTCCAAGTGAAGTTAAAGTTAATAATGAAAACTACATTAAAGATACAGCATTAAAAATATATAGAATTTATCAGCAAAGATTAAAGATCATGAACTGCGTAGATTTTGGAGATCTAATCTTACATTGTGTAACGATATTTAAAACTATGCCAGAAATTTTAGAATTATATCACAATAACTTTAAATATATTCTTGTAGACGAATACCAGGACACAAACTTTATTCAAAATATTTGGTTAAATTTATTATCTAAAAAAAATAACAATTTATGCTGTGTTGGAGATGATGATCAATCTATCTATAGTTGGCGCGGTGCTGAAGTTAAAAATATTTTAAATTTTGACAAACTAAATGCTAATACAACAGTTATCAAGCTGGAGCAAAACTATAGATCAACACAAAATATTTTGGATACTGCTTCTTCTTTAATTTCAAACAATGAAGGTAGGCTTGGTAAGAAATTATGGTCTAAAAATTCTAAGGGAGATTTAATAGAAGTTAATTGTTATAATAACGGATACGATGAAGCTGTAGCCCTTGCAGATAAAATTGAAAAAAATTTATCAAAAGAGTTCTCACTTAATCAAATATCTATATTAGTTAGAGCTGCTTTTCAAACAAGAGAGTTTGAAGATCGATTTATTAAAATTAACTTACCTTATAGAGTCATCGGAGGATTAAAATTTTATGATCGTGCAGAGATTAAAGATGCTATTTGTTATATTAGAATTATTTATCAAGAAAATGATGATCTTGCCTTTGAGAGAATTATCAATATCCCAAAACGTTCGATTGGCGACACCACTTTAAAAGAAATTCATAAAATTGCAAAAGAGGAAAATGTTAATTTAGAACAGGCATCGTTCATTTATTGTGATAAAGAAAATCCCACTGGTAAAACCATTCTGAGTTTAAAAAAAATTATCACTGATATTCATTTATGGAGAAAATTATCAAAAGAAATAACTCATTATGAGCTAATGGAAAAAGTCCTTGATGAATCTGGCTATTCTCAAATGCTTATGAATGAAAAAACACCAGAAGCTGACGGTAAATTAGAAAATCTAAAAGAATTAATATTATCAATGAAAAACTATAGTAGCCTTCAAGATTTTCTTGAAAATATTTCACTACAAACTTCAATAGATGAAGATTGGAATGGTCAAAAAATAAATTTAATGACTATGCACGCTGCTAAAGGACTCGAATTTGATGCGGTTTTTTTACCTGGCTGGGAAGAAGGATTATTTCCTCACCAAAAATCTATCGACGAGAAAGGCCAACAGGCTATTGAGGAAGAAAGAAGACTTGCTTATGTTGCAATTACTAGAACAAAGAAAAAATTATTCATCTCTTTTGTAAACAATAGAAGAATCTACGGAGGTAAAAGAGATAGAGATATAGACTGGATGCCAACACTTCCTTCTCGTTTTATTGAAGAACTTCCTAAAGATTATATCAACATGAAAAATCATTTTTCAGAATATCAAAAAAATGACTTCGATTTTAATCAAGAAGTTGACTACGACAAACCTTCAAGAAGTCCTGGTTGGGCAAGATTAAAGGAAGCAAAAAAGAATGACATTAATTTTAATAGAATAAGCTTTAGTAATAATAATACAATTTTCAAAGTTGGTGAAGGCGTAACTCATGAAGATTTTGGAAATGGCAAAGTAATTCATATTGAAGATAATAAACTTATTATTAATTTTAAAAAATATGGTGAAAAAAAAATAATTGATAAATTTATAAAAAAAAATAATGAGCAAAATTAATCAATTAAGAAATATTTTAAATCAAGAAAACTGCGATGCTTATCTAATTCCAAAGAATGATGAATACTTTGGAGAGTACGTTCCTGAAAATAAAGATAGATTAAAATTTATATCTAGATTTACTGGTTCAACAGGACTTGCATTAATTTTGAAAAATAAATCTTATTTATTTGTTGATGGTCGTTATACATTGCAAGCAAAAACTGAAGTTAATAAAAATTTTGAAATTTGCGAAGTGGCTAAAATAAAACCTAGTCATATTCTTAAAAATTTAAATAAAAGAATTACTCTAGGCTTTGATCCAAAACTTTTTACTTTAAGTACGTTAAAAAATATTATTTCTGATAATTCAATTAATCTAAAACCTATAAATAATAATTTAATTGATAAAATTTGGAAAAATAAATTTAAAGTTAATAATAATAAGTTTTATCTTTTAAAAGAAAAATATCATGGAGAAAACTACTTAAATAAAGTAAATAAAGTAAGTAAATTTCTTAAATTAAAAGATATTCATTATTTTCTTTCAACAGCAATTGAAAATATTTCATGGTTATTAAATATTAGAGGATCTGACGCTTCATCTAGTCCTCTTACAAATGGAAAAATTTTATTTAATAATAATGGTGTAATAATATTTTTTGTGAACGTTAATAAAATTACACCACAAATTAAAAGATTTTTTGGAAAGAAAGTAATTTTTATTAAAGAAGAATTTTTTGTTGACTACTTAAGAAAGATTAAAAAATCTAAAATTTTAATAGATAAAAAAACATGTAGTTTTTTCTATGAAAAAAATATTCATTCTTCAAACAAACTTATTAAGACCGAAGACCCTATCTATTTATTAAAAGCTATTAAAAATAGAACAGAGATCAGCAATACAAAAATTGCTCATTTATTTGATGGAATTGCTTTAACTAAATTTATTTTTTGGTTAAAAAATAATTACAAAAAAACAAAGATAACTGAAATATCTGCTCAGATTAAATTAGAAAATTATAAGAAACAGCATAAAGACTATTTATATCCTAGTTTTAGTACTATTTCAGGATTTGCAGAAAATGGAGCCATTATTCATTACAGATCAAATTACAAAACTAACAAACTGATCAAAGGTAATAATTTATATCTTTTAGATTCTGGTAGTCAGTATTTTTATGGAACTACTGATGTAACGCGAACAATAGCTATTGGTAAAATATCAAATTTTCAAAAAAAGATTTATTCAACTGTTCTTAAAGGACATATTGCGGTTGCCTCATATAAATTAAAAAAATCTACACTCGGAAAACATATAGATAAAGTTGCAAGAGCTCCTTTATTAAAACTTGGGCACAACTATTCACATGGAACAGGACATGGTGTTGGTTATTTTTTAAATGTACATGAAGGACCTCAAGGATTATCTCCTTTTAATAATCATAAAATATTATCTGGAATGATAGTGTCTAATGAACCTGGATTTTATAAAGAAAATTTTTTTGGATTAAGAATTGAAAATTTAATTTATTGTAAAAAAATTAATAACAATTATTCAGAATTTATAAATCTAACAATGGTCCCAATTGATAAAGACTGCATTAACATAAATCTTTTAAATAAAAATGAAATAAATTGGATTAATACATATCATCAAAAAATCTTTTATATCTTAAAACCTTTTATGAATAGCATTGAACTTAAATTACTAACTAAAGCCTGTTCAGCTATTTCTTGATAACTTTAACCACTCTTTTTCTTCTATAATTTTAACGCCTAATTCTTTAGCTTTATCAACTTTATTCTTTGTTGGTTTGGACAAACCAATAACTAAATAATCTAATTTTTTAGTAACAGAGCTTAATATTTTTGCTCCTAAAATTTCTGCTAATGACTTAGCTTCGGATCTGCTCATTATAGAAAATCCTCCTGTAAACATAATATTTTTTCCTGAAAAAAAACTATCAATTTTTTTTTCTATGAAATCTTGAATATTTAAAATCTTGTTTAATTCATGCACCACTTTATTATTTTTTTTATCTTTAAAAAAAAGTATTAGCGATTCAACCTGAGTTTCTCCTATTCCATCAATCTCATCTAAATTATTAATTTCATTTATTAAAAGATCTTCATTGCAAAGTTTTAAAAAATTTTTTATTAAAACAAAGTAACGTGATAGATTTTTAGCATTTTCTTGACCGATATGACGTATGCCAAGACTGTATATAAATTTTGCAAGACTAATATTTTTACTTTTCTCAATTGCTGCTTTTAAATTACTAACTGATAATTCTCCCCAGCTTTCTAATTTTTCTATTTTTTTATAATCAAGAGTAAAAATATCTTGAGGTAAACGGATAAGATTTAAAGACCAAAAATCTTCTACAATTTTTTTTCCAAAACCTTCAATATCCAAAGCTTCTTTTGACACGAAATGTTTAATTTTTTCTCTTGCCATAAATTCGCAATTAAATCCTGTATCTGTACATCTCTTAACTACGTCTAATTTTTTTGAAATTTCGTTATAATCTTTAACTGCAGGTCGACCACAAAGACATTTTTCTGGAAATATAAATTTTTTACTATTCTTATCTCTTTTAGATTTAACAACTTCAACGATCTGAGGAATAACATCTCCTGCTCTTTGAATAATAACTGTATCATTTAACCTTATATCTTTTCTAATAATTTCATCTTCATTATGTAATGTTGCATTAGACACTAGAACGCCACCCACATTCACTGGGTCTAATTTTGCAACTGGAGTTAGTGCTCCTGTTCTTCCAACTTGTATTTCAATTTTGCGAATAATAGTTGTAGCTTTTTCAGATGAAAATTTATGGGCAATGGCCCATCTTGGTGCTGATGATAAACTTCCAAGTCTTTTTTGCAAAGTCAAGTCGTTAACTTTATAAACAATGCCGTCAATATCATAATCTAAAGAAGATCTTATTTGTTCAATATGAAGATAACTTTTAATTAACTCTTCTACTGAATTGAAGGTTCTTGTAAGTGGATTTATTTTAAAGCCAATTTTTTTACAAAAATTTAAAAAATTTATGTGCGTTTTAAATCTTTTTTCATCAATATTGCCAATGCTATGGGCAAAAAACTTTAATGGTATTAAAGCTGTCTTCTTTGAGTCTTTTTGTCTTAATGATCCACCTGCTGCATTTCTAGGATTTGCAAAATCATCTTTTATTTTTTCAAAATCTTTTTTTCCAATATAAACTTCTCCTCTAATCTCAAATTCTTTATCTGTACTTTCACCCTTAATAATTTTTGGAATATCTTTAATGGTAAGTAAATTTTCTGTTATATCTTCTCCGTACTCACCGTCTCCTCTGGAAAGTCCTCGAATAATCTTATTATTTTTGTAAATTAAAGACGCAGAAATACCGTCAATCTTAGGTTCTGCTGTTAATTCTATAGGGGTGTCCTTTTCAAAATTTAGATAATTTCTAATTTTTTTTAAAAAATCTTCTACATCATCTTTTGTAAAAACGTTATCTAAGGATAACATTGGCACAAGATGTTTAACTTTAGAAAATTTTTCTGAAGGTATAAAACCTACTTTTTTCGATGGAGAATCTTTATCTGAAATATCTGGATTTCTTTTCTCAAAATCTAAAATATCTTTCTTAATTTTGTCATACGCAGCATCTGAAATTAATGGTTTATCGTTATGATAATAGGCTTTATTTAGTTTTTTAATTAAAGTAATTTTTTTTTTGTACTCTTTTAAAGATAAAGATTTCATTAAAAATTAGTTAAGTATTTTTTTAAAACTATCTAAAAGAGATTTATCTTTTTTAGGTAAAGCTGTCTGATTTGTTGAAACTAATAAATAACTTTTTTTATACCACTCGCTAGAATTAAAATTATAACCTAAAATTGCTGCAGCTTTACTAGCATCTTCTTCCAATCCTAGTTTATGATAAATCTCAACAAGTCTATATAAAGCCTCTTCGATATAAATTGTGGTTTGATATTTATCTACAATTGTTTTTAATCTATTGATAGCTGCTGCCCATTTTTGTTTATTCATATAATATCTTGCAACATACATTTCTTTTCCAGCCATTAAATCGTTTAACAGATCTAATTTATATTTAGCGTCGTCTGCATACTCGGTATTTGAATAACTATTTATTAATGATTTAAATTGATTAATTGCTTTAATAGTTTTTTCTTGATCTTTAGAAAATTCACTTACTTCTTCAAAATAACAAATGCCTATTAAGTACTCTACATAAACTCTTTCAGGATTATTCGGATAAAATTTTACATAACGTTCAAGTACAGAAAGTGTATCCACGCAACGATTTGCTTCATAATAAACATATGCTATCATTAATAAAGATTTTGGAGCCCATTCTGTGTAGGAATAATCTTTTTCTACCATCTTAAACTTTTCAATTGCTCCTTCTGCTTTACCTTCATTAAAATCGTCCATGGCATATCCCCATAACTTGGGCAGACTAACTTTTTCTTTTGGAGGGGCCACTAAAGGCTTATCACCTGATGAAGAGCAACTTACAACAAACAAAAAAATTAATAAAATATGGAATATTGTTTTTTTTTTAAACATTAAAATTAAAAGTTTTTATTATTGCTTTTAATTAAGTTTTACCACTAAAATTATAAATTCACTACAAGTTGATTTTGCGAATAAGAACTAACAGAAGAGAAATTTTTTGTTTTTTGTGTTGCTAAATTCCATGCATTTTTATTTTTGATTAAGGCTTCTAATAATTTACGTGTCATATCATGGCCGCCTTGATAACAATTTACTTTTCCAATAAGTGAGAAACCTGCCAAATATAGATCCCCTATGCAGTCTAAAATTTTATGTCTTACAAATTCATCTTTATGTCTCAAACCATCTTGGTTTAGAACTTTATCTTCAGAAACAACAATTGCATTCTCTAAGGAGCCCCCCTTTGCAAGTCCCATCTTAAATATATTTTCAAGATCTTTTTGCAGACAAAACGTTCTAGAGTCATGAACTTCCATAAATCCATTTTTCTCTAGATCTATTTTTTTACTTTGTTTTTTAATAACACGATCATGAAAATCGATTTCATAATTAATTTCTAAATTATTTTTATTTGTTGGTTCAATTGAAATAGATTTGTATTTATCTTTAACAATAATTTTTTTTAAAATTTTAATATATTTTTTTTCAGAACTTTGAACTGTAGTTCCAACGTTTTGAATGGCAATCGCAAACTCTTTTGAACTTCCATCTAATATTGGTAATTCTTGGCTATCAACTTCTACTATGGCATTATCAATATCCAATCCTGATAAAGCGGACATTAAATGTTCAATAGTTGAAATTGAAGCATGTTTATTAGAAATAGTCGTACATAATTTTGCTGGCAAAGCGTTACTAATATGAGCTTTGATAATTTTTTCTTTTCCTTTGTAATCGACTCTAACAAAAGTTATTCCTGAATTAGGAGCTGATGGCTTAACTACAAGATTAGCAACTAATCCGCTATGAAGACCAACTCCTTTGAAATTGATTTTTGACTTTAAAGTCTTTTGGTACATATTTTTGATTAAAGATATTTAGTAAAATTCATAATAATAGCTAATCACCTTTTGTTACGATTTCTACTTTTGAAAAATAGATAAAAGTCTTAAAAAAAAGCCTGTATTCTTAAATTTAATTAGCAAAGCCTCTGAGGGAAATCCATAAAAATAGTTCTTAAGTATTCCATAACAAACTAGAAAATCTTGCGATAAATTATTAACTAAATTTTGGTCTTCATGTCTTTTTTGCAAAACAAGCTCGACTCTTTGTGAAAAATATCTTTTTATTAAATTTGTTAAACCAACTAAGTTTGATCCTCTTCCAGAAATATAAATTCTCTTAGTTTTTATATCTATTAGATTGCAAGACTTAATTTTTTTATAAATTAACTGCAAAATTTCTTCAATCCTAGAGTTAATAATAGTATTAACTATTGTCTTAGAAATCTTTCTAAAATCATCATCTGGAAATAAATGAACTGGTAAATATTCAATCTTATCTTTGCTATTCTCATTTAATATACATTCTCCAATTTCAACTTTAATTCTTTCTGCAACCTCTATTTTAATATCTAGAACTTTAGCTAAGTCTTTTGAAACATGAATTGAGCCGTAAGGAATAACACCAACATATAGGAGTGTACTATTTTCAAAAACAGCAAAGCTTGTCTTGTCTTTGCCAAAATCAATACAAATAAAACCTTCGTTTAAATCCTCTGGGTTTAAAAAAGAAAGACCTAAGGCATACGCACCAAAAACATAATTCTCAACTGACAATTCACAAGAATTAATAATATTTTTTAAATTATCAATAGCAGATTGTTCTGCTAAGACTGCATGAACATCAGCTGAAAAAATATTTGCTTTAAAGCCAACTGGATTTTCAACATTAATCTTTTTATCAATTTTATAATTTGATGTGAAAATATGTAAAATTTCTTTATTTTTATTGTTCTTATTAATTTCATCTACGGCAATATGTATCAAGCCCTGAATATCTTTTTCGTGCTCTATTTGATCACCATGTACACTTTTATACTCTGTTAATAAGTTGCTAGAGATATTTTCAAATTCTACGTTTACAATAATATTGTCTAACGAAATACCAGCTTGCTTTTCAGCAATTTCTAAACATTCTCGTACCACTAAATTTGCTTCATAGAAATTTGTAACTTGTCCTTTTGCAATTCCTTTTGATGCAACAATCGATTTTCCTAAAATTTCAATTTTATTATTTTTTAATTTTGCAATCAGACACTTAATTTTTGAAGAACCTATATCTATAGATGCAATTAATTCATTTTTTTGACTCATTATTTATTTTACAAATATTTTGTTCTTAAGTCTTAAGTCGATATATGTGGTTTTTTCATCTTTGGACTGAATAAGCACTTTATTTAGATTGTTAATCTGCTCATTATAATCATATCTACCGAGCATAATTTTTTTATTACCTTTTAAAAATAAATCCCATCTTTCAGAATTTGTAAATTCAAAACTAGTAATATTAGATAGATCAAAATTATTATTATTTAACGCTTTATAAAGTCTTTTGAGATCTTCAATATCAAAATTGCCTCTGGCTTGTGTTTGATTAGAAAAATTATTTAAATTAAATTTTTCTATTAATGTAAATTCCTTAGTAATTATTAAATTATTATTACCTTTTTTCCAAAACGCAAAAGGTTCATGCTCAACTAGTACTACATTAATTATTGATGGGAATTTTTTATTAATATTTACAAAATGTATCCATTCATTTTGTAAAATTATTTCATTCATTTTTTTATGGTCTACACTTAAAATGCTAGTGTTAACTAAAAAGTTGAATTGTTTTTTAAGTTTTTCTAAATCAGTATTCTTTGAACCAGAAACATTAACGTTCTTAATAATAAAAAGGCCAAGTTTTAGTAAGGGTAGCTCTGGATTAAATGTTGTAAGAAATATTAATAAAGCGAGAAAAATATATCTCTTTGTTTTGATCATCTATTAATAGAAGCATCATTAATTATCCATTTAACTAATTCATTGAAAGATATTCCGTAATAATTAGCAATCTCTGGAACTAAAGATAAACTTGTCATGCCTGGTTGGGTATTTACTTCAAGAATATAAATTTTGTTAATTTTATCGAATTCATTATATCTAAAATCTGACCTCGTCACTCCTCTACAGCCTAAAATATTATGCGCCTGTAAAGCCATATCTAAAATCTTTTTATAATCAGATTCATTCATTTTAATAGGAATAATATGTTTAGTTTTGGCATTGGCTGAATATTTAGCTTCATAATCGTAAAAAGATCTTGTCGGCACAATCTCTATTCCGCCTAAAGCTTTTGAGCCCATGACTGCAACCTGTATTTCTCTTCCTGGAATATATTTTTCTAAAATTAGAAAATTATATTCCTTTAATAGAGAGATAATTGTTTCTTGATTAGATTTCTTTTCTTCATTAAAAATGTAAACTCCTACGCTAGATCCTTCGTTATTTGGCTTTATAACACACGGGTATCCAATTTCTGATTTATTAAAATCTTCTAAAGTTCTAATGACTTGATAATCTGGTGAGCTAATTTTTGCATCCTTAAAAATTTTTTTTGATGTTAATTTGTCCATCGCAATTGCTGAAGATAAAATTCCAGAATGAGTGTAGGGTATTTTTAAATGCTCTAATAATCCTTGAATAGAACCATCCTCTCCAAATCTTCCGTGCAGAGCATTAAAAACTTTATCAGGGTTATTCTTAATTAATTTTTCGATAAAATCATCTTTTGCATCTAAACTTTTCACATCAAAACCAATTTCAATAAGAGCTTTTGCGCAGGCTTTGCCGCTATCTATGCTCACTTCTCTTTCAGCTGATATCCCACCCATTAAAACTGTAACTTTTTCTTTTTTCATTTTGTTCCTACAACTTCTAATTCGAGCTCTAAGTTTATATTAGTTTTTTTAAAAACCTCTTTTTTTATATTTTCAATTAAATTTTCTGCATCTTCTGAGCTTGCTTTACCTAAATTCTCTAAAAAATTACAATGTAAATTAGACAATTTAATGCCACCAACCTTTAAATCAGCGCAACCAGACTCTTTTATTAATTGCCAAGCTTTTTTATCTGAATTATTTGGATTTTTAAAAGTGCTACCCCCCGTTTTAATCTTTTGCGGTTGCTCAGTATCTTTTTTATTTTTTAAATTTTTCATAATTTCTAATACCTTCTGTTTTTCAAGAAAAGATCCCTTCATCTCAATATTAGTTATAATCTGATTTTTAGTAAGTGAACTGTGTCGATAAGAAAAATTAATATCTTTATTATTAATAATTTTAATTTCTCCATTCATATCGATCACCGAGATGCTCAATACTATTTTTGATATATCGCTACCATAGCAACCTGAATTCATAGCTACCCCGCCAGCAATCGTTCCCGGAATACAATACAAAAATTCAAAGCCAGTTAAATTACTATTAGCAGCATATTCTGCTAAAAGTGATTTTTTTGTTGCAGGTCCACAATTAATAATATCGTTATTAATTTTTATATAATCAAAATCTTTTCCAAATTTAATAACCACTCCATCAAACCCTTTGTCCCTAATTAACAAATTTGAACCAGAGCCAATTACAACAATTGGAAAATGTTGATTATTATTTCTTAAAAATATTTGTAAATCTTTTAGATCTTTTGGCTTAAAAAAAATTTTTGCTTTTCCTCCAATTCCAAGCCAATTAGATTTAGATAAATCGAAATTTTCTCTCAGCTCTCCTTGGAGATTTTTTTTAATTTGTGAATAAAAATTAATGCTCATTTTTTAAATTAACAGCAATTTCTCTAATCCAACTACTGATACTTCCGGCACCCATACAAACAATAACTTCATTTCCATAAGTATGACGTTTTATAAATCTTTCTAAATCAAATTGATTTTCTATGCATATAACATCTTTTTTTAAATTCTTTTTGATAAGCTTAGCCAATTCATAATGATTAATATTTTTTATTGGTTTCTCACTTGCTGCATAAATAGGACATAAAACAATTAAATCGCTATCTTTAAAAGCGTTTGCAAATTCTTTTTTTAATGAAGCAACTCTTGAATATCTGTGGGGCTGAAATACTGTTACAATTTTTTTGTCCTTAAAACTGGATTTAATAGCATTTAAAACCGAGGTAATTTCTGTTGGGTGGTGAGCGTAATCATCATAAATTTCACTTCCTCTAAAATTAGTGATTTTAGTTAATCTTCTTTGTACCCCTAAAAAATTTTTTAAAGTTTTTTTGATAATATTATTTTTAATACCTAAACTTTTAGCAACTCCTATGGCGGCAGTTGCATTAAGCACATTGTATCTACCCAATAAATTTAGCTCAATATTTTTAATATACTCAACTTTATTATTAAGTTTTACAGACATATTAAAACACATCATTTTTCCTAAATTTTTTATATTGTAAGGATGAAGATCTGATCCATTTTCAAAACCATAAGTAATGATGTTAGACTTATTCTTTTTTTTTAAAATTTTTTTTAAAAATTTATCATCGGTACAAATAAATGATTTACCAATTAAAGGTGTCTTATTTATAAAAGTTTCAAAACTTTTATATATATTATTAAAATTTTTATAATAATCTAAATGCTCCTTATCAATATTACTGACTACGGAATAAGTAATTGGTATTTTTAAAAAACTACCATCAGATTCGTCTGCTTCAACAACCGCCCAGTCTCCTTTTCCAAATAATGCGTTTGAATTAATTGAGTTTAATATGCCACCATTAATAATCATTGGATCTAGTTTTGCTTTAAACAAAAGTGTTGATATCAATGAAGTAATTGTAGTTTTACCATGGGCACCGCTAATCACTATATTTTTTTTTAACTTAACAATTTCAGAAAGCATCTCTACTCTCTGAATAACTAGTATTTTTCTTCTTTTTGCTTCTCTTAACTCTGAATTATCTTTGTTAATTGCAGATGAAAATACGACTAGTTTAGAATTTCCTATATTTTTCTTTGCATGATTAAAAAAAATCTTCAATCCAAGCTTTTGCAATCTTTTTATATTTTTATTATCTCTTGATGGATCACTGCCCTGAACTTTAAATCCAATATTGTGCATGATTTCGGCAATGCCACTCATGCCTATTCCTCCTATGCCAATAAAATGAACTTGATCATTAGTTGTGATTTTAAAAGTCATGATAAAATACTATTAATTTCTTTTTCAAAAATTTCATTAACGTTTGTTTTGGTTAATTCTTTTAATTTGCTCTTTTTTTCAAGTAACTTTTCTTTGTTAAGGATCAGTTCTTTTACTAAATCAAATAATTTTTCACTGTTTAGCTCCTGTTGATCAATAAGCCAACAAGCGTTTATTCTAAAAAAATAATCCGCATTATAAAATTGATGATTATCTAAAGAGTCTTTAAATGGGATCGCTATAAATGGTATCTGTAAAAAAGCTAACTCTGATAATGTTGAAGAGCCAGCTCTTGTAATAACCAAATCTGAAAGCATCATATATTTTTCAATATTTGGTTTAAAATTAAAAATAGTAACATTAGAATTATTTTTATAAGAAAAATCTATTTTTGATTCCTGCTCCTTATTTCCAGCTTGATGAAAAATTCTTATTTTTTTATTCAAATTAAATAATCTATTTAAGGATTGAGGCAGTGTTTTGCTAAAAATCTCTGCGCCTTGACTTCCACCAATAACAAGTAAAGTAAAATCAAAATTATTATCTTTTTTTAAATAATTATTATCTTTTGCTATATAAATTTGCTCTCTAATTAATTGTCCAACAAAATTAATTTTATTATTATTATTTATATTTAAGTTCTTTAATGGATATCCTGTAAATATTTTTATCGAGCTATTTAAAAAAAATTTATTGACTCTTCCGACTACAGAGTTTGTTTCATAAATAATAAATTTTTTATTAAGTAATCTTGCTGCTAATAAAATAGGAAAAGAAGCATACCCACCCGAGCCAATAATTAATTGTGGTTTCTTAAATAAAAGAAAAAAAATTGAATATAAAAATGAAATAAATATTAAAAATACTGAATAAATTAACCCTAAACCTTTTTTTCCTGTGAGTGTTCTTACATTAATAAATGTAATATTTCTTAGATTAATATTATTTATAAATTTCTTAGCTCTATAATCAGTAATAAGATCTACATTAAAATTTTTTTTTTCTAAATATTCGGCAATTGATATGGCTGGAAATATATGGCCTCCAGTACCACCTGTACAAATTAAAATCTTTTTCATTAAGATAATTTTCTCTTAGTAAAACAAAGTAATATTCCAAATATTATTCCACAGCCAATCATGGATGATCCTCCATAACTTATAAAAGGAAAGGTCATTCCTTTGTTTGGAAGAATATTTAAAGTAACTCCTAAGTTAATAATAGATTGTAAATAAACTAGACAGGACAATCCTATTAACACTAATTTTCTAAAAGAATTGTTTTCACTATTAAATTGAGAAAAAGCTCTTAAAAAAATAAAAGTTATTATTAAAAAAATTATTAATATCATCAAAATACCAAATTCTTCGCCGATCACTGCTAAAACAAAATCAGTATGTGCCTCAGGAACTCTCTCTTTCAATATTCCTTCGCCTATTCCTCTTCCTGTAAATCCACCTTGTTTTAATGCCTCCAGTGCTTTTTGCGTTTGCAAATTATCTCCTTTACTAGGATCAATAAAAGTTCTTAATCTTCTTAAAATATAAGAAAACCTATCGCTAAATAATAATATTACGGATGCTATTCCTAAAAAGATAACCAAACCTAAAAAAAAAAGAAGAATAATACTAACTCCAGAAACAAATATTAAAATTAACCAAACTAAAAAAATTAATAAGCTTTGACCAACATCAGGCTGGTTTAGTAATAATAATAAAGAAAAAAATAATACACAAAAACTATAAAAAATTCTTAATTTAAGATCTCCTATCTGTGAATTAGAAATAATTAAAGAACACAATAAAACAAAAAAAGGTTTATAAATTTCAACTGGTTGAAATCTAAAAAAAATTAAATTTATCCATCTTTTAGAACCCTTAACCTCCACTCCGAAAATTAAGACTGATAACAATAAAAAGGAGGTAATAATAAAACCTAAAATACAATATTTCTCTATTTGCTTTGCGTCCAATAAAGACAAGAAAGCTAAAATTAAAAAACTTATAAATGCAAATAAAATATGTTTTGCTAATAAAAGATAATCTGTTTTATATATTCTTTCTGAAGCAATATTAGAAGTAGACGTATAAGCAAAAAATATTCCTAAAAATATTAAAGAAATTATTAAAATAAAAAGTAGTTTATCAATATTTCTCCACCATAAAGCCAGTTGATTAGTATTGGTTCTGCCAAGATTTATCATGAATATTTTTTTACTAACTGTTTAAAGGTATTTCCTCGATGTTCAAAATTTTTATACTGATCAAAAGAAGCAGCTGAAGGGCTTAATAATATAACTTGTTTTGAATTAGGGTAATTTTTTGCTTCACTTAAAGCTGATAGCAATGCATTCTTAAGAGAGCGGCTAGCATTATACTTTATAGTATTTTTAATTTGTTTTAAAAAAAAATTTATATTTTTTCCTATAATGTAAGCTTTCAATATAGATTTTCTAAATTTACCAACAATTATTTTATCTTTTGCTTTTGCAAGTCCTCCTACAATCCAATGAATATTTTTATAATTATTTAAAGCGACTTCAGTTGATGAAAAATTTGTTGCTTTAGAGTCATTTATAAA
Organism: Candidatus Fonsibacter sp.; assembly: GCA_009693745.1. Taxonomy (GTDB): domain Bacteria; phylum Pseudomonadota; class Alphaproteobacteria; order Pelagibacterales; family Pelagibacteraceae; genus Fontibacterium; species Fontibacterium baikalense. The sequence goes on from SHWR01000001.1 coordinate 54,734, forward strand.
AGTTAAATTATTTTTTATCTTGATAATTTCTTGTCTATGAGGAAGTCCTTTAAAATTTTTAACGGTTTTTAAATAAGCATGATTTGAAACTTTAAATAATTTTGCAATTTGCAAGACAATATAAAGAAAATTTTTAAAATGAAGTCCTTTTAGCTGTGCACTAATTAAATCATCTTTAATATAATAATGAATATTTTTTTTTATTAATTTAATGTTTTTTTGATTATATTTCTCAGATTTTAAAACTTTAAATATTATAGACTGCTTATCATTGCTCAAATCTAAAAAACCAATTCCTGTCTGCTTTAATCCTTTAAAAATTTTAAGCTTAGCTGAAATATATTTGCTAAAACTCTCATGTCTTTCAATATGATCCGGGCTAACATTTAACAAAATTGAAACCGAGCTTGATAAGCGTGAGGAATAGTCGAGCTGATAAGATGACAGTTCAAGTACAAAAATTGCCGATTTTTCTTTATATGGTAAAGCTAAGACGGGAGTTCCGTAATTTCCTCCAATATAAACCTGCTTTTTTGAATTTTTTAATAACTCATAAATTAATTTACACATGGTGGATTTACCATTGGTGCCGGTTACCATAATAACTTTTTGATTTTTAATAGAGCTACAAAATAAATCTAAATCAGTAATAATTTTATTTTTATTTTTCTGAAAAAAACATTTTTTTGAATGTGAATAAATATTAATTCCTGGCGATATGACTATAAAATCATAACTGCTCTTAAACCAATCTTTGTTTACTCGATATCTATCTTTAAATTTTTTTCTTAATTGTTTACTATCATCCCAGCATTCAATATTGGCTTTATTTTTTTGCAGCTGAGATAAAGTTGCATTACCACTAATGCCAAGACCAAAAACTAAAAATTTTTTTTGGCTACACTGTTCTAGAGAGAGCATTATCTTAATTTAAGAGATGCAAGACCTACCAAAGCAAAAACTATCGCTATAATCCAAAAACGAATTACAATTGTAGATTCGCTCCAGCCTTTTTTTTCAAAATGATGATGTAAAGGAGCCATCTGAAAAACTCTTTTTCCTGTTAATTTAAAAGAGAGAACTTGAATAATAACTGACAAAGATTCTAGTACAAAAAGTCCACCCACAATTGCAAGAACTATTTCATGCTTAGTTATAATTCCAATAGCTCCGAGTGCTGCCCCCAAAGACAATGAACCAGTATCTCCCATGAAAACTTTAGCCGGGGGAGAATTAAACCATAAAAATCCTAAGCCGGCTCCTATCATTGCTCCTAAAAAAATACAAATTTCTCCTGTATTTTTAATATAAGCTAACTGAAGATATTTTGAAAAAATAATGTTGCCTGAAACATAAGCTATAAATGCAAAAGTCAGTGCAACAAGAATGACTGGAACGATCGCTAGTCCATCAAGACCATCTGTTAAATTAACGGCATTAGATGAACCAACAATAACCGCTAAACCAAATATAAAATAAAAAATTCCAATATTTAAAATAAAATTCTTAAATAACGGAAAATAAATTTTATAATTATGCTCTACTTCAGTATTTAAAATTATTAAATATATAACAACTATACCGCTTAAAATTTGTAAAAATAATTTTAATTTAGCACTAATCCCCCTAAAATTATTTTTGATAACTTTTAAATAATCATCAACAAAACCTATTGTTCCAAAACATAGTAAACAAAAAATTAAAATTAAAATATATTTATTTGTAAGATCGGCCCACAACAAGGTTGAAAATAAGATGCTTAAAATAATTATCAATCCCCCCATGGTAGGAGTTCCTGATTTTTTTATAATATGTGATAAAGGGCCGTCATTACGTATAGGCTGACCATATTTTTGAAATGATTTTAACTTAGTAATTAAACTTTCTCCAATTAAAAGTATAAAAGCTAATGAAGTAACGACTGAAATACCAGTTCTAAAAGTAATATATTTAAAAACATTAAAAACACTTACTTCAGATGAAAAATATTTAAAAAAAAAATAAAGCATTATTAAAATTTGTTAAAAAAATTAAACAAACCAATTCTATTTGATGATTTAACTAACAAAATATCATTATTCTCTAAAAGTTTGAAAATATTTTCTTTGAGAAAACTAATATTTTTAATCAAAAGCCCTCTTTTGCTATGATTTAGCTTTTGATAAGCGTGCCTAATCTCTGAACCTATGCAATAAACTTTGTCTATATTAGTTTTGTTTAATATTTTTGCTGCTTGTTGATGATAATATTTTGATCGTTTTCCAAGTTCTAACATATCACCCATAATCAAAATTTTTCTTTGATTATTTTTTTTTCTTAGTGAAAAATTATTAATTGCTTCATTAAGAGATGTTGGATTAGAGTTATAACTATCATTAATTAAAAGAATTTTTTTATTTTTAATTTTAATTTTTTTTTCATTTCCTCTGCCTTCTGTAATTTTAAAATTATTAAAATTATCTTTTAAAAAATTTATATTATGATTTAAATAATAATGAACACATAATGTTGCTGCTACATTATATAAATAAGACTTGCTAAAATTTTTTATTTTAAATTTAATTATTTTATTCTTTATTTTAAAAAATATTTTTTCTCTATTTTTTTTTATCTGAATATCTGATTTTGAAAAACCAAAAGTTATTATTTTAATATTTTTATCTTTTGCAATTTTTTTAAGAGAATTAAAAAATTTATCATCTTTATTTAAAATAATAACTCCATTTTGAGAAATGCCATTCATAATCTCTGCTTTTGCTTTGCAAATTTCAAAAATATTATTAAAATTTTCTAAATGAGCAGGACCAATATTAGTTATAATTGCGACATGCGGTTTTACTAAATTAACAAGGTTATCAATTTCACCTTTTGAACTCATTCCAAGCTCAAAAATTCCATATTTATTATCAGAACTTAAATTTGCTAAAGAATAAGGAACTCCAAAATGATTATTAAAAGATTTACGTGAGCAATACGTCTTTCCAAACTTATGTAATGAACTATTTAATAAATTTTTTAATGAAGTTTTTCCACAACTACCAGTTATAGCTACAATCTTAGCTTCGCTTCTCTGTCTTGCGTAGGATGCTAAATCTCTTAAACTTTCTAAAGTATTCTGAGTTCTTAGCGATCTTTTATTTTTAACTGTTTTACTAACGATAGCTAAATTATTACTATTTTTTAAAACTTTTTTAACATATCGATGACCATCGTCATTATTTCCTTTTATTGCAAAAAATATTTCTCTATTTGAAACTTCTCTACTATCTATTGCAACTTTATTAAAAAATGACTTATTATTTACATCTGAATTAAAAACTGCATTAAGTTCCTCACCTGAATAAAGATACTTTGTCATTTTAGTTTAAAAAATTTTCAGATACTTTTTGATCAGAAAAATATTTTTTTTGATTATTTATTATCTGATAATTTTCATGTCCTTTTCCAGCAATCAATAAAATACTATTAGTCTCAAGATTCTTAATAGCTGATTTAATCGCCATTTTTCTATCTAATATAACCTTTGATCTTGAACACCCTTTTTTAATTTGCCTAATAATAGAAGTAGGATTTTCAGATCTGGGATTATCATTCGTTAGATATATTTTATGAGCGAATTGATCTGCTATTTTCCCCATTTTATATCTTTTTCCTTTGTCTCGATCACCACCGCACCCAAATACAACATCTACTTTTTTATTAAACTGCTTTTTTAATGTTTGAATACTCTTTTTTAAAGCATCTGGAGTGTGAGCGTAATCAACCACTACAGCTGATTTTTTTTTACTACCTACATACTGCATCCTACCAGTCGCAGACCTTATTTTGGATAAAATGTTAATAATTTTATTTGTATTTTTAACAGATACATAGGAAGCTATCATTGCTGCAAATAAATTTTTAATTTGAAAATCTCCTAATAGATTAACTCTTATATTATATATATTATTTAAAAAATTAATTTTTACTAACTGCTGCTTTCCTAAAAAATAATGTGAAATTAATTTAATTATATTTCCTTTAGATCCGAAGGATAGAATGTTTATTTTTCTTTTTTTACAAATTTTACTTAATACGGAATATTCAGGAATATCAGAGTCTAGAATAGCAAAAGATTTTTTTTTTAATAAAGAACTAAAAAGATAAAGCTTAGATTTTAAATAATTTTTTAAATTTTTATGATAATCTAAATGATCCTGCGTAAAATTTGTAAAAATTCCGACTTTAAAATTAATATTATCTAATCTATTTTGATGAAGTCCATGACTAGAAGCCTCTAAACATACATTATCAATTTTATTTTTTTTAAGAAAATTTAATTCTTTATGAACTGTAATAACATCAGGAGTTGTAAGATTACTTTTTTTAACTTTATTCTTATAAAGAATACCAAGAGTACCAATAACTGCTGAATTTATTTTAAGATTTCTTAGAATTTGAAAATAAAAATTAGCAACAGATGATTTTCCATTTGTTCCTGTTACTGCAATTATATTATTTGGTTTTTCTTTATATTTTACAGAACATGCTTCTGCTAAAAATTTTCTAACATTTTTCACTATTAAATAATTTTTATTTTTTATATTTTTACTTGTAACAACTTTAGAAGCTCCTTTTGATAAAGCTTCTGAAGAATATAAATTTCCTGATTGTTTTGAACCGTCAATTGCAAAAAAAATATCATTTTTTTTTACATTTTTTGAGTTAATAGAAAAATCTCTATTTTGATATTTTAAAAATTTAATTTTTTTACTTAACATTCAGAGCAATATTATAATTCTTTGAAGTCAAAATAGGTCCTATTCTTTTTATAATTGTCGCTGCTGTTGGAACGACATTCCATCCTGAATCTGATTTGTAAAAGCCTTTACTAGGAATAGCTTTTGGTTCATCAATCATAACTAATAATAAATACTCTGGTTTTTCTTCAGGATATGCTGAGACAAAGACAGTCATCACATCTTTTGAGTAGCCTTTCGATGTTGTAGAAACTTTAATAGCTGTTCCTGTCTTTCCTATAACTGAATAACCATTAACATCAGCTTTTTTAGCGGTACCTTGCATAGGATCTTCCTTATCAACTACCCTTCTAAGCATTTTAACCATTTTCTTACTCGTTTCTTCACTAATAATTCTTTCTTTTTTTGTATTTTGATTTTGTTTCACTAAAGTTGGATAAATTTTATATCCACCATTTATTAATGATGCATAAGCTGATGCTAACTGTATTGGAGTGGTACTAATTCCATGACCATAAGAAGCTGTCGCTAAAGTACAATTATCCCATTTCATTGGCAAAGATTTCCCTTTTTCTGGAAGTTCAACGGATGCTTTTTCAAATATTCCTAACTTGGTCAAAAAATTTTTATGATTTTCAATTCCAATTTTTTCTATTATTTTTATTGTACCTATATTAGATGATTTTACTAAAATTTCTGTGGTAGTAAGATCTCTTTTTAAATTTTTATCATGTTCATTAATAGGCTGAGTAATACCACAATTATATACTTGTTTTTCTAGATTCTTAAATAAAGTATTCTCATCAATAAGCTTTAATTCTAGTGCATTTGCGATTGTCAAAGCTTTAAATACTGATCCTAATTCGTAAACCCCAAGAGTAATTTTATTTAAATATTTATCATCATTCATTAATGCTCTTCTGTTGATGTCAAAATCTGGCAAAGAAACTAATGATATTATTTCTCCAGAATTAACATTCATAAGAAGGGACGCTGCTCCTTTTGCTGAATAATCTGCGATAGCTTTTTCTAGCGCATCTCTCACTTGCGATTGTATCATTGTGTCTAGTGTAATTTGAAAAGAACTATCAGAAAATTTTTTATTGAAAATCTGATTATTAAAATGATTTTCAACTCCTGAGATACCCTTATTATCCTCATCTGTTTGCCCTAATATATGACTAAATAAATTTCTCTGAGGATAAATTCTAACCTGTCTTTTACTTAGTTCTATTGCAGGTTCACCTAGCATAATTGCTTTTTTATACTCGATATGATCAAGTTTTTTCTTAAGAACTAATCTTTTTTTCTCTACACTTTCTTTTTGAATTTCATTTATATTTAAGCCTGGAAATTGAGATTTTAATTTAATTAAAAGTTGAGGTAAATCTTTTGTCTTATCTACTTTTAAAACAAGATCATAAATATCAATATTTTTAGCTATTAATAAATTAGATCTATCAACAATATCTCTTCTTTGGCTGTAGTCTTTGTCAATAATAAAATCGTCAAAATTAATCTCATTACTTCTGTTAATACCAAGATACAAAAGCTTTAATAAAATTACTAAAAATACAAAGAAAAATATTTTAAATATAAAATTTGCTCTAGAACTAAATAAGGAGTGAATACTATTTATATTATTTTCATTATCGTTTTTAATAAAATTCTGAAAATAAAAGCTTTTTTGTTTATTATTATTTAGTTTATTTTTCATTTAAGTATTTAAAATTAGTTTTATCCATTTCAATATAGTCTGAAGATAAATGTTGTTTAGCTAATTTTTTTACTCTTTCAGGAGAAGCAAGATAATTATTCTCTAGTTTTTCATTTTTTAATTTTTCAACTAGATCCGTCTGTTCTTGCTTTAATTTAAGTATTTCTTTTTCTAGATCACGAGTTTTATTCTTAATATAAGACACGCATATTGTTCCAAAAATAACTATAAATAATAAAATTATTATTTGTTTACGCATATTTCTTCTATCTGGAAATATTTTTCGAGATTTAAATATGATCTTTTAAATTCAAAAGAATGATCTTGAATTTTAATCGCGCTTCTTAATTTTGCAGATCTTGATCTATTATTATTATTTATCTCTTTTTTCGATACAATAATAGGTTTTCTGTCTTTAATTTCCAATATGTTAAAATTTTCATTTTTATTACTTTCTGGCAAATAGCGTGATGTTCCTTTTGTCTTGTTTGAAAAAATATCAAAAATTTTTTTAACAATTTTATCTTCTAAAGAATGAAAGGTAATAACAACTATTTTTCCATGTATAGATAAATTTTTTATTGCTGAAATTAAACCTTTATAAAGTTCCGATAATTCTTGATTAACAATCATTCTGATTGCTTGAAAAATTTTTGCACAAGAATCTACTTTGTTATATTTGCTATTTTTGTATCTTTTAGCTCTTAAAATAATTTCTGCCAACTCTTGTGTTGAGCTTATTTCTTTATCTTGTCTTTTTTGCACTATAAGTTTTGCGATTAATCCTGAATCTTTATCTTCTCCAAATAAACTAAAAATATTTCTTAAATCTTTTTGATTAAGTTTATTTACAATATCATGTGCTGAGATATTATTTTTTCCCATAGTCATTTTTAACAATCCATCTTGTCGATAAGAAAAGCCTCTTTCAGGATTGTCGATTTGAAAAGAAGAAAGACCTAGATCGAAAATTATTGCAACAGGTTTGTTCTGCAAATTTCTTTCTTTTAAAATATTTTCTAAATTACTAAATTTATCAATTATAAATTCAAATCTATTCCTATAATTTTTTTTTATTTCTTTAGAAAAAGATTCAACAAAATCGTCACGGTCAATAGAAATAACCCTTGTATTTTTTTCAGATAATATTTTTTTGGTAAAACTTCCGCCTCCAAAAGTACAATCAATATAAATGCCAGATTTATAAGGAGCTAGTATTTTATCGATATCCTCCGACATCACTGGAATGTGTTTAAATTCCAGTGACATAAGATAATTTTTTCTTTAATTAATCTCTAATTAGTTTGACGTCTCAAAAAAGCAGGAATTTCTAAATCTGCTTTTTCTGCGTCCGTAAGATCATGTCCTAAATCTTTAAAAAATTGAGAGGATCCTTCTTTATCATCAGAAATACCTTTTAAATTTTCATCTTCTGAAAATAGTTTTGGAAAAGATTTAACCTCTTCAACTATTTGCATATTTTCCTTTTCATTTAATACGCTTAAATCCTTAGAAGAAATTTTTTGTTCTAGAGCAGTGTTAGAATTTATAGCTTGCTCTTGAACATCCATATGTTTCAATGCTTGATTATTTATTTCGGCAGCATGTGCAGTTTCTTGAAACATATCAAGAGCTGTTGCTCCATTGGTCATTGCTTGTGGAGCGTTCTGAGTTGTATAATTTGGAACAAAAGATTGCTGATTTTTATTATAAATATTGCTGTATCCATTGTTCCTATTATTAATGTGTCTCATCATACTAACTACTGGTTTATTACTAATTGCGGCTTCTCCGCCTAGGCCAGTTGCAACAATTGACACTCTCATTTTTCCCTCTAAAGCATCTTCAAAGGTAGAGCCTACTAAAATTTCAGCTGAAGGATCAACTTCCGCTCTTATTTTATTAGCAGCCTCATCAACTTCGAATAGAGTAATATCATTACCACCAGTAATATTTATAAGAAGACCTCTTGCACCTTTTAATGAATAATCATCAATTAATGGGTTAGACAGAGCCGCCTCTGCGGACATTATTGCTCTCTTGTCTCCTTCTGCTTCTCCAGTTCCCATCATAGCTTTGCCCATACCTTTCATGACTGTTTCGATATCAGCAAAATCTAGATTGATAAGACCTGGCTTAACAATTAAATCTGTAACTCCTCTAACGCCTTGCATTAAAACATTGTCGGCCATTTTAAATGCTTGGGGAAAAGTAGTTTTTTCATTAGCAACTTTAAATAAATTTTGATTAGGAATTATAATGCTTGTATCAACATATTTTTTTAATTCTTCCAAACCTCTTTCAGCAGCTTTTAATCTTCCAGGACCTTCGAAAACAAAAGGCTTCGTTACCACCGCTACTGTTAATAAATTTAAATCTTTAGCTGCTCGAGCAATTACGGGCGCAGCACCTGTTCCTGTACCACCGCCCATTCCGGCAGTAATGAAAACCATATTTGCGCCTTGTAAAAGATTTATTAATTCATTTAAAGTTTCTTCTGCAGCTGCTTGGCCAATATCAGATTTTGCTCCAGCTCCTAGCCCTCTAGTTAAATTTGTTCCAAGTTGAATTTTACATGGTGCTTTATTAAACTTTAGAGCTTGAGCATCAGTGTTTACAGCAACAAATTCAACACCCTGAACTCCGCAATCCATCATATTGTTAATTGCGTTACCTCCTGCTCCTCCAACTCCTAGAACAACTATTCTAGGTTTTAATTCTCTTAATTCTGGTACATTTATTTTTATTGTCATTTGCGTCTCCTTTTATTTTATTGTTATTTGTTAATATTCATTAAGACCATTTTAAATTTGATCTTAATGTCTTAGCCTTCTTTCTTGCTTCTTCTCTAAATTTTGAAAACTTTTGAGGTTCCCACATTTGAAATGTTTTTCCTTGTCCTACAAAAAAAACTGTTTCTTTAATTCCAGAATGATCTAAAAGTTTTTTTGGAAGAACTACTCTCCCATCAGAGTCAAAATTTAATTGAAAACTATCTGCGAGTATTGAAGTTGCAAAAGTATCTCTATTTTCTTCAAAAGGACTGAGACTGTCTATACTATCACTTAATTTTTCAATTCTACTTTGAGGACAAAACTCAATTGATGAATTTGTAAATGAAGGATAACAAACAACACTATTATATCCTAATGATGATAAATAAGATCTAAAGCTAGCTGGCACTGATACTCTGCCTTTCTTGTCTAACTTGTTTTCGTATGTTGATATAAACATTTATTTTTTTAAAAAAAAAATTCCCTATAAATTTATTCATAAAATAGTTAATATTTAGTATTTATGGGTTATTATGGGATTACATGGTATATAATAGTAAGTCAATGGAGAAGTATGCTGAAAAAATGTTTAATTAAATATTTTTGTTCTTATTTTGTTCTAATTAAAATTATTTAATATCAATTAAAATAATTAGCTAAAATTAGAAAAGATTATTTAATTGCCAGTTAGTCTGTAAGCTGGGTTCTGTCATTGAAAATGGTAATTTATCTAGATCTATTGTCGCCAATAGACTCAAGCAACCAACCCAAACAACTCACCCAAGATTAGGCTAGATTTAAATAAATTTAAATCATGTTGTTTCTATTTGGTCTTGCTCCCAGTGGGGTTTTCCATGCGGTTTTTGTTACCAAAAACCCGGTGTGCTCTTACCACACCTTTTCACCCTTGCCTTGATAAGGCGGTTTATTTTCTGTGGCACTATCCCTGAGGTCACCCTCGCCAGCTATTAGCTGGCACTGTTATCTTGTGGAGCCCAGACTTTCCTCTTTGAATAAATCAAAGCTACCATTCAACTAACTGGCAAGGATAATTTTACATCAAGAAAAATTAATATTCAACTATTAAATGAATCTTTGTAAATTTTTCAAAATTAAATAACATTCTTGATCAAAAATACCATTAATCAATTGCTGTCTAAATCTTCTTTGAAAGGCTTTTGTAAAATCTTTATCTAAATGACCCTTTAAAAAAATCCTTGTATATCCTAGCTTTTTAGTCATTTTTAACAAATTCTTTTTGTTAAAATTTATAATTTTTTTGTATCTAAAATAGCTAATAAACTTTTCATCTAATGAATGCCAAATAGCTAAATTATTTTTATAAAGTTTCTTCCATGGAAACTTTTCTCCAGGATCAATTTTTCTATTTGGAGCAATGTCCGAATGACCTACAATGTTAATATTTTTAATTTGAAATTTCTTTTTTAATTTTTTTAAAAGTTCAGTAAGTTTTGTAATTTGTATTTCGGAAAATTTTTGATAACCATATCTATGACCTTTGTTTTCTAGTTCAATTCCAATTGAATTTTTATTTAAATTTATAGAATTAAACCAATTTGAAATCCCAGAATGCCAAGCAATATTATTATCTTTAACTAATTGAAAAATTTTTCCAGTTCTGCTTATAATATAATGGCTACTGACCTGGTATTTAAATGCAGAAAGTTTTTCTACTGCAGATTGCAAAGATTGCATGCCAGTATAATGAATAATTATAAAACGAATATCTCTTTTTTTTTGGTGTAATTTAAAATTAGATGACGGTAAATTTATAATTTGCATAATTTTAAGCTTAAAACATAATAAAAGTAGATAATATTTAATAATATTTTTAATTATAATATTATATAAAATACATATATAGATGCCACTTTAAGATTATGAGAAAAAACATACTAATTTTATTTTTTTTAATACTTTTTAATTCAAAGCCTTTATTAGCGGCGGTTGACGTTCCTGACTGCAACGAAAGTATTAACAGAGCAGTGTTTAGCTTTAATATGTCAGTTGATAAATATTTTTTTAAACCAATTGCTGAAGGCTACAATATATTGCCCGTTGAATTTAGAAATGGAATTAATAATGCTTTATTAAATGTAGACTCTACGCTTTCTTTTCCTAACCAAATCTTACAAGGAAACTTTGGTGAAGCAATGACTACTCTTTTCCGATTTACGATCAATACTACAGTTGGAATTCTTGGAATATTTGATCCAGCTACAGCATTAGGTATTGAAAAAACAAATAAAGAAGACTTTGGTCAAACATTTGCGGTTTGGGGAGTTGGTCATGGTTGTTACGCTGTAGTTCCATTCTTAGGCCCTTCAAGTCCTAGAGATGCTGTGGGAAGATTTTTAGGAATCTATGGAGATTACTTTTACCATGTGACAGTTGGAGATAAAACTATTTTAGGAGAGAATCTTGGAGATCAAGTTTATTATGTTACAGAAGGAATTGAAATTGTGAATTTTAGAGCACAAAATATTAAAGGATCGAATAATTTAGAAAAAACTTCTTTAGATCT
>SHWR01000019.1 GCA_009693745.1 Candidatus Fonsibacter sp.
AGCATATAGTAAATAATATTTTTTAATATTAACTTTTTTTTTATTCAATATCTTATAATTAAAATCTTTTTTTTTATAAGAAACGCAATTGTTTATTGCGGGACAAGTATTGCATCTTGGATTTTGTGGAGTACATATTAATGCTCCCAACTCCATTAATGCTTGTGCAAATTGGGAAAAGTTTTTTTCTGATTTAATTTCTTTTAATTTTGCATAAATACTTTTTTTAAAGTTATTTTTATTATTTTTATAACCAAATAGTCTAGCTACAAATCTTTCAACGTTTCCATCTACGCCTATATAATCTTTATTAAAAGCTATAGCCATAATAGCTGATGCCGTATAATCGCCTATCCCAGGAAAACTTTTTAAAATCTCAAAATCAGCAGGAAGTTTTCCTTTATATTTTGATTGAATTATTTTTACAGTATTTAATAAATTTCTTGCTCTTGAATAATATCCAAGGCCTTGCCAAAGTTTATAAACTTTTTCTACTTTTGTTTCTGATAACTTTCTAAGATTAGGGAACTCTTTTAAAAACTTATTAAAAAAAGGAATCACTGTTTTGACTTGAGTTTGCTGCAGCATAAACTCGCTAACTAAGACTTTATAAATTCTATCCTGAAAACCACGATATTTCCGCCAAGGCAAATCTCTGTGATGATTATCGTACCAAGCAAGAATTTTATTTGATAAAACATTTTTCATGGTGGTTAATAAATCTTCTAATAAATTATTTAATCAAGGTCTAAGACCTTTGCAAAGTTTATTACCAGAAAATTTAAAAAAAATACTTAAAAAAGACGGCTTTATACATTTTGAAATAATTAAAAATTGGAAGAACATAGTTAGTGAAAAAGTTTTTAAAGATGCCACTCCTGTAAAAATTAAAAAAATTAATAATGAAAATATTCTCTCACTCAATGTTAATAAAAATATATTAATCGAAATCGAATACTCTAGAGACCAAATTATAGAAAAGGTTAATAGCTACTTTGGATTTAACGCTATTAATAAAATACAAATTATTTCTAAGGAATCTTCTGTTGAATTAAAAAAAAAAAAGATTGTATTAAGCGATAATATTTTAAAAAAAATTAATGAAATTAAAAATATAAATTTAAAAGAGATATTTTTAAAACTTTATAAATAAAAATTATGATCATAATTAAAAATTACTTAAAAAAAATCTTAATTATAATTTTTATTACATTATTTAGTTCTTTGTCGTATGGGAAAAATATTGAAGAAATATTTGTCGGCAACAAAAATGCAAAAGTAGAAATAAAAATTTACAGTTCATTTACATGCCCACATTGTGCTAATTTTCATAAAAATACTTATCCGAAATTATTAAAAGAATATGTAAATAAAGATTTAATAAAGATTAGTTTTATTGATTTTCCGCTAGATATTCCTGCATTAAATGCATCAAAAATTGTTAGATGCTCAACAAAAGAATCGAGTATCTTGCTAATTGATGAGATTTATAAAAATCAAAATACTTGGTCATCTGGAGATAAGATACAAGAAATTAATAAAAAATTATTTTCTATAGCTAATAAATTTAATTTATCTGATGAAAAACTTTCTAACTGTTTAAAGGATCAAAAATTGGAGGATAAAATATTAAATGACAGAATTGATGGACAAAAAAAGTATGCTATTAATTCTACTCCTACTATTATTATTAATGAAAAAAAATTTGAAGAAAATCTTAATTTTGAAAATTTATCAAAAGAAATATCAAAGATATTAAAATGAAATTTAAAAAACTAGAAATAGTTGGTTTTAAATCTTTTGCCGATAGAACTCATTTGCTAATTGAAGATGGACTCACAGGAATTGTTGGTCCAAATGGCTGTGGAAAATCGAATATTGTAGAGTCTTTAAGATGGTGCATGGGCGAAACGTCTGCAAAAAGTCTTAGAGGTAGCGGAATGGAGGATGTAATTTTTTCTGGTACATCAAACCGTCCTTCAAAAAATATTGCTGAGGTTAATGTTCTTCTTGAAAATGACGAAAATATTCCTCAATTTAGAGATACTCCCGAAATAGAAATTAAAAGAAGAATAGAAAAAGACAAAGGTTCGAGTTACTACATTAATGGAAAAGAAGTTCGAGCAAGAGATGTGCAAATATTATTTGCAGATCTTTCTACCGGAGCTCATTCTCCATCAATGGTAAGTCAGGGAAAAGTTGGTTCGTTGATCACTGCAAAACCTACTGACAGAAGAGCAATATTAGAGGAGGCTGCTGGCATTGGAGGTCTTCATGCTAGAAGACATGAGGCCGAGTTAAGATTGAACGCTGCTGAAAACAATCTAAAAAAAGCGGACGACATAATGAAACAAATTGAACTTCAGCTAAAGAATTTACTGAAACAGGCAGAAGAGGCATCTAGATACAAAACAATATCTAATGATATTAAAAAAAATGAAGCTCTACTTTCTTATTTGAAGATTCAAGAAATTAATAAAGAACTTAAAGAAAGCCAAGAAGGATTAAATGAAATTGACGATGATATTAGCGCAGTAACAATTGAAAAAAATTATAGCAGTGAGCTGTTAGAAAGTGAAAATAAAAGAGTTAAGCCTTTAAGAAATGATTTTGCAGAAATTACAAGCAAACTACAAAGGTTAAACTTAGAATACGAAGATCTGTTTAAACAAGAACAAAGAACTAAAGAAGAATCAGAAAAACTTAGAGTTAATCTAAAAAATACTAATGATGATTTACAAGGCGAAAATATCAATATCAACAATGCTAATTCTAATATTAAGCGATTAACAGAAGAAAAAACTGAAGTACTAGAATTTGAAAAAACATATTACGAAATTGAGAATAAAACAAACAGTGACTTTAAAAAAATTTCAGAGGAATTAAGTCTTGAACAGAAAGCACTGGAAACTTTGTCGGAAAAAGTATTTGCAAATATTGGAAATACCGAAACTAAAACCGCAATTAATAACTATTTAAACTACTTTAAAGATTTTAGTTACAATCAGTCTAAAATATTAAATGATATTATAAATAATTTTGAAAATATTGAATCTCTAAAAATTAAAGAAAATTTAAAAAATGTTTTAATTAGTTTTAAAGAGACATCTAAAAATATAGAAAATTTATATAATTTAATCAAAAAAGATGATGAGCAATTATCATCTTTTAATAAAGAAGATGTAAAGAACGAATTTACTCAAAAAACTTTTTTACTTAAAGAATTACAAGAAAAATATGCAATATTTTTAAGCAAGTACGAAACAATAAAAAATGACTCTATTAAAAGAAAAGAAAGAATTAAGAGTATTGATACTGAAATAGATAACTGGCGCAATTTAGAACAAAACTCAATAACAAAATCAGAAAATCTTCTATCTCGATTAAAAAATATAGAAAAAGAAATCACAAAAATTCAAATAAAGCCAAGTGAAATTGGTGAGCAAAAAGGTTTTTATCAAGAAAATATAAAAAATACTGAAGAAGCTAGAGCAAAAATTAGTTCTGAAATTGAAATTGCAGAAAATAAAATCACAGAAA
Source organism: Candidatus Fonsibacter sp. (assembly GCA_009693745.1). GTDB lineage: Bacteria > Pseudomonadota > Alphaproteobacteria > Pelagibacterales > Pelagibacteraceae > Fontibacterium > Fontibacterium baikalense. Next base: position 3,541 of record SHWR01000019.1, read on the forward strand.
TTAACAAAGTATTAACAGACATTAATGAGAAAGTTCTTGTCGGACGTGAAAAGAAAGTTCGGTTTGAAACTCTTATAGATAATCATAAGGTAAAGATTGCAGAGTTAGAAGATAAAGTTAAAGAAGATTTTAAATGTTCAATAGATGATCTTTTAAATAAAGAAGATAAATTGTCTATTCAGAAAACAAGTATTGAAAAAATGGAAGCTTCACTAAAAACTCTTAAGGACGAAAGAGATAATATGGGCGCTGTAAATCTAAGAGCAGATGACGAAACTAAAAATCTTGAAAATCAGATAAATAAAATGATGGAAGATAGAAAAGATCTTATGGGTGGAATATTAAAGTTAAAATCTAGCATTAATGGACTAAATCAAAAAGGAAGAGAGAAACTAATTGATGCCTTCGACAAAGTGGGAAGAAAATTTAATGATGTATATACAAAATTATTTGGTGGGGGAAATGCTAGACTTGAACTAATAGAATCTGACGATCCTTTAGAAGCTGGTTTAGAATTATTAGTAAGCCCTCCTGGAAAAAAATTACAATCAATTACCTTGTTATCGGGCGGTGAACAGGCTCTAACCGCAATGGCGTTAATATTTGCAGTATTCTTAATTAATCCAGCACCAATCTGTATTTTGGATGAAGTAGATGCGCCATTGGATGATGCGAACGTTACAAGATTTTGTTCTCTTATAGAAGAACTTACAAAAATTACTGACACAAAATTCGTAATTATTACTCACCATGCTTTAACAATGTCTAGAATGAATAGATTGTATGGAGTAACAATGGCTGAGAGAGGTGTGAGCCAACTAGTAGCTGTAAATTTAGAAAAAGCTGAAGAGATGGTAGCGTAAATTAAATAATGTCAGAGTTTGATGATCTTAAGTCTAGAATAGAGTTAATAAAAAAAAAATATAAAAAAGATAAAATACAAAAAAACAATAATTCCATCGGTTCTGCATTTAAAATCAGTACAGAATTAGTAGCTGCAGTTTTTGTCGCAATTTTTATTGGTTGGTACATTGATAAATGGTTAGGAACTAAGCCAATTTTTTTAATAATTCTATTATTAGTTGGTATTGTTGCTGGCATATTTAATGTTATACGATCCGCAAAAATGATTAATAAAGACTAAATTTATGGCAACAAATCCAATGCAACAGTTCGAAGTTCATAAAATTGGACCTTCTTTATCTATAAATGGAATAGATATTTCTTTTACTAATTCAAGTTTATTTATGATGATTAGTACAATTTTGATCATTACGTTCTTTATTCTGGGAACAAAAAAAGTGAGTATTATCCCAGGAAAAATTCAAATTCTTAATGAACTTGTATTCAATTTTATTTCAAAAATGATTAACGAAACTGTTGGCAGTGATGCAAAACCATATTTCCCATTTATACTAACTCTTTTTATCTTTATATTAACAATGAACATGGTTGGTCTATTACCCTACTCATTTACAGTTACTAGCCAAGTAATCATTACATTTTTTTTTGCTATTATAATATTTATTGGAGTCACTATTGTCGGTTTTGTGAAAAATGGCTTGGGATTTTTAAAAATATTTGTTCCATCAGGTATTCCTGTTTTTTTATTACCCTTATTAGTAGTTATAGAAATAATATCTTTCTTAAGTAGACCTATAAGTTTATCCGTTCGTTTATTCGCAAATATGCTTGCTGGTCATACTATGTTAAAAGTTTTTGGTGGGTTTGTTGTAAGTCTAGGCATCTTAGGTGGATGGTTACCTTTAAGTTTTTCTGTAGCATTAACAGCTCTGGAAATACTTGTGGCTTTTTTACAAGCGTATGTATTCGCAGTTTTATCGTGTATTTATTTAAACGATGCATTACATATGCATCATTAAAACTAACAAAAAAAAGGAGAAAAAAATGGAAGTAGCAGCAGCAAAGTTAATAGGAGCGGGTCTTGCAGCAATAGCTTTAGGAGGAGCTGGTGTGGGTATAGGAACTATATTTGGTAACTACTTATCGGCAGCAATAAGAAATCCGTCAGCAGCTCAAAAACAATTTCCTACATTATTATTAGGATTTGCATTGGCAGAGGCGACAGGTTTATTTGCTCTAGTTATTGCATTATTAATACTTTTTGCATTTTAACTATTAAAAATAAATCTACGTCCTAAGTTAATTAATGAAAAAAAATTTAATTTTTTTTATTCTTTCTTTATTTCTTGCGCAAGAAGTAATAGCAAAAGAAGGAATGCCTCAACTAAATCCTGAGTTCTGGCTATCTCAGATATTCTGGTTAATTATATTTTTTGGATTATTGTATTTTTTAATTCATAAATTCTTTAGTCCTAAACTTTTTTCTTTAATCGATAAAAGAGCCGATTTGTTAAGATCACTAATAAGTGAGACAGAAAATAATAAGAATCAAATTCAAAAATTAGATAATGAATATAATAAAATAATAGATGAGGCTAAAAAAAATTCAAAAGAAATTTCAGCAAAACTGAATGATGAATTTAATGAAAAAATATCTATTAAAAAAAAAGAATTTGAAAATTACTTAAATGCTGAAACGACTAAAGTAGAAAATGATATTAATCATTTTAAACAACAGGCTCTAGATAACATTTCCGAAATTGCGTCTGAATTTTCAAAAGAACTTATTGAAAAAATAACTGGAACAAAACCAAACGATAGTAATTTAAAAGCAATAATTTCAGAAATATCTAAAAAACAAAAAGAGAGTCGATATGTTTGATGCAGCTTTCTGGGTAGCAATTTCTTTTGTAGCGTTTTGTTTAATACTTATTTATAAAAAAATTCCTCAACTTATTAACAAGTTATTAGAAGACAAGATAAATGAAATTAAGTCTGAAATTGAAAATACAAAAAATTTAAAAATAGAAAGTGAGAAATTGCTTAAAAAATATAAAAATAAAATTCAAGATGCGCATATCGAAAGCAAAGATATCTTGGATACTGAGAAAAGAGATGCAAAAATATTTATCAAAGAATCGGAAAATAAATTTGAACAATTAATGATTAATAAAAAAAAATCATTAGAACAAAAATTAGAACAAATGAAAATCAAGGCAATAAAAGATATTCAGTATATTTCTAATAAAATTGCCTTAGAAGCAGTTAAAAAAATAATACTAGATCCAGCTAACATTGATAAAATAAAAATTATTAATCAAAAAAATCTAGAAAAGACTTTTAATCAATTAAAACAAACAAAAATATCTTAACTCTTAGAATGGGAACCATCACAAAATGGTCTGTTGTTTGTTTTTTTACAACTGCATAAAAAATAAGCCTTATTTTCGGCAACAGTAAATTTCATTGGTTGAAAATTCGTGCTTTTATGAGAGCCATCACAAAAAATTCCATTTTTGGAAAGACCGCATGCGCACCAATAATAATCTTTTCCAGTTTCTAAATTAATTTTTTTTGAATTTTTAATAATTTTTTCTTGCATAATGATATAACATAAATTGTAATTTAATATATTTCAATAAACAAAAAACCAACTTTGATTAGATATGAATTCATACAATTTATTTATATTTATTAGTTTTGTCTCTATTAAACTTACTCATATAATACTAAATTAATTATTTAAAATTTAATGGAAAAAAATAAAAAAAAAATTGTGAATATATTTTTAGCAAGTCCAAGAGGTTTTTGTGCTGGCGTAGATAGAGCTGTTGAGATTGTGAAAAAAACTATTCATAAATTTGGTACACCTGTTTATGTAAGGCACGAAATAGTTCACAATAAATTTGTAGTGAAAAGCCTAATATCGCAAGGAGCAATATTTATTGATGAGCTTTCTGAAATTAAAGATAAATCTAGACCTGTTATATTTTCAGCTCACGGAGTACCTAAAGAAGTAATTAATGAAGCGAAATTGAATAATATAATTTATATAGATGCCACATGTCCTTTGGTGACAAAAGTTCATAGAGAAGCTGAAATGTTAGCAAAGAATCAATTTAATATTATTTTTATTGGCCATAAAAATCATCCAGAAGTAATTGGAACTATGGGGCAAATAGATAATAATTATATTACATTAATTGAAAATAAAAGTGATATAGAAAATTACTCTCCTAAAATTGAAAATAATAAATTCGCATATATAACTCAAACTACTCTTTCAGTAGACGACACTTTGGAAATTATTTCTCAATTAAAAAAAAAATACCCCTCAATAAAAGAACCAATCAAAAGTGATATTTGTTATGCGACAACAAATCGTCAAGAAGCAGTTAAACAAATTGCAGGAAAATGTGATTTATTTTTAGTCGTTGGGAGCAGAAGCTCTTCCAACTCACAAAGATTGGTAGAAGTTGCAAAAAGATTCGGTTGTAAAGAAAGTATATTGATGCACTCTGATCAAGAATTGCCTATTGATAAAATTAAAAATTCCAAAAATATTGGCATTACTTCTGGTGCTTCAGCTCCTGAAATATTAGTTGAGAATTTAATTAAAGAAATTAAAAGTATTACCGATATTAAATTTGAAGAAGTAGTTACTTCAGTTGAGAAAGTTTCTTTTAAACTTCCGACAATGCTTATTAAATAATGGCTGTTTATACTAAATTAGAACATGAAGAAGTTAGAGAATTCCTAGAGCAATACAATATTAATAATTTTAAAGACCACAAAGGAATTACGGAAGGTGTAGAAAATACGAATTATCTTATTAAAACAACAGAGCAAGATTATATCCTTACTATTTATGAGAAAAGAGTTAATGAAAATGATTTACCGTTCTTCATAAAATTACTATCTAATTTATCAGAAAATAAATTTCCTTCCCCTAAACCTATTGGAAATAAAAATAATGAAAAAATTAATAAAATTAAAAAAAAAAATGCTGCATTAATGACTTTTTTAAATGGAAAATCCAAAAATAAAATAACTAGCGAAGACTGTTTTGAAATAGGAAAAATAACAGCTCAATTACATGAGATAACAAGAAAATTTAATATTAATAGAAAAAATAATCTATCTATCGAAAATTGGAATAATATTTTTGAAAAAACTATTAAACAAAAAATAGATTTAGACGAATCTATTATTAAAAAAACTAAGAACTATTTAAATTTTTTAAAAGATAAATGGCCTAAAGATCTGCCTCAAGGCATTATTCATGCAGATTTATTTCCGGATAATATATTTTTTATAAATAATAAAGTTTCTGGGATTATAGATTTTTATTTCGCATGTAATGATTTCTTTGCTTATGAAATAGCAATTTGCATAAACTCTATATGCTTTGACAACAATTCTACATTCAATATGACTAAGGCTAAAAATCTTATAGATGGATACTCATCAATAAGAACTTTAAGTGAAGATGAGAAAAAATATTTACCGATCCTATCCATGGGGGCCGCTATGAGATTTTTTGTAACAAGACTATATGATTTTTATCACACCGATAATAAAGCTGATGTAAAAATTAAAGATCCTTTTGAATATTTTAAAAAAATTGAATTTCATTCAACTATTAAAAATTTTAATGAGTATTTTATTTAATGAATGAAATAATAATTTACACGGATGGTTCTTGCTTAGGCAATTCTGGAAAAGGTGGTTGGGCTGCTGTGATCATTAACGATGGTGAAGAAGAAGAAATATTTGGATCTGAAAAAGAATCTACAAACAATAGAATGGAATTAACAGCGGCTATAAATGCTTTATTGAAAATCAAACAAGATAAAAAAATAATAATCTATACCGACTCTAAGTACGTCAAAGACGGCATTGAAAAATGGATCAACAATTGGAAGTTAAACAATTGGAAAAATGCAAAAAAAAAAGATGTAAAAAATAAAGATCTTTGGACAAAATTAGATAATCTAATTAGTAAAAAAGAAATTACTTGGAATTGGATAAAAGCACACTCAATCAACAAATATAATAACAAAGTGGATATCCTTGCAAGAAATGCTGCTAGCAATGCAAACGATTAGCTCTTATATAATTTTTAATTTTATTTAAATTATTTGGCAGAACTTTATAAAATTCTTTTTTTTTAAGATTTTTACTTATCTCACCACTTATCTTTGGGATTTTTTTTAATATTTTATAAATAGTTTCTCCAAATTTTGCAGGATGGGCTGTTTCTAAACAAAATAAATTCTCTGATTTTTTGCTATGATTTAGATAATATTCTTCTAAAGCCTTTAATCCAACAGAGGAATGCGGATCCAATATTTTGTTATTATATTTGTAAACTGATTTAATAGTTTTTTTAGTATTTTCTGCATTTACTGACTTGGAATAAAAAATATTTTTAATCTTGCGTAAAATATTTTTATCTATCTTATAAAACCCTTTGCTACTGAGCTGCTTCATTAATTCTGATATTTTTTTAGAATTATTATCATAGTAAGAAGAAATTAATCTTTCAAAATTACTCGCTACTTGTATATCCATGCTTGGGGAAATACTAAATTTTACTTTAGAGGGTTTATAAATTCCATTTCTCAAAAATTTATATAAAAGATCATTTTCATTTGTTGCAATAATTAATTTAGATATAGGCAAGCCCATTTTGTAAGCAATGTAGCCAGCATAAATATCTCCAAAGTTTCCTGTTGGAACTGAGAAAACGCTTTTTTTATTTTTTTTAGATAAACGAAAATGTGAATAAAAATAATAAACTATTTGTACAACTATTCTTGCCCAATTTATTGAGTTGACTCCTGACATGTTAATAGATCTTCTAAACTGAAGATCGTTGAACATTGATTTTACTAATGTTTGACAGTCATCAAATGTACCCTTAACCGCAATATTAAACACATTTTTTGTATTTACTGTAGTCATAAGCTTTCTCTGCGTTATCGAGACTTTTCCGCTTGGATGTAAAACAAAAATTCTTAAATTTTTTTTATTTTTTACGGCATCAATTGCTGCAGCCCCAGTATCTCCTGATGTTGCAGTGATTAAATTAATTCTATTTTTACTTTTTGAAAGAATAGTTTCGTACATGTTGCCTATCACTTGCATTGCAATATCTTTAAAAGCAAAAGTTGGACCGTGATACAATTCTACTAAATTAAATTTTTTTACTCTCGAAAATTTTACTACATTTTTACTATCAAATTTTTTATAGGAATTTGTTATAATTTTTTTTAACTCGTTTTTTGAAAAAGTATTGCCTGTATAAATCTTAATAATTTCGTAAGCCAAATTATTATAATTTAATTTTGATAATCTTTTTAAATTGGTATGAGATAAGCGAGGTATCTTTTTTGGGATATACAGGCCGCCATCATGGGCAAGACCATTTAAAAAAGTATCAATAAAATTATAAGTTTTTTTATTATCTCTTGTGCTGATGTATTTCATTAAGCTTTCTTCCTATAAAATAAAAAAAAAATTATAGTAACCAATGCTAAACCATACCATGTTATAGCATATTGCAAATGATTATTTGATAAACGAACCTCATAGTCATTAGGAATAATATCTTTGTTTGTCTTTGAAGTTTGAATAATTAATAATGGATAAATATTCTTATTTAGAGATTTTTTCAAATTATCAACCTCAACTGAATATACAAAATCTTCTTTAATATTATTGTTAGGAGTAAATAAATTTTTTTCTTTTATTTTCTTTGTGTAGCCATCAATTATATCATCATTAAATAAAGTATTTTTTATTAAATTGATTTTATCTTTTCTAATCCAGCCTTTATCTACCAAAACTACTAATGAACTATTAATTTCATAAGAAACTATAACTTTGAACCCAATCTCCCCTTTATTGAGATGATATAAAAATATTTTTGATTTTAAATCTTTTTTCTTAAATAAAACTTTGGTGTATTCTTTATCTATATTTACGTTAAAATTAATTGAATTTTTTTTTAGATTATTTTCTAAATCAGAAATTAAATTATTTTTTGAGTATAATCTTAAAACTTGCCACGTCCCTAAAGAGAGAACGGACAATATAAAAAATATAAAGAATATATCTAATGATTTAATTTTAAACAAAACTGTTTATTAGCTTCCCCAAATATATATTGAAGCAAATAAGAACAGCCAAACTACATCAACAAAATGCCAATACCACGCTGCAGCTTCAAATCCAAAATGATGATCAGGCTTATAGTGCCCTGCTTTTGCTCTAAAGTAACAAACTGCTAAAAAGATTGTTCCAACAATTACGTGGAAACCGTGAAAACCTGTGGCCATATAAAAGGTTGATCCATAAATCCCTGTGCTTAATTTAAAGTCAGCATGAATATATTCATAAGCTTGGAAACAAGTAAAAATAGCTCCAAGAACCACTGTTAATAAAAGTCCATTTAATAATCCTTTTCGATCATTCTCTAAAAGAGAGTGATGCGCCCAAGTCACGGTTGTTCCTGATAAAAGTAGAATTAAAGTATTAATTAAAGGTATATGCCAAGGATCTAAAGTCTGTATGCCTTTTGGTGGCCAAACACTTCCTATAACTGCATCTGGGAAAAGACTTGAATCAAAGAAAGCCCAAAACCAAGCAACAAAAAACATTACTTCTGACATTATAAAGAGTGTCATTCCATATCTAAGACCAACTTGAACTACTGGTGTGTGATCACCTTTATGTTCGCCTTCAATAACAACGTCTCTAAACCACATAAACATAGAATAAAGAGTTAAGGCCAATCCAATTAATAACAGCCAAAAAAATTTTGCATGCATGTAATAGACCGCTCCAAAAGCTAAAACTAAAACTGAAAAAGATGAAACGATTGGCCAGATACTTGGATCAACCAAATGATAATCATGTCCTTTTTTATGACTGTCTGACATTAATTTTTGTCCTTCTTAAAATTAGCTACATCAAAAAAAGTATAAGATAAAGTAATATCCTTAATTTCCTTCGTAGATAAGTCATCTACTATTTTTGGATCAATAAAATATGCCATTTCAAACTCTTTTGTTTCTTTAGGCTTTAAAGTTTGCTGCTCGAAGCAAAAACAATTAATTTTATTAAAATACTTTCCGGCAGTATCTGGCACAACATTAAATGTGGAAACTGCTGTAGAGGTTTCATTTCCTAGATTTTTTACTTTAAATTTAATAGTCGAAACTTGCCCTGGTTTAATATTTTCTTTTTTTTTCTCAGCTTTAAATTCCCAAAATAGACCTTTTGCAACATTAGTATCAAACCTAGTTGCAATATTATGATTGATAACAACGTTTGGAGCTTGTTTAGAAATTTTTGTAGTCCCACCAAAACCCGTTACTTTACAAAATAATTCATAAAGCGGAACTGAAGCATAGGATAAACCAAGCATTGCAAAAAATATTAATACTAAATAAATAGGGTTAATTTTATTTTTAATTTCTCCACTCATAAAGGTCTGGCAAATATTCCTAAATTATAAATTGTAAAAACAAAAAAGAAGATAACTAACAATATTAATAAAATAGCTGTAATATTATTTTTATTCATTAAAAAAATTTAAAGAAACTTTCAATTAATAATAAAGTAAAAATTAAAAATAAATATAAAATAGAGAAAGAAAAAATCTTTTTTGCAAATCGAATAGTATCTTTTTTATTATCTACTTTTAATAATTTATATGTTAAAAAAATATAAAAAAATCCCAACGTAACGGTTGGCAATAAATAAAAAAGACCTGCAAAATTATAATAAAAAGGAAGTAGAGTTATAGGAAACAATATAAGTGCATAAGCAAAAATATTTTTCTTGGTAAAATTTATTCCTGAAACGACTGGAAGCATTGGTATTTTTGCTTTTTTATAATCATCAGCTTTATATAAAGACAATGCCCAAAAATGTGAAGGTGTCCAAAAAAAAATAATCAAAAATAAAACTATCGGCTCGACTGATAGATTGTTGTTTGCAATTGTCCAGCCAATCATTGGTGGAAATGCTCCTGCCGCACCCCCTATCACTATATTTTGTGCAGTTTTTCTCTTGAGCCACACAGTGTAGATAATTACATAAAAAAAAATTGTAAATGCTAGTAAAATTGATGATAAAAAATTTGCATAATAATATAAAAAACATATAGAAATAATAGAAAGAAGGATTCCAAAAAATAATGCTTCTTCTCTTTTAAATCTTCCATTTGGGATTGGTCTTAGACAGGTTCTTGTCATAACCGCATCAATATCGGAATCATACCACATATTAAGCATTGCGGATGCTCCAGCACCAATTGCAACAGAAATTAAAGATAATGAACTATTGTACAAATTAAGATTAATAGGAGAAATTAATAAGCCAACTAAACAAGTAAAAATAACAAGCGACATCACTCTCGGCTTCATAAGTAATAAGAAAGACTTCATATAAAGCATTAAGTCTAAATGAATTGTTTTATATTTGACGTTAGTATTTAACAAAAGTTCTCCATTTTTTAATTGAGCTACTTAGATAAAGTATTAATAATTCAATAGTTGTATAAAATAACTTAAATTTATAAACAAGGATAAATTAGCATATATTGTTTTGAGAACAATGAGACTAATAGTGCTATTAGTTTAAGTATTAAAAATCCTACTGGGGAGGGTATTTTTTAAATGTGTGCAGTTTGTATTAGTGATAATTCTGGAGCAAAAATTGCAGTAACAGCTATAATATTTACTTTTATTTTTATATTCTTCGCTAACTACTATTATCAAAAATATTTTAAACAATATTTAAAGAAATATTTTAATCGAAAAATTAAGTAAATTTATTTATGATAGTAGCAATTATTTTTTTTCTAGTTGTGGTCGGGTCAGTTGTTTTTCATATTTTTACACCCTGGTGGTGGACCCCTATCGCATCTAATTGGGGTGGCATTGATGATACTATTGTTTTAACTTTTTGGATTACTGGTCTTGTTTTTATAGCGATCGGTTTATTCGTCGTCTATTGCGTATGGAAATTTAAGTATCAAAAAGACAGAAGATCAGAATATAAGCCTGAAGATAGTAAGCTTGAATTTAGACTTACTTTAATTACTACGTTAGGAGTTGCGGCTCTACTAGCTCCAGGTTTAATAGTATGGAATACATTTGTAACAGTTCCTAAAGATGCTTATGAAATTGAAGTGCTCGCTAATCAATGGAGTTGGAGCTATAGACTTCCTGGAAAAGACGGTAAACTAGGAAAAACAGACATTAAAAATATTAATGATAAAAATCCTTTTGGAATAAATAAAGAGGACAAGAATGGTGGTGACGATATTTTGGTCCAGAACGGCCCTCTTCATCTTCTGATAAATAGACCAGTAAAGGTACTTTTGAGATCTACTGATGTTTTGCATAACTTTTATATTCCTCAATTCAGAGCGAAGATGGATATGTTGCCTGGGTCTGTAACCTATTATTGGTTTGAACCTACTAGATTGGGTGAATTTGAAGTTTTGTGCGCTGAATTTTGTGGGACTGGTCACTATGCTATGAAGGGAAAAGTTATCGTAGACAAAAAAATTAATTATAATAATTGGTTAGCGCAACAGACAACATATGTACAATCTCTTGCAAAAGTTAATGCCAATATCAAACAGGTTGTAAAATTAACAAAATAGTTATTTAAAAAATATGCGTATATAATAACCTTAATAGGTCTATTTTTATTTGTGCTTTTTTTCATTTATTATATGTTTGTTTAAATTATACTTTATAAGATAACTTCAATTCATAGAGGGGGATTGTGTCGGAAGATTATAATAAATTTAAATTAGAAGCGAAGTCTTCAGAAATGTTGAACGATGAAAATACTTCATCAATCAAAATTCAGGACACAGAATCTGAAGTGCCAGAGCAAGATCTTTATCATCCTAAAAGCTTTATAACGAAATGGATTTTTTGTCAGGATGCAAAAGTTATAGGTATTCAATACTCTATAACCGCTATCGCCATTGGTTTAGTTGCTTTAGTATTGTCATGGTTGATGAGATTGCAACTTGGTTTTCCTGAAACATTCTCATATTTAACTCCCGCAGGTTATTATCAATTTGTAACCATGCATGGCATGATTATGGTTGTTTATCTTTTAACTGCTTTATTTTTAGGTGGTTTTGGAAATTTTTTAATACCTTTAATGGTAGGCGCAAGAGATATGGTTTTTCCATATGTAAACATGATTAGCTACTGGATGTATTTTATTGCAGTTATAGTTTTAGTATCTAGCTTCTTTGTTCCTGGTGGACCTACTGGTGCTGGATGGACACTCTATCCTCCTCAAGCCATCACGTCAGGCACTCCTGGATCAAATGGAGGGATAGCATTGATGCTTATTTCTCTTTCTCTTTTTGTTATTGGATTTACGATGGGTGGTCTTAATTATATTGTCACAATTTTACAAGGAAGAACACGTGGCATGACATTAATGAGAATGCCATTAACAATATGGGGAATTTTTACTGCAACAGTTTTAGCGATGTTGGCTTTTCCAGCTCTCATTGTTGCCTGCATTATGATGACTCTGGATAGTTTGTTGGGCACAAGCTTTTTTATGCCCAGCATGGTTCAGATGGGTGAACATCTAAAATATGGTGGTGGCAGTCCGATTTTGTTTCAACATCTTTTTTGGTTTTTTGGTCATCCTGAAGTTTATATAGTTGCTCTTCCTGCTTTTGGAATTGTTTCAGATCTAATTTCAGTTCATGCCAGAAAAAATATTTTTGGCTACAGAATGATGGTTTGGGCGATAGTGATAATTGGAGCCTTAAGCTTTTTTGTTTGGGCGCATCATATGTATGTAAGTGGGATGAATCCTTGGTTTGGTTTCTTTTTTGCTACTACAACATTAATAATCGCCGTGCCCACTGCAATTAAAGTTTATAATTGGGTTTTAACATTATGGAGAGGGAATATTAGATTAAATATTCCAATGCTATTCTCATTGGCTTTTATTATAACTTTTGTTAATGGTGGTATCACAGGTCTATTTTTAGGAAACGTTATTGTAGATGTGCCTTTATCAGACACATATTTTGTAGTTGCTCATTTCCATATGGTTATGGGAATTGCTCCAATACTTGTTATATTTGGTGGAATTTATCATTGGTACCCATTAATTACTGGAAGATTTCTACATGAAGGTATGGGTAAATTTCATTTCTGGGTATCTTTTCTAGGATCTTATGCAATTTATTTTCCAATGCACTATCTCGGTTTTATAGGAGTCCCTAGAAGGTATTACGAAATGTACAATAGTCCATACATTCCTACTTCTGCTCAAGGACTTAATGCATTTATAACCGTTGCCGCTTTAATTGTAGGTTTTGCCCAATTAGTTTTTTTATATAACATTATTTCAAGTATACGATTAGGTAAAATTGCTGAAAAAAATCCTTGGCAAGCTTGTTCCTTGGAATGGCAAACTGAATATGTTCCTCCAAGACATGGAAATTTTGGAAAAAAGTTACCTATTGTCTATCGTTGGGCCTATGATTTTAGCGTGCCTGGAGCTAAACAAGATTATATTCCTCAAAATGTTCCTCCTAGTGAAGTGCCTGAAGCAAGAACAGAAAAGACATAATAATGAATAATAGACGTAGTTTTTTTCAGTTATTAAGTGAAAAACCCTGGGAACAATCTCAGATAACAGAGGATAATAATCATAATGGAAAAACATTAAATCTAACAAAAGCTAATCTTGGTGTTAGAAGTATAATAACAGTCAATTGCATTTTTTTTTCATTATTCATTGTCGCCTATGCAGATCGAATGTTCATTCATGATTGGCAAACAATACCTAAACCCTTATTGCTTTGGCTTAATACTTTTGTGCTTTTTTTGAGTAGCATTTTTTTTCATAAAGCTAAAGTTTACTCTGATCTCCAAGAATTCCAAAAAGTTAAAATTTCACTTTCAGTAATCGGCTTTCTATCCGCACTCTTTATAGTTGGACAATTAATAGTTTGGAAAAAATTAATGAATTTAGGTTATTTTTTTAATTCCAATATCGCAAATTCTTACTTTTATCTTTTTACTACATTACATGTAATGCACTTACTGGGGGGATTATTTTTTTGGAAAAATATAACCTTCAAAATTTTTTACAAAAATTACACAATGTTAAATATACAAAGCAGTATAAAATTATGTGCTATGTACTGGCATTTTTTATTTTTGGTTTGGTTGGTATTATTTGGCTTAATGTTGAATAGTTAATATTAAAGAGACAATTATGAAAGACAATTTATCAAAGCTTCCTAGTGGCTTTAAAGGTTTTGTTCACGACTGGGCTTCTGATCAAACTACATTTAAGGGTGTTCCGTGGGGCAAGGCTATGATGTGGATTTTTCTTATTAGTGATACTTTTATTTTCAGCTGTTTTTTGATTGGATACATGACTGTACGAGGATCGACTTCAGTGCCATGGCCAAATCCTAGCGAAGTTTTTGCATTAAATGTTTTTGGTGTTGACGTGCCTCTTTTGCTTATTGCAATAATGACTTTTGTTTTAATTACAAGCAGTGGAACAATGGCTCTTGCTGTTAAGTTTGGTTATGAAAGAAAAAAAAAATTATGTGCTTTATTTATACTTTTTACGGCCATCGGTGGTGGTGCCTTTGTTGGAATGCAGGCTTTTGAATGGACAAAATTAATTCTTCATGAGGGAATTCGACCATGGGGAAATCCAAAAGGAGCTGCCCAATTTGGAGCTATTTTTTTTATGATAACTGGTTTTCATGGGACGCATGTCTCGATTGGAGTTATCTTTTTATTAATTTTTGCAAGAAAGACTTGGCGTGGAGATTTTGATAACGGTAAGAGAGGATTTTTTACTAGCATGAAATCTAACTATGTGGCAATTGAAATCTTAGGTTTATATTGGCACTTTGTAGATCTGGTCTGGGTTTTTATTTTTGCATTTTTTTATTTATGGTAATTTAGAATATGACAGAGAATATTGAAAAAAAATCTGAAGCCTCTACTCATAAAATTGGTATTTATCTCTGGATTTGGCTGTTACTATTTATTCTGAGTGGATTTTCCTACAGTGTTGATTATTTTCAATTCCAAGGACTTATTAGATGGGCACTAATACTTTTTTTTATGTTTGCAAAAGCAGGTTTGATTATGGCTTTTTTCATGCACTTATTTTGGGAACGTTATGCACTTGTGAATGTTCTTTTATGGCCCCTGACAGCAATTGCCTGTTTTATTTTTTTGATGGCAGCAGAAGCAGAGTATACATTCTTAACACGCACATTTTATTTTTTAACAGGAGGTTAAAATTTTAAAATAAAGTACTACTAATTAAAAAGATTTAAAAAGAATAAATACTATTACTAATATTAAAAAAAAACTTACAGACTTGCTACTAATATCTGGATCTACAAAACCTTTTAAAAAAGATTTTTTTGTTAATGTTGCGTCATCACGTTGAGCATGATCTTTTTGAGCGTTAGATCTCAACGAAGTAATAAACCAAGAAAAATACAAAAATATAGTAATTCCTAAGAGAATTTTAGCTAATACTGTATATTCTGAGTTCATAATATAAATTGTTATTTCTATGAAATTTATATTATAATATTTGTAAATAATTAATAGTAAATTTATAAAAAGTTTATTATGCCAAGCTTCACAATCAAAGATTTTTATAAACTAGGAATCATTGAAGATAGGCCTGCAGGACCAATTAGATTTAAACCAAATACTCCTGTATCTGAAATAGCTGCAGCATTTAGAGATAAGAAAATTGGCTCCACTCCAATAGTTGATAATGATGACAATTTTGTTGGTGTTCTCTCCGAGAGAGATATGGCTATTAAACTTGTGGCCGAAGGTAGAGACTCCGACTTAGTTGAGGCAAAAGATATTATGAGAACTAAAGACTTAGCTCAAGCTCATGAACACCATACTATTGATTATGCAATTGAACAAATTAAATCAAGAGG
>SHWR01000020.1 GCA_009693745.1 Candidatus Fonsibacter sp.
TTTCCTTTTTTAAAAAGACTTGCCGTATATGAAATGTTGGGATTATTATTCTTTTGCTTCTTTATTTTCTTTATAAGTTGTTCTAAATTTTTAAACATAATTAAATTCTTATTGGTATTCCCTTTTTAATTAAATAGTTTTTTGCATCCATTATAGAATATTCGCCATAATGAAAGATTGAAGCTGCTAAAACTGCACTAGCTAAACCTACATTAAATCCTTCATATAAATGATCTAGATTACCAACTCCTCCGGATGCTATCACCGGTATAGACACTAGGCTTGCAATAGCCCTTGTTAATTCAAGGTCGTAACCTTTTTTTGTTCCATCCTTATCCATAGATGTAAGAAGGATTTCTCCAGCACCATTCTTTTCAGCAATCTTTGCATATTCAATAGCGTCGATTCCTGTGGAATTTCTTCCTCCATGAGTAAATATTTCCCATTTACTATTTCCTGATTTTTTTGCATCTATTGCAATCACTATACATTGCGATCCAAATCTAATTGAGCTTTCTTTAATAAAATTATGATTTTTTACTGCTGCAGTATTAATTGAAACTTTATCTGCTCCCGCACTTAAGAGATTTTTAATGTCTTCGATGCTACCAATTCCCCCACCAACGGTTAGCGGAACAAAACAACTTTTTGCTGTTTCGCTTACCTTGTCTAATAAAATTTTTCTATTTTCGCTTGATGCCGTGATATCTAAAAAACATATTTCATCAGCACCTCCTTTATCATATATTTTTGCCTGCTCTACTGGATCGCCAGCATCTTTTAAATTTACAAAATTAATACCTTTTACAACTCTGCCATCCTTAACATCAAGACAAGGTATAATTCTTTTTTTAAGCATTTTTTTTAAACAAATTTTTTAAGTTCATTAAGAGAAATAGATTTATCATAAATAGCTTTGCCAATAATAACTCCTTCACACAACTGGGTTTTGTGTAATTTTTTTATATCTTTTATATTTGAAACCCCACCAGAAACGACTAGTGGAATATTAACTTTTGCGACTATTTTTTTTAGCTGAGAAAAATTAACGCCTGTCTTTGTTCCATCTCTATTAATATCCGTATAAATAATTCTAGATACACCAAAATCCTCTAACTTTTTTGAAAAATCCATAAGTTTTATTTTTGTTTGCTTAACCCAACCTTTAATAGCTAAAAAATTATTTCTGACATCAAGCGCAACAGCTATTCTTCCTGGAAATAAATCACATGCTTTCTTTAAAATTTTTGGATTTTGTATGGCCATAGTTCCAACAACTACCGTTGAAACTCCATTTTTAATCCAAAAAGATATTTGTTTTAAAGTTCTAATCCCTCCGCCTAATTGTACATTTAAATTAGTGTTCTTAATGATTTTAATTATAACTCTTTTATTCTTAGATCTTCCTTTTAAGGCGCCATCAAGATCCACGAGGTGTAAGTCTGTAAAACCTTTTTTTTTAAATTGAAGTGCTTGATTATATGGAAAAGAATTAAAAATAGTGATTTTGTTAAAATCTCCTTTATAAAGTCTTACACACTTTCCATCTTTTAAATCTATTGCTGGAAATATTATCATTATAAATTCCAATTCAAAAAGTTAGACAATAACTTAATTCCATTTTCCTGACTCTTTTCAGGATGAAATTGGGTACCAAAAATATTTTCTTTTAAAAGAGCAACAACAACTGATTTCTCATAATCTGTTGTGCAGATAACATCATTAATATTCTCTGCTTCAAATGCATAACTGTGCACAAAATAAAAATGAGATAGATTTTTAATATCTAAAAATAAATCATTTTTTTTAACTAAATTAACTTCGTTCCAACCCATGTGTGGTAATTTTAAATCTTTATTATTAAGTTTTATCTTTTTTACAGAACCTTTGATCCAGCCAAATCCCTTGGTAACCTCTTCTTCAAATCCTTGATCTGAAAAAAGCTGCATACCAACACAAATCCCAAAGATCGGTTTTTTTTTAATTAAAACAAATTCATTAATAGAATCCCATAATCCAGATATATTCTTCACCCCTAAAGCGCATTGTCTGTAAGATCCTTGCCCTGGCAATATAATTTTATCTGAATCTAAAATATCTTTAGGCTTATTAGATATTCTTATATTTATTTTTTTATTAATTTTTGTAGCTGCGACTTCTAAAGCTTTCGAAACGGAATTAAGATTTCCAGTTCCATAATCAACAATTGATACATACATTTAAAAAATATTTAAAGTATTCCTTTAGTAGATGGCAAAGAATTTCCAGCTCTTGCATCTTTCTCTAATGCTAGACGTAAAGCCCTCGCTAATCCTTTAAAACAAGATTCAATAATATGGTGACTATTATCACCGTAAATGTTTTCTATATGCAAAGTAATACCTGCACTTTGTGAAAAAGCCTGAAACCATTCTTTAAATAGTTCAGTGTCCATTTCTCCAAGCTTTTCTACTTTTAATTTCACATTCCAAACTAAGTAAGGTCTGTTTGATATATCGAGAGAAACTCTGCTTAATGTTTCATCCATTGGAATATAAGCATGCGCATATCTTTTGATGCCTTTTTTATCTCCTAAAGCCTTAGCAATAGCTTCTCCTATAACGATTCCTGAATCTTCTGTTGTGTGGTGAAGATCAATATGTAAATCACCTTTTGCTTTTAAATTTATATCTACCAAAGAATGTTTTGATAGCTGTTCAAGCATGTGATTTAAAAAACCTATTCCCGTATCTATCTTATAAATACCTTTGCCATCCAAGTTTATTTCTGCCTCAATAGATGTCTCTTTAGTTTTTCTATTAACTTTTGCGATTCTCATATGAATTAACAATCTATATATAGAAAGACTGACCTTATCAATAAATTAGCTTTAACGGTAAAATAAATACTATTTTATAATCTTTTTTTTAGTCTTAATAAAAAAGCTCCAGATCCACCTAAACTTTGATCTGGTTCTTCCATAGAATTAATAATATCCGAAAAATTATCTTTGATAAAATTTGGAATTGCGTATTTTAATAAGCTTAAATCTTCCGACAAATAAGGATTTTCTTTAACCTTAGATCTTAAGCCCTTGCCTGTAATAATTAAAATATTTCTTAAATCATTTTGGTAACAATTTTCTACAGTATCCTTAATTTTCTGAAAAGATTCTTGTAGGGAATATCCATGCAAATCTATTTTAAAATTAATATAATCTTGTTTGTTATTTTTTTTTATAGATTTTTTAGATATTTCACCTTTATCGCCATCTAAAAATTTTTGACTTTTAAAATCTTCCCAGGCTTTTATATCTTCTGGATTTATAGAATTTTTATTATACTTTGCCATGCACATCCTGTGCAATTTCAGTTAAGTACCAAGTAGGATCATCAGAATTTAAATCTCTTGAAAAACTCCAAACATCATTAACTGTTTGGATCTCTTCAGGACTGCCTTCGATAACATTATTATTGACATCTTTAACACAGGAAATAATCTCACTCACAAATCTAGTCTTCACAGTATAAGAGTTATCTTTTTTGTCTACGTTTTCTATCTTTGTTTTTTTAATTCCTATAAAAGTAAATTGATTAACATATTTTTTATTATTTCTTTCATCAAGAACACTAACAAAACTTTTATAAACTTCAGGCGACGTTAAGTCTTTTAAAGTCTTTTTGTCTGCAGATGCAAATGCATTAACGATCATCTCATAGGCCGCTTGAGCGCCCTTTAAAAAAGTATCCTCTTTAAATTCCCTTAAATTAATATTTGCTTCAGCTCTAGACGGATTAACATCTTCAAATTGAGCATCAACTACGACTGATTTTTTTGCTCTAATGACGCTATCTTCAGCACCTTTGCCAAGAACATTTCTAAGTCTTAGAATAATTATACCCGCCACTATGGCAAGCAACACAATATCTATATAACCAAAATTATCATTCATTTAAGGGTATTTTAGATTAAATAATTAAAAATTAATACATCTAAATTTAGATCGAATTAAATGATATTTAATATAAAAAATATATTTAAATAATAATAAAAATCATATTTTAAATGGAAGAGAAAAATAAAGAAAATTCTAAATACCAAATAATCACAAACTACGTTAAAGATTTATCTTTTGAAATTCCATCTCCGGATTGTTTTATAGACGCCGCGCAAAATCTTAATAAATATGAAACAAAAGTTGATATTTCTAACAAACCATTAAAAAATGGAATGTCGGAATTAAACTGTAAACTGATTTTTGAAGCACCAAAAGAAGTGCAAAATAAAATTCATGCTGAAGCATGCCTTGCTGTAGTATTTAAAATTACAGATACAGAATTAAAAGCAGAAGAAATTAAAAGAATTATTCTTGCAGAAATACCAGATTTATATGCAAAAAAACTAACAGATCTAATTACTGAATTATTTCAAAAATCAGGTTTTAAAGAGTTTAGATTTAAGAAAGAGATTAACTTTAAAGAACTATACGAACAACAGTCTGCTAATCTAACGCAAAAGCATTAGAAACATTTTTTTTTAAAAATTTCTTATATTCTTCCATTTGCTCTAATGAAACTTTGACGATGATACCTTCTCTATTCTCATTATTTGACTTCGACTTTTCACTAAAAGTCTTGTCGTTGGACATTAAATCAAGTGTTAATTCTTTTTTATCAATTAATTCGATATAAACTTTTGAAAGTAAATGACAGTCTAATAATGCTGAATGTTTTTCCCTATTTTCAATACTAATCTTAAATCTCTTACACAAAGCATCTAAACTATTACCAACCCCTGGAAATTTGGATCTAGCAATTTGCAAAGTGTCTAAAATATCTGATTTTAAAATTGGTTTTATATTTAATCTTTTTAGTTCATTATTTAAAAATCCAAGATCAAAATCTGCATTATGAATAATAAGTTTTTTATCTTTAATAAAATTAAGAAAATCTTTAACAATATCTTTAAATTTAGGTTTATTTGATAAGAATGCATCAGAATAACCATGCACACTAAAAGCATCAGCTGAGACTTTAATTTCAGGATTTAAAAACATATGAAAAATATTTTTTGTTGGGATATGATTGTTTAATTGCACGCAAGCAATTTCAACAATTCTATCTTTGTCAGCTGACAATCCTGTTGTTTCTGTATCTAAAATAACTTCAATCATTAATTTAAAAGAATCTTATCAATAATATTTTTTACCTGCAATTTAACTTTATTTTTAGAACTGTTATAAATTACAAAATCTGAATAGCTTTCTTTGGTCTTTTCACTTACCTGTTGATTTTTTAATATACTTAAAAATTGTCTATCTAAGTTTTTTCTTTTTTTTATTCTATTTTCAAAAAAACTAGATTTAGTTTTAACTAGAATAAGAATATCTACCAAATTGAACATTTTATTCTCAACTAAAAGAGGAATGTCTAAAACAACTAATTTATTTTTTTTAAATTTAGATAAAAACAGGACTAATTTCTTTCTAACTACCGGATGAATAATCTTGTTCAAAAATTTAAATTTTTTTGGGTTTTTTTTAAGAGAATCTCTAAGCTCCTGTTTGTTTATTTGGCCCTTGTAAAGTTTTAACTTAAAGAATTTTCCAATCTTTTTATTAACAATCTTATTATTTTTGTAAATGTCTGCGACCTCTTTATCTGCTGAAAAAATATTAAAACTTAGTTCTTTAAAAATATTTGCAACAAAAGATTTGCCGCTTCCAACTGATCCTAGAATACCAACTCTAACCATTAATTTTTTTTCTAAGTTGCCTATAAATATCTTTTGTTATTTTTGGATCTTTTTTATTCCAAATATAAAATGCTTTCTGCGCTTGATAAATAAACATGTCCAAGCCTGTAAAAACTTTATGACCATTCTTTCTTGCATCCTTTAGAAGCCTTGTATTTTCTGGGTTATAAACAACGTCCACCACATTAATTTTTTTATCAAAAATACTAAAATCAAACTTTAGATCTTTCTGACCAAGCATGCCAAGGCTTGTAACATTAATTAAAATTTGAACATCCCCAAATACTTTATAACGGTCATTCCATTTGATCGGGTGAATTGTTTTTTTGAACTTCTCTTTAAAAATTTTTAACTTAGAAAATGTCCTATTAGTTATGTATATTTTCTTTACTCCTTTTTCGATTAAAGCAAGAATAATAGAAGAGGTAACGCCTCCAGCTCCAATAATCCCAGCTGTATTAATTTTGGTTTTAATTTTCTTTAAGATACCAGAAGAAAAACCATAAACATCAGTGTTGTCTCCAATTAATTTTTTTTTATATAAATAAACTGTATTTACTGATGAAGTTTTTAAAGCATCTCCCTTTAAAAAATCTAAATGTCTAATAATACTATTTTTAAAAGGAATAGTTACATTAATTCCCTCTATTTTATTTTTTCTAACTTTATTTAAAATATTCTGTAATCCAGTCTGAGTAGTTTTTAATCTTTTATATTCACAATTAATTTTATTTTTACGAAACCAATAATTATGTAACAAAGGAGATAAAGAATGTTTAATGGGATTTCCAACAACTAAAAAAAATTTTCTATTTTTCATTTATTTTATAATAGTTAATTAATTGTTTTATTGGCATCCCCATTACAGAATATTCGTCTCCCTTTATTTCTTCAAATAAATCTTTGCCCATTCCTTCTATTTGATAAACACCATATTTCTTGATCGTTTCTAACCCTACTTTTTGTAAATAATCTTTAATAAAACTATCCGATAACTCTCTCATCTTTAATACGACTTGCTCTGTGTGCATCCAAACAGTTGAGCCGTTTTTACTCAAACAAATGGAACTAAACAAAGAATGTTCTTTACCGTTTAATCTTTTCATTAAACTGACTGCTAATTCCATATTTTCTGGTTTATTAAATATATTGCCCCCTAAATCCAAAACTTGATCAGCCCCCAGAACCATCTGATCATTTATTTTGCTACTTATTTTTTTTGCTTTTGTTTCAGCGAGAGCCCTTGAAATATCAAATGAACTGAATTTTTCTGCCAGTAAAGAATTTTTTATTTCATCCTCATCTACATTGGCTGCTTCTACTTTAACATTAAAACCAAAATCATTTAATATTTTTAGCCTTACGCCACTTGCGGATGCTAAAATTATATTTCTCATTAGCTGTTTTTAATTTCGTGAATCTTTATAATTGAGGCGGCGGTTTCTTCTACTGACTTTCTTGTTACATCGATTATTGGGATGTTATTTAATTTAAAGATTTTTTTACTTTCTTCCAGCTCTTCTTCTATCCTCTCTAAATCAACATAAGATGTGTGTTTTTCTTCGCTTAATGTATTAAGTCTGTTTTTTCTTATATCTGCCAATCTTTCGGGGTCAGCAATCAGTCCTATAATAGTTTTTTTTTTATTCTTTAAAACATCTTCTGGTACTTTTTGATTTGGCACCATTGGAATATTTGCTGATTTGAAGCCTTTGTTAGCAAGATAAATAGTTGTTGGGGTTTTGCTTGTTCTGCTAATTCCTAAAATAATTATATCTGCTTCTAAAATTGTTTCTAATTTTTGGCCGTCATCATGCTCGATACTAAATTGCATTGCAGCAATTTTTTTATAATATTCTTTGTTTAGAATGTGTTGACCGCTAGGTTTTCTGTTAGCTTTTCTATTAAGAGCTATTTCAAATTTTGGAATTAAATATTCCAGAACACCAAAGCAAGGGATTTTATTTTTCTCTGTTTCTTTAATTAAAAAAAAAGTAACCGCAGGCTCCACGAGAGTATAGAGGATTATTGGGTTTCCTAATTTATTACATTTTTCTAAAAGTGTCGTAATTTGTTCCTCAGTTCGAACAAAAGAAAAGTGATGCAAACTATTATTAAAGTTTTCAAACTGAGCCTTTAAAGCAAGGAATATTCTATCAAGTGTTTCGCCTGTTGAATCTGATACTAAAAAAACGTTATATTTTATGTTCATAATTCTGTTGGGAAGTCTTTATAACTATCTTTTATACATTTCTAACTTTAAAAAACACAATGGTTAACAGTTAATAAAGTATTGTTATTTAATTATTAACATTAATAAATTTCTTTTTTTAAAGATCTAAAACAGGTAATAACTTTGAAAAACAAGACAAATATAAAGTTATTAAAAGAACTTAATCAACAAAATTTGTTAATAAACTGTTAATAAAAATATAAACACATTAATAACATAACCATATACAACTACTATTTTAACTAATATTTATTAATGAGTGGTTCTCTTCATGGTTCTCTTTTAAATAAAGAAAAAAATTTTCCTATTTGGTTTATGAGACAAGCAGGAAGGTATCTTCCAGAATATCAAAAAATAAGAAAAAAGTATAAAAACTTTATTAAGTTCTGTTTAAATGTAAATGATGCAACAAAAGTTTCATTACAACCTATAAATAGATTTAATTTAGATGCCGCTATAGTTTTTTCAGATATTTTATTAATTTTAAATGCAGCAGGGCAAAAAATAGAATTTAAAGAAAAAATAGGACCTATATTGGAGCATTACGATTTAAATCAATTTTACAAAACAACAGATCAAAATTTTACTAGAAATTTGGAGAATGTTTACAAAATTTTAAGGAAAATTAGAAAAAAACTACCACAAGAAAAGTCACTAATAGGCTTTGCTGGGTCTCCTTGGACACTATTAACCTATATGATTAACAGGGGCCCACCTAAAAAAAATATAAATTTTTTAAAAGATATTAAAAAAAAAGATGTAATAAAAATAATTAAAAGATTAGAGCATTTAATTTATATCCATTGTGAAAAACAAATATTGGCCGGAGCTGACATTATACAGTTGTTTGATAGCTGGGCTGGCTTAATTGGCGAAGCAAACTTAAGAGAGTTTTGTATTAGTCCGAATAAGAATATTGTTGATAAAATTAAAAAAAATTTTCCAAACAATCCAGTTATTTGTTTTCCAAAAGGGATTAATAAAAACATAAATTATTTTATAAAAGAAGTAAACCCACACGGAATTAGTATTGATTATGATATAAACCTTAAGAAATTAAACTTAAATAATAAAGTAGTTTTTCAAGGAGGAATGAACCCAAAATTTTTACTAGGAAATAATAAACAAATGTTTAAACAAGCAAAAAAATATTTAGATTTTTTTAAAGACAAACCATACGTTTTCAATCTGGGACACGGAATATTGCCAAAAACAAAACCAGGAAATGTTACAAAGCTAGTAGAGTTTGTAAGAAGTTACAATTTATGAATTCAGATTTAAATAAAACAAACCACCCAAAAATAAAGTTCGGAAAAACCGGCGTTTTGTTAGTTAACCTTGGAACCCCAGACTCAACGAGCTGGTGGGATATTAGAAAATATCTAAAAGAATTTTTATCGGACACTAGAGTAATAGAAATCAACCCTGTTCTTTGGCAAATAATTCTAAATTTATTTATATTAACTTTTAGACCGTCAAAAACAGCCCACGCTTATAAAAAGATTTGGATGAACGATACTAATCAATCCCCACTTAGATATTATACAAAAAATCAAACTCAAAAATTAAAAGTGAAGATAGGAAATGATACCACCATTGTTGATTTTGCAATGAGATATGGAAATCCAAGTATAAAAAGTAAACTAGGTTTTTTGCAAAAAGAAGGATGTGAAAAGATTATTATTTTTCCTTTATATCCTCAATATGCAGCAGCCACTACGGCAACAGTTTGTGATGAAGTTTATAGAAATTTAATAAAAATGAGATGGCAGCCTAGTTTGCAAACTATTCCACATTATGAGAGTGAGCCATTATTTATTGATGCGCTTGTAAGCAGTATAAAAAAGAAAGTTTCAGAAATTGGATGGAAGCCAGATTTAATTCTAGCATCTTATCACGGTATACCAAAAAAATATTTCACAAAAGGGGACCCGTACCATTGTTATTGCCAAAAAACGACTCGACTAATTAAAGAAAAATTTAAAGACATTCCTATTGAAACAACTTTTCAATCAAGATTTGGGCCAGAAGAATGGTTAACGCCTTATACGGACAAAACTTTGGAAGAACTTCCAAGCAAAGGTAAAAAAAATCTGCTTATGGTATGTCCGGGTTTTTCTTCGGATTGTGTTGAAACTTTAGAAGAAATAGCAATCCAAGGAAAAGAAAGCTTTCTTAAAAATGGCGGAAAAAACTATGATGTTGTTCCTTGCCTAAATGATAATGAAGATCATATTAAAATGATGGAATATATTGTTAAAAAATATTTGATTAATTAATGAATTTATATTTAACGTTTAAAGCTATTCATATCATAGCGGTTATTTCTTGGATGGTTGGACTTTTTTATTTGCCAAGATTATTTGTTTACCATGTTGAAAATAATAACACTGAAATTTCAAAAGTTTTTAAAGTAATGGAAAAAAGATTAATGAAAATAATCATGAACCCAGCTATGATTGTTACCTGGTTATCTGGGTTATATATTTTGTGGGTTGAAGGATTTAGCAATATTTTTTCTTTATGGTTATCTATTAAACTTTTATTTGTAATTATTCTCTCTGGGTATCATGGTTTTTTATCTAAATGTTTGAAGGACTTTGAATTAGATAGAAACAAGAGAACCTCAAAATTTTTTAGAGTTATAAATGAAATACCAACTATAATACTGATAATTATTGTCTTTTTAGTTGTTTTTAAACCTGCTTGAAATATAATTAATTATTGTTATATTCCTCTCGCACCTAAAAGTTTCACAAGACAATCCCAAACATAAATGAACCTACAAGAATTAAAAAATAAAACTCCAGCAGATTTAATTTTAGAAGCTGAAAAACTAGGAATCGAAAATCCAAGTACAATGCGTAAACAAGAAATCTTGTTTGCAATCCTTAAAAAGTTTGCTGAAAAAAATGAAAAAATTACAGGAAGCGGCGTGCTCGAAACATTACAAGATGGCTTTGGTTTTTTAAGAGCCACAGAGTCAAATTATTTACCAGGCCCCGATGATATTTATGTAAGCCCAAGCCAAATTAGGAGATTTGGTCTACGAAAAGGAGATACAGTCGAAGGTGAAATTAGAGCACCAAAAGATTCTGAAAGATATTTTGCGCTTTTACAAGTTAGCAAAATAAATTTTGAAGATCCTGAAAAATCTAGAAATAAAATTAACTTTGATAACTTAACGCCCCTCTATCCAGATGAGCGAATAAATTTAGAAGTTGAATCAAGCAAAGCAGATAAAAAACCAGATTTAACAGCAAGATTAATTGACCTTGTAACTCCAATCGGAAAAGGACAGAGAGCTTTAATCGTATCACCACCAAGAGCGGGTAAAACAGTAATACTTCAAAATATTGCACATTCAATCACAGCAAATCACCCAGAAATTTATTTAATAGTTTTGCTTATTGATGAAAGACCAGAGGAAGTTACTGACATGCAAAGATCTGTAAAAGGTGAAGTTGTGAGCTCAACATTTGATGAGCCTGCAATGAGACATGTTCAGGTAGCTGAAATGGTTATTGAGAAAGCAAAAAGATTAGCAGAACATAAAAAAGATGTTGTGATTTTATTAGATTCAATAACGCGATTAGGAAGAGCTTATAACGCAGTCGTTCCAAGTTCAGGCAAAGTATTAACGGGTGGTGTTGATGCAAACGCATTGCAAAGGCCCAAAAGATTTTTTGGGGCAGCTAGAAATATTGAAGAAGGCGGATCATTAACAATTATTTCGACAGCGTTAATTGAAACTGGCTCAAGGATGGATGAGGTTATTTTTGAAGAATTTAAAGGCACGGGTAATGCTGAGGTAATATTAGATAGAAAAATTGCAGATAAGAGAATCTTCCCTGCAATTGATATTATGAAGTCTGGAACTAGAAAAGAAGACTTGTTATTTAAGAAGGAAGATCTTCAAAAGATGAATGTTTTAAGACGACTTATCGCGCCAATGGGAAATATGGAAGCGATAGAATTTTTAATTGGTAAATTAAGAGAGACAAAAAATAACGCTGAATTTTTTGATTCTATGAACAAGTCTGTTTAATTAATTCTTAGTGGATTTGTCTTTCAAATCCAGGATTATTTCCAATAATATAAAAATTTATTATCTGATTTATAAGTAAATTTCTTTCAAGCAAAGTTTTTGCTTCTAACAAACCTTGTTTTTCACTAACAGAAAAAGGACATATCATTGATAATGAGTTTATTAATTGATCTGGTTCAACTTTTTCAACAATCTTCCAGTCCGTAGTTAACTGGTGAATCTTAAATAGCTTTTTGGCTTTATCTATGAGTTGAAGCACATCAACTTTATCATCAAATTTTATTTTTTCTAGATCGTCTAAAAATTCATCATAAGTTACCCTAAACTTTCTATAAGGAAGATTAGTCTCAGCTTCATCCAGAATTCTGAATCTCACCAAACCTTTTAGATTTATTAAATATCTACCATCAGCTGTTTTCGTATGAGTGTCTATTTTACCAAGACAACCAACCCTAAATACTTCAGGTTTTTTTAGGTTATAATTTTCCCTTGTTTGGATCATTCCAATCATTTTATTTGATACCAAAGCATCTTCGACCATTTTTTTATATCTAGGCTCAAATATATTGAGAGGCAAAATTGTGTTTGGAAAGAAGACCGCATTTGCAAGCGGGAAAATAGATATCTCTTGAGGAATTTCTTTTTTATCAAAAATTGTCATTATGAATTAATATAGTGTTTAATTTGCTTTATTCAATTTCACTTTTCAATTGATTAAAACTTATTTTTGTTTAATTTCACTGGATTATTAAGCGGGTGTAGCTCAGTGGTAGAGCGAATCGTTGCCAACGATTAGGTCGTGGGTTCAATTCCCTTCACCCGCTCCAAAATTTCAACAAAAACATATAATCTGATATAGATAAAGAATTATGGAACTTCATAAAAAAAAATGCGTCCCTTGCAGGGGAGATATTCCCCCATTTACAAAAGAACAGATCGACGAATATTTAAAATATTTAACAGATTGGAAAGCATTGATTAATGAAAAAAAAGCATTTTATTTATCAAGGGTTTTTAAATTTACTGATTTTGAAAAAAGTTTAAGTTTTATTAATAAAGTTTCGAATATTGCTGAAGAAGAGGGACATCATCCAGATTTAAAATTTGGTTGGGGCTATGCTGAGGTTAATATATTCACTCATGCAATTAATGGACTTTCTTTGAGTGATTTTATCTTGGCTTCCAAGATAGATGTGATTAGTGTTTAAAGTTTCTAATTCCAGTGAATACCATTGCAACACCAGCTTTGTTAGCAGCTGCGATTACTTCACCATCTTTGATTGAACCACCTGGTTGGATAATACATTTAATGCCAATTTTAATAAGCTCATTTAATCCATCAGCGAATGGGAAAAAAGCATCAGATGCTGCAACGCTTCCTTGAACTTCATCTTTTAAAAATTCAGTAGCATTCTGACATGCAATTTTGCTGGAAGCTAATCTGTTAGTTTGACCAGCGCCAATACCAAGTGTCCTATTATTTTTTGCTATAACAATTGCATTAGACTTTACAAATTTACAAATTTTGAACGCAAATATTAAATCTTCTAACTCTTTATCAGTTGGTTTTTTTTTAGTTACAAACTTTAATCCTTTTTTATTAATTTCAATTTTATCTTTGTCTTGAATTAAAAAATTATCGCCTAAAAACGTGTAAGAGAATTTATCTTGTTCTTTAAACTCTTCTAAAGAAATCAATCTTAGATTTTTCTTTTTTTTTAAAATTTCTAAGCTTTTTTTATTAAAGCCTCTCGCAATAATTACCTCATAAAATGTCTTTATGATCTCACTAGCAAGCTTTTCATTAACTTCCCTATTAAAGCTGACAATCCCACCAAAAGCACTAATAGGATCGCTGTTTAGGGCTAATTCGTAGGATTTAAGGGCGTTCTTAGCGATAGCACAGCCACAAGGATTGTTGTGTTTAACAATAACGCAAGAACTGTCTTTTTCACCCAGTTCTTTCGAGATTGATACTGCTGAATACATATCTAAATAATTATTATAGCTAAGTTCTTTGCCTTGGATTTGTTTTATCTTTGATAAGAAATTATTTTTATAATTTATTTTATAAACAGATGCTTGTTGATGAGGATTTTCTCCATATCTTAATTTATCTTTAAGTTGACCTGCGATTGTGATTTTTTTTGGAAATTTATTATCTCTTAAATCATTCATCCAGTTGGATATTACAGAATCATAATAAGCAGTTTCAAGGAATGCGTCAGTTGCAAGTTTTTTTCTAAATTCAAAAGATGTTGATCCTTTGTTATTATTTAATTCATTTATTAAATCAGAATATTGATCAATACTTGATATAACTGTTGTAAATTTAAAATTCTTGGCCGATGATCTAATCATTGCAGGACCGCCTATGTCGATATTTTCGATCATAGTGTCAAAGTCTGCCTTTTCTAAAAGCTTTTTCTCAAATGGATAAAGATTAACAATCAAGATATTTATAAAATTTATCCCTTCTTTTTTAATTTGATTTTGATGTTCTTTATCGTCAGCTTTAGCAAGAAGACCACCATGAATCTTTGGATGTAATGTTTTAAGTCTACCGTCTAATATTTCGGGAAATTTTGTGTACTCTGAAATTTCAGTACATTTAAAACCAAGATTTTTTATAAACTTATAGCTTCCACCAGTGCTAATAATTTCAACATTATTGGACTTTAAACACTCAAGTACTTCTTTTAGATTTGTTTTATCGGAAACAGAGATTAAGGCTTTTTTAATTTTAATCAGTTTCATCAAGGAGCATTGGGTATACGATTTTTATTTGGTTTTTTCTAGATGCCAAATAATATTAGTGTTCTCATTTTCTATATTCCCCTCAAGCAGTATAAACGAGGATTCCTTAATGTTCTCTGGGTTGCCAAAATAAAGATTCTTCTCAATTTTAGTTGGTATTTGTGGGCTTCTAAATATCCAGCCTTCACCCGCATTTGAACTAAGCAGAATATCATTCCCCATAGTTTTGGTGATGCGAATATCAGGATGAATATGAAATCTTACACTAAAAGTTAAATTTTTATTTTCCAAATTTTTGCATTTTAGACTGTCAATTCCTTCAATATGATTTTTAGATTTAAACAAAGTTATTTGTCGCTCATGTAATATTTTAAATCTTTTTTCATAGCCATCATGGCCAACGATACATTGAATAAATTCTTTATCATTTTTAAATTCTTTCTTAAAAATATTATGTTTTACAATAAGAGAATTACCAAAATATTTTCTAATCAAAGCATTTTTTTGAAATATGCAAGATGATGTATCATTAATAGTAAGCGTTGAATGGGCAGCAGTTGATGAACTTAAATAAGATAATTCTTCACCAAGATTTTTCCCCGATCCAGAATTACAGACAAATTTTATGCCATTTGATGCAAGTTCAAATGATAATGGACCTGCCTGATAATTTCTTGAATGTTTCATTGAAGGGGGGCCATTAGCATCTATAAATAATTCTATTTTTTTTGATTTAATCTTTGCATAACTACTGAAAATATTTTCCATGTTTTCAAATTCATAACCTCTAGATTCTAAAAACTCATAAAATTTTTCAGTATTAATATGATTGGCACCGTTAAAAAGAGGAAGATCTCCATTTGAAAATCTTAAAAATTTAAAACAAGTACCAAGGGAATTAATGTAAATATTAATAAAAGCAGGCGTTTGTTTTCTAGATAATGTTAACCATTCTTTAACAAGAACTAAGAAATACAAAGTCCAAAATAAGTCCTCAGGATTTTTGCTTTTAACAAATCCATCTTTGTTAAGAAAATTTCCAATTTCATCTTCTAAATTTTTAAGACCATATTGAGTATATTCTTCATATTGTTCAAAGGAATTTCCAACTAAAATTAATGCTGCAAGAGATTTTATTTTATCAACGCCACTGCTGACTAAGTTAATATTTTTAAATAAATGTTTAGTTTGTTTAACAATATTATTAATAACTTTGCTTCTAAAAATAAGATCACTATTTTTAAATATAATCTCGTAGCTTGAGATCCAGTATATTAAGCGCATGGTTACGATATCGAGCGTCCAATATTTTTCATCATAATTTGAGAAATTATTGATCCATTGATCAATAATTAAGCAGCCTAATTCTTTTTCAGTTTTAATATTTAATGCCGGTAACCAACAAAAATTATGAAGCTTCTTTTTTTTATTTTCTTCTAAATTAGTAATTTTCCAAACATTTGTTGTGAATTTTCTAACACTATTTAGGATAATAGGATCATGATTAACCAGGTCTTGAATTAAGAATATATTAGACGATTCATAAATGCGGTGAGGCTGGATGCCTCCTAAGGAAATATTATAATTTGTACTTTTAAAGTTTCTCTCTCTCAATCCATCTTGAAAGCTTTTTTTTAAAGATAAAAGATAAAGATTAAATGTATTGAGGTTGGACACTTAAGCGCAATTTCTTAATTTTTGGATATTATCTTTTAAAGAGCCAGAAAAAATAGTTGTTCCAGATACCAAGATATTAGCACCTGCTTTTACTGCAAGAGGTGCAGTTTCAAAGTTAATTCCACCATCAATTTCGATATCAATTTTAAGCCTTTTATCGTTAATCATTTTTCTAAGCTCAGATACTTTTGGTAGAACTTCACTCATAAAACTTTGTCCTGCAAAACCAGGGTTTACGCTCATAACTAAAATAAGATCAATATCATTAATAACATTCATTAAGGCACTAATGGGTGTTTTAGGATTTAAAGAAACACCTGCTTTTTTTCCTAAAGATTTAATATTGCTAACAGCTCTTTTTAAATTATCCGTTGCCTCAGGGTGGATAGTAATAATATCTGAACCTGCATCTGCAAACGCTTTAATATATTTTTCAACAGGAGAGATCATCAAATGAACATCAAATGGAAGTTTTGTGTATTTTCTAATCATCTTAATAATCGGAGGTCCCATAGTAATATTTGGAACAAAGTGACCATCCATAACATCGACGTGGATTAAATCTGCACCGGCTTTTTCTAAACTTTTAATTTCCTCGCCTAAAATACTAAAATCGGCCGATAAAATAGATGGGGATATTTTTATATTTTGT
>SHWR01000021.1 GCA_009693745.1 Candidatus Fonsibacter sp.
CATCATAAGTATCAAAAATAATACGAGGAAAATTATTTTTGTAATAATTTTTATATTCTATATTTTTATCTATTTCTAAGCAGTAATATTCTTTATATTTTAGTTTGGTGAATTTGATATGTGGTTCAAAACCTGGTCCAATCTCAAGAACTTTCTGACAATTAACATAAATTTTAGGACTTAATAATTTATGCTGCCACCTAAATAGCATTCCAATAAAACCTGAATACAAATAGTTGTTATAATTTTTTTGTTGGTAGTGATTGTTTCGTGAGTAGTTTTCTTTCTCTGATATTATTTTTCTATCTTAAATTGAAAAAAGAGGGGCGTTCTGTGACCCCAAAATAATTGAATTAATAACATCCTTCAAGGATAATTAAAAGAATGTGTTGTTCAGTGTGTTGTTGATGTCTTATTTTATGTAACGAAAAAAAAAGTAGTGTGTTGTTGTTTATGTGTTCTTTTACAGCAAATACGCTGTTGCGTAGTTTTTATATATTAAACTCTTAATATATGTTATGTGAGAATTGTTTTAGCTGTGGAGTTTTAGATATTACTTAATGTTCTTTTCAACTTTTGGAGTATAAAAATCTTTATACATTTCAAAATGTTTTCCTTTTAAGTAATGTTCGTTACCAGATTTTAAGTAAGTTTTTTGTAACATTGGTACTGATGTATCAAATCTTTCTGCAATACTGTCTAAGTTTTCACCCTTTAATCTTGCGACTTGAATATTCATATGTCTAAGTGGTGTAAGAGGATGAGAAATACCATTCTTCATATAAAGACCTAATTTGATTAAATATAAAGTTTCAAATAATAGATGTGTTTATATACCAGTCATCAAATTGAGATATATTAGACATTATTCTTTTATATCCATTACTAGATAATAAACTATATATTTTATCTCTATTAGAGGTATGATTGTGTTCACATGTAATGACTCTAAATTGATAAGAGTTAAAATTAAAGTTATTTAAAATATCAAATTCACTACCTTCGGTATCAATGGACAAATAATCGATAACATCTGGAGCATTATATTTTTTTAACAAATTATTTAAAGATATTGTATCTACAGGATATTGTTTATCATTTTCTCTTACATGAGTATCAAATTTAAAATATTGTTTTATAGTTGATAATTCTTTAATAGAAGCTTCGATAAAAATTAATGTCGAACCAGAATTTTTCCACACTAAGTTTTTTTCAATATAACAATTTCTGTTTTTAGTTAATTCCTCATGATAAACTTTTGCAGGTTCCGCTAAAATCCCATCCCAATTAAATTTTTTTTCTAACAAATAAGTATTTGATAAATTAATTCCATTTGTAGCGCCAAATTCTACAAAAAAACCATTTTTTTTAAATTTTAGTTGATTTAAAACAAATAAATCTTGTCTTAGTTGTGAATGAGATTGGGAAAAATAATTCATTATTTCTGATAGATTTTCACGATTCTCTATTTGATTTATGAAGTTAAAATCAAAATTTCTATTATTTAATACTATCTCTTTATAAGTTTTGTATTTCATTAAATGTAGATTTAATTTTTTTAAAAATTTATTGATAAAATTCTTAATTTTAGTAGTTATTTTTTGCATGTATAATATTAGCTTTTAAATAGCTATTTATAATTGGTATAATAAATCTTTTTGAAGTATGATAATAGAATATTTTTTATATACAAAAATATTTATCTGAATTTATTATTTTAAAAATTTGTTGAGTTTGATTTTAAAATGAATGTTGTTAATAAAAACTAAAATGTACTTAGCGGGGCGTTCTGTTACCCGGTGCCCCGGACCGTGCTTATCTAATTAATAAATTAATTAGGCAGCGAGAGCAAATTGTTCATTTGCGTTTATATTTTAGTCCTTTGCGGTGGTACTATACCGGACGAAAGAAAAGCCTTTAGACATTAGTCGATTCTATTTCACCCCCATAAGTTGAAATTGGTGGAGGTGCAGGGTACCGCCCCCTGGTGCTCAATGTTTATTACGAATCTCGTTTATCGTCATAGTTGGAAAACCAACGCTAATAATATAAGACTTTGAATCGTTAAATTAAAGATATATTTAAAATCCCAGTATTTCGTAGACAATGGAACTAACATCAGAACAAAAAAAAGAAATTCAAGAACAGCAATCACAAAGTAATTCCACAAAAAGAGTAACTTCTCCTGAACTTGAAAAGGTTCTTTATGAAGCAATTCCAGTTCTAGATCATGGGTTTATAAGAGTCATAGATTATATGGGGGATGATAGTTCAATTGTTCAATCTGCCAGAGTCTCTTACGGGAAAGGAACCAAGAAAGTCTCAACTGATGAGGGTCTGATAAGATATTTAATGAGGCATTGGCATAGCACTCCATTTGAGATGTGTGAGATAAAATACCATGTAAAGCTTCCAATTTTTATAGCAAGACAGTGGATTAGACATAGAACAGCTAATGTAAACGAGTACTCAGCAAGGTACTCTATATTAGATAAAGAGTTTTACATTCCAGCAAAAGAGCAATTATCAGCACAGGCAAGTAATAATCGGCAAGGTCGAGGTGATTTGATTACGGGCCAACAAGCCGATGAAGTTCTTAAAATTTTAAAAGATGATGCAGCAAGAACTTATGACAATTATGAAAAAATGTTGAATGAAAGATTCGACGGAACAATTATTGATGAAAAAAAATCTGGTCTAGCAAGAGAACTTGCAAGAATGAATTTAACATTAAACTCATATACTCAGTGGTATTGGAAAACCGATCTTCTAAATCTTATGAATTTTTTATTTTTAAGAGGAGATAGCCATGCACAGTATGAAATTAGGGTTTACGCTGAGACAATGTTAGATACAGTTAAAAAATGGGTTCCAATCACGCATGCAGCTTTTTTAGATTACAGAGTTGGTGCTGCTCATTTATCATCAAAAGGATTAAAAATTATAAAATCGATGATCAATGGAAATAAAATCGAATATGAAGATTCTGGACTTAGTAAAAGAGAGTGGAATGAATTAATGGAAGTAATAGATAAAAAAAATCTTATAGTTATTTAATTATTTTTGTAATTTTATTTGCAATTTCTAAGAACAGTTTTGAAACTTCATGGTCTTTAAATTGCTCTACAAAAGGCGATCCTTCATCTGAGTTTTTTCTAAGATTAATATTGATTGGTATTTGTCCTAAGAGTTCAACATTAAATTTACTTGCTATATTTTTTCCGCCATCTTTTCCAAATATAAAATGTTCAACGCCATCATCCGATGTAAAGCTTGTCATGTTTTCAATAATACCTAGTATTTTAACATTAGTTCTTTTAAACATTTCAATTCCTCTTTTTACATCAATAATTGCAATATCTTGAGGAGTTGTAACAATGACTGCTCCATCGATATCTATTTCTTGAGAAAAAGTTAGAAGAGCATCACCTGTTCCAGGAGGCATATCAATTATTAAAAAATCGATATTGTCCCACAAAACCTTATTCGTGAAAGTTTTTATAGTACTAATAACCATTGGACCTCTCCAGATCATTGGAGTTTCTTCTGAAACCATGAATCCTATGGACATACATTGAATATTAAATTTCTTAATGGGAATTAAATTTACACCATCCTCACTTTTTGGTTTTTCTAAAATTCCCATCATTTTGGGAACAGAAGGACCGTAAACGTCCGCGTCTAAAATACCAACGTTGTATTTTAAATTCTTAAGAGTAATTGCAAGGTTAATTGCAATTGTTGATTTTCCAACACCTCCTTTACCACTTGAAACAGCAATAATTTTTTTTACACCTATAATTTTTTTTTTTTTAAATAGAGTTTTAGGAGAGATTTGATCTATAAAACTTTTGCTAAGATTTGCTTCTTTTTCAGTCATTTTGGCGCATTGTAATTTTCTTTTCAATAACCATTTAAACCTATATTAACTAGTAAAATTTTTAAAATAATATGTCATTAATTGAGACTAACAATATTAAAAATATCTTAAAAAAAGAATCTCCTTGGGGCGCCCCTAATAAGAATAATAAGCAGCCAGAATCTAACAATCCTGGTGACATGAAAGATTTAGCAAAGAAATTTCAAGAAGGTCTAAAAAATATGTTTGGAGGTCCGTTAAAAACACCAGATGCAAAAAAACCAATTACACTATTTATAATTGGAGCAATTGCTGTCTGGGCATTAAGTGGATTTTATAGAGTTGATGCAGATGAACAAGGAGTTGTTTTAAGATTTGGAAAGTACACAAATATGACTCAGCCTGGATTGAATTATCATTTGCCGTTTCCAATTGAGTCTGTGGTGACACCGAAAGTTTCTAGGGTAAATAGAATTGATGTTGGTTTTAGATCATCAGGCGATGGAGGCAGAGCGGCAATTGCGGATATTAAAGAAGAAAGTGCAATGCTAACGGGAGATGAAAATATAGTTGATATTAATTATTCAGTTTTTTGGGTGATAAAAGATGCAAGTAAGTATCTGTTTAATGTTCAAGATCCAATTGGAACAATTAAAGTTGTTGCTGAAACTGCAATGCGAGAGGTTATTGCAAGAAAAAAAATTCAAGTAATTTTAACTCAAGGTAGAGCAGAAATAGAAAATGAAGTTCAAAAAATAATGCAACAAATTTTAGACTCTTATGGTAGCGGGGTTGATATTACCCAAGTACAAGCACAAAAATCAGATCCGCCAGCACAAGTAATTGATTCCTTTAGAGATGTTCAGGCGGCAAAAGCAGACAAAGAAAGAGCACAAAATGAAGCTGAAGCTTATGCTAATGATGTTATTCCAAGAGCTCGAGGTGAGGCTGCTAAAATAACCCAAGAAGCCGAAGGATACAAAAGAGAAGTTGTAGCGCAAGCTGAGGGAGAGGCCAGTCGATTTATTGCCATATATAATGAGTACGCAAAAGCAAAAACTGTCACACAAGAAAGAATGTATCTTGAGACCATGGAAAAAGTTTTGTCAGGTGTTAATAAAATTATAATTGATAAGCAGTCAGGTTCAGGCGTTATACCATACTTGTCTTTACCAGAATTAAAAAAAAATACGGATACTCAGTCAAAAAAAAATGAGGTTAAAAACTAATGTCTGAAAAAATTTTAAAAATTTCAATTTTCGTAGCTGTACTAACTGGCTTACTAGTTTACTCAACATTTTTTATTGTAAAAGAAACTCAGCAGGCAATTGTTTTACAATTAGGAGAACCAAAAAAAGTTTATAAAGATGCAGGCTTGCATTACAAAATTCCTTTGATTCAAAATGTTCAATTCCTTGATAAAAGAGTGATAGATATTGATGCTCCATCGGAGGAGGTTATAGCTTTAGATCAAAAAAGAGTAATTGTTGATGCTTATGCAAAATTTATAATTAGAGATCCATTAAAATTTTATATCTCTGTAGGAAATGAAAGGGTTGCTCAATCAAGATTGGCGTCAATTATTAACGCTAAAATAAGAGGTGTTTTAGGTAAGGAAAACTTAGTTAATTTGATTTCAACCAATAGAAACAAACTTATGAGCCAAATTACTAAAGATGTTGCTGAAGAGGCTAAAGACTTCGGAATTGAAGTTATTGATGTACGTATTAAAAGAGCAGATTTACCATCTGCTAATAGCGAGGCGATTTTTAAAAGAATGCAAACTGAGCGAACTCGAGAAGCAAAAGAGTTTAGAGCGGAGGGTTTTGAGGTTGGACAAACAATTAAATCTAAAGCTGATAAAGAAGTTGCAATCATATTAGCGGAAGCAAGAAAAACAGCTCAAATTACAAGAGGAGAGGGAGACGGATTAAGAAACAAAATATTTGCAGAAGCATTTAGTAGAGACCCAGAATTTTTCAGTTTTTATAGAGCAATGCAGTCTTATGAAAGATCTTTGATTAGTGGCAGCGAAACATCTTTAATCTTGTCACCCGATAGCGAATTTTTTAGATATTTTGGTGAGTCTGGCCTTAAAAAAGTTTTAAAAAAATAACTTAATGCTTGAGATTTTGATAGCAGTTGGTTTATTGCTGTTTATAGAAGGTTTACTTTATACAATATTCCCTGGAAGTATGAAAAAAATGTTAAATTCTATGAGGGATTTACCAGAGCAAAAATTAAGAATAGGTGGTCTTATTTTTGCTATTATAGGATTTTTAATAATAGCTTATATAAAAAAATTTTAATGACAAATTTTAAAAAATTTCTATTAATTATTTTTTGTAATATTTTATTTATTACAAATCTTAACTCAAAAGAAGTCCCAGATTCATTTGCAGATTTAGTTGAAAAATTAATACCATCCGTTGTAAATATTTCTGCAACAAGAGTCATAGAAACAAGATCTCAAAATCCATTTCCATTTCAATTTCCTCCAGGACATCCATTTGAAGAATTATTTAAAGATTTTGATCGAGGCGGAAATCAACAAAAGAGAAAAACTCAATCACTTGGATCTGGATTTATAATTGATAAAGAAGGTGTTATAATTACTAATAATCACGTTATTCAAAGTGCCGAAGGTATTTTTATAAAATTAACAAATGGTAAAGAATATGAAG
Organism: Candidatus Fonsibacter sp.; assembly: GCA_009693745.1. Taxonomy (GTDB): domain Bacteria; phylum Pseudomonadota; class Alphaproteobacteria; order Pelagibacterales; family Pelagibacteraceae; genus Fontibacterium; species Fontibacterium baikalense. Next base: position 6,544 of record SHWR01000021.1, read on the forward strand.
CTAAAGTTTTAGGAACAGACCCAATAAGTGACATTGCGGTTATTAAAATTAACACTAAAGATGTTTTAAAATCAGTTACTTTTGCAGATTCAGATAAAGCTAGAGTTGGTGACTGGGTTATTGCTATTGGAAACCCTTTTGGATTAGGTGGAACGGTTACAGCTGGAATTATATCTGCAAGAAATAGAGATATAAGCCTTGGAAAATATGATGATTTTATTCAAACAGATGCGCCAATAAACCTAGGAAATTCTGGAGGACCATTATTTAATACTAAAGGAGAAGTAGTGGGAATTAACAGCGCTATATTTTCTAATTCTGGAGGATCTGTAGGTATTGGTTTTGCAATCCCGTCAAATTTTGCAAAAAATGTTGTTCAACAAATTACTCAATTTGGAGAAATTAAAAGGGGGTACATTGGAGTTAGAATTCAGGAAGTAACAAAAGAAATTGCAGACAGCTTGGGATTAAAAAGCCAAGAAGGCGCTTTGGTTTCAAGCGCTACAGCAGGAGGACCAGCAGATAAAGCAGGTATAGAAGCTGGTGATGTCATATTAGAATTTAATAACCAAAAAGTTGATAATATGAGAAAGCTTCCAAAGATTGTAGCTGATACTTCTATAGGTAAAAGTGTTGAAGTTAAAGTATGGAGGAATAAAAAATTATTAACAAAAAATATTACAGTTACAAGACTTGAAGAAACAAGCGAATATAAAAATGAAAATAGTAAACAAATAACTCCAGCAGTTGTTGCTATTAAAGAACTTGGCATAAAAATTAGAAATATAACTAATCAGGATGTTGAAAAAAGATCTAATTTAAAAGATAAAAAAGGAGTTTATATTTTAGAAATTAGCAGTGATGGTCCTTTGGTTTTATTGCCAGTGCAAGAAGGCGAAATTATAATAGCTGTTGCCAATACACCGGTAAGTAATGTAAAAAATTTTGAAGATCAATTTAAAAGAGAACTTAAAAAAAATACAAATTCAATTTTATTAACAATCTTAGACAGCAATAATCAAAGTAAATTTATTGGCGTAAAAATTAAATAAAATTTTTACCAATGCAAAAAGTTATTCTTATCGCAGGGCCAACCGGTTCTGGAAAATCTGAAATTGCCTTAAGACTCGCCAAAAAAATAAATGGTGAGATTATCAATGCTGATAGTATGCAGGTTTATAAAGAAATCAAAATTTTATCAGCTAGACCAGAAAATTATTTTAATATTACTCATTATCTTTATGGAAGTATTTCTGTAAGAAATAATTTTTCTGCTGGAGAATGGTTAAAAAAAGTTCAATTAAATTTAAAAAAAATTATTAATAAAAAAAAACAGCCTATTTTTGTTGGTGGTACAGGATTATATTTTAAATTATTAACAGACGGCATTTCTAATATTCCAAAAATTCCAGATTTAGTAAGAATAAAAGCTAGAAAGCTAAATGCAGAGTTAGGTAATGATAAATTCTATAGTTTACTTATAAAATTAGATCCTTTAGTTCAAAATAAAATAAAAAAAAGCGACACACATAGATTGATAAGAGCTTATGAAGTTATAACTTTTACAAAAAAATCTTTAATTGAATGGCAAAAAATAAATACTAATTATTTTAGTAATTGTTACTTTATAAAAATATATATTAATCCAGAAAATAATTTTCTACAAAAATCAATAAGACTACGTTTAAAGAAAATGTTTGAACTAGGGGCAGTTGATGAGGTTAAAAAATTTTTAAAATTAAAAATAAAGCCAAGTCTACCGGCTAATAAAATTTTAGGCATAGAAGAGATTGAAAAATATTTAAACAAAAAGATTTCATTAGAAAGAGCTTTTGAAGAAATTTTTATAAGAACAAGAAGGTATGTAAAAAGACAACGTACCTGGTCTAGAGGACACATGAAGGACTGGATTAGTATTTTTGACCACAATTTTGATATTTTAATTAAAAAAATTGTAAATTTAGCGACTTCATCTTGACCGTTAAATTAACTAGTTTAGATTGAATTTTTCGGGAAATTTATATGTCACAGATAACTGGAGCGGAAATCGTATTTAAGGCTTTTGCCGATCATGGCGTTGAATATATTTTTGGTTATCCAGGAGGTGCCATCCTCCCTTTGTATGATGAATTAAAAAATCATAAAAAAATTAAACATATTCTTGTTAGACATGAGCAAGGGGCTGGGCATGCAGCAGAAGGTTATGCAAGATCATCTGGTAAACCAGGAGTTGTTTTAGTTACCTCAGGACCGGGAGCAACAAATATGGTCACAGCATTAACAGATGCTTACATGGACTCAATCCCTTTAGTTTGTGTTACTGGTCAAGTGCCAACTCATTTAATAGGAACAGACGCTTTTCAAGAATGTGATACCACAGGTATTACAAGGCCGTGCACAAAACATAATTGGTTGGTGAAAGATATTAAAGATCTTCCAATTATTATGCACAAAGCATTTCACATCGCCGTGAGTGGTCGACCTGGGCCAGTTCTAGTAGATATACCAAAAGATATTCAGTTTCAGAAAACAGAATATGTTAAAAAGGAAGATGTAATACAAAAAATTAATAAAGTTGCGACTGAAGTTGAATCTTCAGAGTTAGATAAGATTATTGATTTAATTTATAAATCAAAAAGACCAATTGTTTATTCTGGTGGAGGCGTTGTAAACTCTGGAGACAAAGCTTCTACACTTCTTCAGAATTTAGTTCGCATGACCGGCTTCCCTATTACCTCAACATTACAAGGACTAGGAGCTTTTCCAGGAGACGATCAACAATTTCTTGGAATGCTGGGAATGCACGGAACATATGAAGCAAATAATGCCATGCATGATTGTGACTTAATGATAAACATTGGCGCTCGTTTTGATGATCGTATCACAGGGAAAATAGACAAATTTTCACCTGGATCAAAAAAAATTCATATTGATATTGATCCGTCGTCTATAAATAAAATTATAAAAGTTGATCATGCAATTGTTGGTGATGTTGAAAATGTTTTAAATAAACTGATTACAGTATTTAATAAAAAATATCCAAATTTTAAAAATTCGAATAAAGAAAATATTAGTGAGTGGTGGAAGCAAATTAATAAATGGAGAGAAAAAAATTGCCTGGCATTTGATCAGGGAAAAAAAACTATTAAACCACAATATGCAATTGAAAGATTGTATCAACTGACAAAAAATCAAGATACTTTTATTACAACAGAAGTTGGCCAGCATCAAATGTGGGCAGCTCAGTATTATAAATTCAAAAAACCAAAAAGATGGATGACCTCTGGTGGTCTTGGCACAATGGGTTTTGGTCTTCCAGCAGCAATTGGAGTTCAGTTAGCAAATCCAGGGAAATTAGTAGTAGATGTTGCTGGGGAAGCTTCAATCTTAATGAATATTCAAGAATTATCTACTGCAGTTCAATATAGACTCCCAGTAAAAATATTTATCATAAATAATCAATACATGGGTATGATCAGACAATGGCAAGAATTGTTGCATGAAAAAAATTATGCAGAAAGTTACACAGAGGCTCTACCAGATTTTGTTAAACTCGCAGAGGCCTATGGAGCAGTTGGAATTAGAGCTACAACTCCTGATGAATTAGATTCAAAGATTAAACAAATGATAGATTCTGATAAACCAGTTCTTTTTGATTGTGTTGTTGATAAAGTTGAAAATTGTTTTCCAATGATACCTTCAGGAAAGGCTCATAATGAAATGATTTTAGGACCAGAAGATGAAAAGCAAACTAAAATCTCTAAAGCAGGAAAGGTTTTAGTATGAAAAAATCATTGTCCGCATATTCAGAAGCTACTACAAATGAACAATTAGAAAGACATATCATGGTTGTTTGGGTTGATAACGAAGCTGGAGTATTAGCAAGAGTTTCGGGTCTATTTTCTGGACGAGGATATAATATTGAAGCATTAACTGTTGCTCAGGTAGATGAAGAAAAAAACATATCGAGAATTACTATTGTAACTAATGGAACAAATTCAGTGATAGAGCAGATTAAAGCCCACTTATTAAAACTTATTCCAGTTTATAAAGTTGCTTCCTTTCCAGTAGATGAAAAATCTATTTTTAGAGAATTGGCTTTAGTGAAAGTTATAACTGATAAAAAAAATCTTGAAAAAGCTAAAAAAATTTGCAATTCTTATAAAGCGCAATACCTTGATACAACAAGCACTTCTTTTATTGTAGAATTTCATTCAACAAGACGAGAGATAGATAGTTTTATTAAGGAATTAAAACCGTACGGAATAGCAAGTATTGCAAGAACTGGTCCTTTGGCAATGGCTAAAGGAGCTGAGATAACAGAGCCCAATAAAGGAAAAGTTATATGAAAATTTTTTACGAAAAAGACGCTAATCAAGATTTAATTAAGAATAAAAAAGTTGCAATTTTTGGCTTTGGCAGTCAAGGACATGCGCATGCTTTAAATTTAAAAGACAGCGGTGTTAAAGAAATTGTTGTTGCTTTAAGAGAAGATTCTCCTAGTCGTAAAAAAGCAGAAGCTAGTGGACTAAAAGTTATGAGTTTATCAGATGCAGCAGAGTGGGCAGATGTTGCAATGATTTTAACACCTGATGAATTGCAATCTCAAATTTATAAAAATCATATTGAACAAAGAATGAGACAAGGAACAACTTTAGCTTTTGCTCATGGCTTAAATATTCATTTTGATCTTATTAGCGCAAGAAAAGATTTGGATGTTTTTATGATTGCTCCTAAAGGACCAGGTCATTTAGTTAGAAGTGAATTTCAAAAAGGGGGTGGGGTTCCATGTCTAATGGCTGTTCATCAGAATGGATCCGGAGCAGCAAGAGATCTTGCTTTATCTTATGCAAGTGCAATTGGAGGAGGAAAATCTGGAATAATTGAGACAACTTTTAGAGAAGAATGCGAAACAGATTTATTTGGAGAACAAGCTGTTTTGTGCGGAGGTTTAGTAGAATTAATTAAAAAAGGTTATGAAACTTTAGTTGAAGCTGGATACACACCTGAAATGGCTTATTTTGAATGTTTGCATGAAGTAAAATTGATTGTTGATTTAATTTATGAAGGTGGAATTGCTAATATGAATTATTCAATCTCAAATACAGCTGAATACGGAGAATATATTTCAGGACCAAAAATTATTGATGACAAAACTAAAGAGAGAATGAAAGAAGTTTTAAAAGATATTCAGTCTGGAAAATTTACAAAACTTTGGATGGATGAAAATAAGATTGGTCAAAAGAATTTTTTAAGAATGAGAAAAGAATTATCTGAGCACCCAATAGAAAAAGTTGGAGAAAAGCTCAGAGCCATGATGCCTTGGATAGGCAAAAATAAGCTTGTAGATAAGAGCAAAAATTAACATTGTTTAATTAAATTAAGCTTCTTAATAGTTTAAAAATCGACTAATTATTTAAAAATATTTATCAGTAGATTTTTAATTTTAGTTAAATTAAGTTTAGAAAATATGGCAAAAAGTAATAATCAAATCATCATTTTTGACACCACGTTAAGAGATGGAGAGCAGTCTCCAGGCGCTTCAATGAGTCTTGAAGAAAAAATACAAATTGCCAGAGCATTTGAAGATTTAGGAGTAGATGTTATGGAAGCTGGATTTCCAGCCGCCTCTAAAGGTGATTTTGAAGCTGTATCAGAAATTGCAAAGATTTTAAAAAGAACTATTCCTTGTGGATTAGCCAGAGCAGTTAAAGCAGACATAGAAAGATGTAGAGATGCATTAAAATATGCAAAACGTTTTAGAATTCATACTTTTCTTTCAACTAGCCCGCTACATATGAAGCACAAATTGAAAAAAACTCCTAAAGAAGTGTTAGAATTAATAAAAGATAGTGTTTCCTTGGCTAGAAAATTTACGGATGATGTTGAATGGTCGCCAGAAGATGGCACAAGGACTACACCAGATTTCTTATGCAAAACTGTAGAGCTTGCAATTAAATGTGGTGCAAGAACAATTAATATTCCAGATACAGTTGGTTATACGATTCCAGATGAATATTATAAAACAATTAAATTATTATTTGATAAAGTTCCAAATATAGACAAGGCAATTGTTTCAACGCATTGTCATAATGATTTGGGGCTTGCAGTTGCAAATTCTTTAGCTGGAGTAAAGGCTGGAGCAAGACAAATTGAATGTACAATTAATGGTATTGGCGAAAGAGCAGGAAATGCCGCTTTAGAAGAAATTGTAATGGCAATGAAAACAAGAAGTGACTTGATGCCTTATAAAACAAATATCAATACTAAAAAAATTAGTAGCTGTTCAAAATTAGTTTCAAACGTAACAGGCTTTCCAGTTCAATTTAACAAAGCTATTGTTGGAAAGAATGCTTTTGCGCATGAGTCAGGAATTCATCAGGACGGAATGTTAAAGAATAAAAAAACTTACGAAATCATGACACCAGAAAGTGTTGGAGTTACAAAATCTTCTTTAGTTATGGGAAAACATTCTGGAAGAAATGCATTTAAAGATAAAGCCGCTGAGTTAGGCTATCCAGATCTAACAGATGAATTAATAAATAATACTTTCACTAAATTTAAAGATTTAGCTGACAAGAAAAAACATGTTTTCGATGAAGATATTATCGCATTAATTGATGATGATTTAATGAAACATAATAACGCTATTAGTTTATCATCACTAGAAGTTATTGCGGGAACCAAAGGACCGCAAAAAGCAAAAATTGAACTTAAGATATATGATGAAATCAAAAAAACAGAGTCAGAAGGAGATGGTCCTGTGGATGCGATATTTAAAGCAATAAAAAAAATCTTCCCTCATAACGTTAACCTTCAACTTTACCAAGTCCATGCAGTAACAGAAGGAACCGATGCGCAAGCAACTGTAAGTGTGAGAATTGAAGAAAAAGGCAAGATTTCTGTGGGTCAAGCTGCAGATACGGATACACTTGTTGCTTCGGCAAAAGCGTATATAAACGCATTAAATAAATTAATTATTAAGAGAAAAAGAACTGCGCCAAGCTCAGACTTGAGCGCCTCTGCTTAATTAAGAAAGAAAAAAAATGTTTGATAAATTATTTGGATTTTGGTCAACAGACATGGCGATCGATTTAGGAACAGCAAACACTTTAGTTTATGTTCGTGGAAAAGGAATTGTATTAAATGAACCATCTGTTGTTGCCGTGATATCTCGAAATGGAAGAAATGAAGTTTTGGCTGTTGGTGAAGAAGCAAAACAAATGTTAGGACGAACACCTGGAAATATTACAGCAATAAGACCCATGAAAGATGGAGTGATTGCAGATTTTATAGTCACAGAAGAAATGATTAAGCATTTTATTAGAAAAATTCACAAACGAAATGCTTTTGCAAATCCTAGAATTATTATTTGTGTTCCAACAGGATCAACACCAGTTGAAAGAAGAGCTATTCAAGAAGCTGGTTATGCAGCTGGAGCAAGAAAAGTACAACTTATAGAAGAACCAGTAGCAGCAGCTATAGGTGCCGGACTTCCAATTTCAGAACCCCAAGCATCTATGATTGTTGATATTGGTGGAGGAACAACTGAGATTGCGATTATGTCTTTAGGTGGAATTGTTTACTCTCATTCTTTAAGAATTGCTGGTGACGCCATGGATAATGCAATAATTAATTATATGAAAAAAAAATTCAATTTATTAATTGGAGAGACTACAGCAGAGAAAATTAAAAAAGAAATAGGTTCTGCAATGCCGACAGGATCTGAAAAAACTTTTTTAATGAAAGGAAGAGATATTAGAACTGGAACTCCAAAAGAGGTTATTCTGACAGAAAAAGATACTGCTGAAGCTTTAGAAGGAGTTGTTAGTCAGATTATTAATGCTATCAAACATGCTTTAGAAAATACTCCACCAGAATTATCCTCGGATCTAGTTGATTCTGGAATGGTATTAGCTGGAGGTGGTGCATATTTAAAAAATATAGATAAACTTATTAGAAAAGAAACAGGACTACCGGTTACTATTGCTGAAGATGCACTTTCATGCGTTGCAATTGGAACTGGTAAAGCTTTAGAGCAAGAAGGAATATTTTCTTCTATGCTAACTTCATATTAAAAAGTTATATTAATCTAATATGAGTCAAAATAGGCTTGCAAGAAGCTCAACTCCAGGCGTTTCATCTTTACAAAGAACTATCAGCAAAAAATTTCTTCTTCCTTTTTATATTATAATTTCTTTTTTATTTTTATTTTCAGAAAAGAGTGATTTTAAAACCATAAGATTTTTAAAAGCATTAATAAATGACGGAATTACCTATAGTGTTTATTTAGTGAACGCTCCTGTTAAGCTTATTTCTAATTTTGGAAGTTCAGCTAGACACTATTTTAATTTCAATATTGTTTTGGAAAATAAGAAACTCAAAGATGAAATTGATCAACTAAATGCAGAAAAACGAGAACTACAATTTTCTAAAAATGAAAATGAAAATTTAAAGAAGGTTTTAGGAATTAAAAATAGAGATGATTACGTATCTGTTTATGCAAAAATCATTCACGAAGATACAAATGAATTTGCTAAAAATTTAATTTTAACAATAGGATCAAATGAGGGTGTTCAATTAGGGCAGGCGATTGTGCGAAACAACGTTTATCTTGGAAAAATTTCTGAAGTTAATTTATTCAGTTCAAAAGCTATGGTTATTACAGATCTTAATAGTAGAGTTCCAGTCGTTATTCCTTCAAGAGGAGTTAATGCAATTTTAAAAGGCAATGGTCTTGGAGGAGCACAATTACTTTTTCTTCCGCAAAATACTGTCTTTGAGAATAATGATCAAATTTATACTTCAGGTTCAGATGGCATTATCAAGGAAGGACTGTACGTTGGAAAAATAATTACTGATAATAAAAAAGAAATTAAAAAAAAAAAATATTCAGTTGATCTTGGTTTTAAAGAACATCAGTTAAATTATGTTTCAGTTTTAAAAGTTAAAAAATAATGAATACTTTTTTAGAAAAAATTAAATTTTATTCGGCGCATATTATTTTTACGCTTATTTGCATTAATGATAGTATTTTTATAAACACTTGGATTGCACCAGGTCCAATTATAAATATTAAATATATATTAATTTTTTATTTTTCTTTTTTTGATAAAGGACGTTTTTCAATTACATTCCTTTTTTTAATAGGGTTAATCTTTGACTCACTGCAGGGAATGCCCTTTGGAATGACATCTATTTGTTTTATTCTTTTAAGTAAATTAGCTGCATATTTAAAACAAAGACGAATACAGATAAATTTTCAAAATGAATTTATAGCTTTTGGTACATCTCTTTTAATTACACAAATCGTATCAGTGATAATCTTAAGCTATTTTTCACAAACTCCTTTTGAATATTTATTATTAGTTATTAATATCATTTTAAGTATTATTATTTATCCAATAATAAAAACTTTGCTTAAAGTATTTTATTATTACTAGTTGTCATATGTCTGATTTTACAAAATTACAAAAAGATAAAATCTTAATTTATTTATATAAAAATTTTAACGAAATCAATTTTGATAACATCGATCAAGATATTTTTTTAAAAAAATTTATTGGTCTAGACTTTTTAGATAAGCAGGAATTATTCCTTAAAATTAGTGTTTTATTTTTTGAGGATTTAGATCAAAAATTTTTGACAGAAATTAAATCTAAAATTAATAAAATTTTGAAAAATAATGATAAAATATCTTTTTTATTAAACAAAAGATTTCAGATAGAAGAAAAGAATAAATACTTGATTAAGAAAATTTTTATTCATTTAATAAAAAACAACAACTCAAACAAAGTTTTATCTTATATATATTCTGTTGCAGATATTATGTGGAAACAGGCCAATGATCGTTCCGTAGATTTCAATTATTATACAAAAAGATTAATACTATCCTCAGTATATTCTAGAATTTTAATTATAAGTTTTTATAAAAATAATATGACACATCAAGATCTTGATGAGGAAATTAAAAAATCACTTGAGCATGTAAAATTAATGTCTCAATTTAAAATTAAATTAAATTTTTTAAAAAGTATAAAAGAATTCTTTAGCTCTTTTTCTACACAGAAAGCGGGTCGCGGTTTTTAAAAGATTTTAGTTATATGCCCCATTTTTCTTTTATCTTTTATTTCTTTTTTTCCGTAATCATAAAAAAATTGTCTCTTTATAATTTTTTTTGATCTATATTTTTTAATATCATGACCAAGTATATTATACATGATTGCTTTATGAATTCTTTTTGGTTTCTTTAATTTAAGATTGCATACGGCTCTTATATGATTTTCAAACTGGCTGATATTATGAGCATTCATCGTTAAGTGTCCAGAATTGTGAACTCTAGGAGCAATTTCATTTACCAATATTTCATTTTTTTTTGTCACAAAGAATTCAATACACATAGTTCCAATATAATTTAATTTATCTGCAATTCTTTTTGCTATTTTTTTTGCTTCATTATTTAATTTTGCA
>SHWR01000022.1 GCA_009693745.1 Candidatus Fonsibacter sp.
ATTTGTAAGCATTACAAGTGCGTAACCACCTTGTATTTGAAATAAAGAGTCTATTATTTTATCGATAGTTTTTAATCTTTTTGAATGAGCAATTAATTGAACTATAGTTTCTGTATCAGAAGTGGTTTGAAATATAGCTCCATCTTTAATCATTTTTTCTCTTAACATTATTGAATTAGTAAGATTTCCATTGTGAGCGATACTAATTCCTCCAGTATATAGATCTGCAAAAAAGGGTTGTATATTTCTTAATACAGGTGCTCCCGTTGTAGAATAACGATTATGACCTATTGCAAAATTTCCAGGAAGCTTTTGTATTGTAGTTTCTTTTGTGAAGTTATCACCAACCAAACCCAATCTTCTTTCAGAAAAAAAATTTTTTCCATCGTAGGAAACAATACCACAGGATTCTTGACCTCGATGTTGTAAAGAATGTAATCCTAAAGCAGTTAAGGCAGAAGCGTCAATATGACTAAAGATGCCAAAAACACCACACTCTTCTTTTAACTTATCGGCGTTTAGGTCTAATGACATAAAATTATTTTTTTAATTTCTTTTTTGTTTCATCAATATATTCGTTACTAAATAAAATTTTTTCATCAAATAATTTTCTTCCATATTCAATACTATTGTAAGAAGAACCGTTTTTGAGATAGGCAGGCCAATTATCATACATATAAATGTAATTTGATAGACTCAGCATTATAACACAATAAAAATAACCCGTAATCCCTCCAAATAGAAATCCAAATAATTTATCAATTCCACCTAAACCTACCCATTTTAGGGATTTCCCCATAGCTTTCCCGATGACTATAATTAAGAATAGACTTAATAAAAACACAGTTATACCTGCAATCGTTCTAGCAGTTGATTCATTCTCAATTATTTTACTAACAAAAGGAAGGACATAAGGAATTGAGAATTTTGCTATTATAAAAGCAATAACCCATTTTAGGAAAGAAATTAAACTTAATACAAATCCTTTTTTAGTAGAAGATATTAAGTTGAAGATAATTATCAAACCTACAATGATATCGAATATATTTATTTTATTAGATGAAAAAAAATTTAAAAAACTATCCATTCTTAAATGGTTTAGTTATCAATAGAAGAAGAGGCATAATAGTTAGAGAAAGAATTAAAGCAGCAAATATAGCAATTCCAATTAAAATACCAAAATTGATTGTTGGATTAAAATTGGAAAGCACTAATATTGAAAATCCAAATATAATTGTAAGCGCAGCTATAACAATAGATCTACCAACGGTTTCATGACATGCTCTAATAGTTTTTTTGTAATCCTTGTGAATGGCAAATTCAGACTTGAAACGATTTATATAATAAATACCAGCTCTTGTTCCAATACCCATGACTATTGTAGCGATAGTTATAGTCATCATATCTAGAGGTATTTTTAAAAAGCCAAGACTTCCTAATATTAACATTGAAGCAATTATGTCGGGAGCTGAAGCAATTAAACTCAATATCGAAGATCTAAACAATATAAATAAAGCAAAAAGAATTCCAAAATAACTAAAGCTTAAAGTTTGAATTTGAGATTTATATAAACTTTGCAATTGATTATTAAATAATACAAAAACACCTGTAATTTTAAAATCATCATTAGATAATTTAATATTTTCTTCCATATGTTTTTGAATTTTATTTAAAAGTTCTTTTCTGTTTAAATCTGGATTGGAGTCAACAACTCTAACTGAAAATCTTGCTTCATTATTTTCAATTGAAATATAAGGCGTTACTATATTTTTTTTAACATCATCTGGTAATTTACTGTAAAGAATGGCCATTTCTAACGAACCAAGCTTTTTATTATTATTAATTTTCTCTCCTATCTGAATTACAGAATAAAAAGAAAGGACCTTTCCAATTTCTGGCAAACTTTCGAGATATTTATGTATATCCGTAATTGTACTAGTTCTAAAATTTGTAAACCAGTAACTATCTTTAAATTCATCTGAGTTAGAAGTTTCAAAAAAATCATCATTAGAATCTTTTTTATTAGATGTATCTTTAAATTTCACAATAATTTCTAATGGAGTTGTGCCTCCTAATTTTTCATCAATTAACTTCATTCCTTTATATATTTCTGTATCTTTGTTGAAATAATTAATAAAACTATTTTCAACAGTAATTTTAGAAGAGCCGTAAAAGCTAGCTAACAATATTGCAATTGAAGAGAATATGATTAGTAATTTTTTATTAATTGCAAAGTCAGCTAAATTTCTAAAAAATTTAGAATCTTTATTTTTATCTTGTCTAGTAATTTTAGGTTTGAATTGAATTATTAGGGAAGGTAGCAAAATCATTGTAACTAACATAGAGATAATAAGCCCAACACTCATCATGTAGCCAAAATCTATTACAGGTCTTATATCGCAAAAAATGAACGATAAGAAACCAATGATAGTAATAAAAACTCCATATAATATCGATTGAAAAATTCCGTCAGCAGTTAACTGCGTAAGTTCAGTTTCTTTTTTTTTAGGATATAAGTTTTGGAATTGTTTATATCTTTGAATATAGTGAATATTGATTTCCATAGTCAGAACCAACATTATGGAAATAAAGTTTGAGGATATGACTGTTACTTTCCAATTAAGATATCCAAGCGTTCCGATCATTAAAGCAATCGATATCAAACAACTTATAAGTGGAAAAATGACCCATTTAATATCTCTAAAAATTATCCAAAGAGTTATGAGCATAAATATAAAAACTCCAGATCCGAAAATTAAAATATCTTTTTTTACATAATTAATAAGATCTTCAACAATCATAGGTATGCCTGATAAATTTATACTTGCCTGGGATTTATACTTTAAAATATGAGATCTAATTTCCGCATTGTAATCCTCATACTCTTTATTTCGTTGTTTTTTTAGTTTTTCTAAATAAATTGAATGTTTCTCAAATTGAATTTTATTATCAGAGGTAAGTTGTTTTTTTTGCTTTTTGTCTAGTAAGTCTTTATTTATTTTTAGAGCTGATAAATATTCTTGATTATCTTTAATATAAACAACTATCCCAAAAATAGAGGCTTCCTCATTTATAATTAATTTTTTATAAACGGGACTATTTTTTAACTCTTTTAAAGCTCTATCAAAATCTACACCGTCGCTGGTGATATACTCAATATTTTTAATTTTCTCAACTAATGGCTTATCAGAACTCTCAAAAAGAGGACTATTTAGTATACTTATGGTTTTGCTTACCCATTTAAAATTATTAATCTCATCAACAAAGTTGTTAAAATCTTTTATATTACTTTTGTTAAGAGGGTTTTTTGGAGAGAAAGTGATAACGAAGAAATCTTCAGAGCCATAACGTTCATTAACAGATCTTAAGTAATTAAGATCAGGATCATTTTCTATTAATAAAGTATCCGCCGAAGCATCTAATTGAAATTTTTTACCTTGATAAAAAGCTAAAGATAATAAAATTAATAAAAAAATAAGTGTTAATTTAGGTCGTTCTAGTATTTTTTTATAAATTGAGGTTATAAAACTCATATTTTTTAGTTAACATAAATTTTTTTACATCTGTCAGAAATAGAAGTGATGATGTCGTAGGGCGAAGTATCAGATATTTTTGCAAAATCATCTAATGTTATATTTTTTCCAAAAACTTCTAGATAATCTCCAATTTTTAATTCGTTTTTAACTTTACTAATATCAATAATCATCAAATCCATTGAAATTCTCCCAATCATAGGAAGTTTAATGTTCTTATAATAAACATGACCGATGTTAGATATTTTAATTTTAACACCATCCGCGTACCCAAGAGGTATCGTTGCTGTAAATATACCTTTTTTAGCCTTGTAAGTTTGATTGTAGCCAGCAGTTTCTCCTTTTTTTAGATAATTTAATTGAATAACCGGTGATATTAAAGAGACAACATTTTTTAATTTTTTATTAAAAAATAATTTTCCACCATATAAAGCAATTCCAGGACGTACCATATCAAAATGATATCCTTTTCCTAAAAATATTCCTCCAGAGGCGGCTAAACTAAATTTGCAATTTGGTGATTGAAACATTGATTTTATTTTTATAAATTTATTTTTTTGATCGTTATTGTATTTGCTTTTTTTTTCATCAGCACTTGCAAGGTGAGTAAATATTATAACTTCTTTAAATTTTTTAAGCGAAGAACGTTCGTTATATACTTTGAGAATATCTTCGTCTTGCATTCCAGATCTGCACATACCGGTATCAACTTGAATAGCTAATTTTTTAAAGTTTTTTTTTTTATTTAAAAAGGTTGTCCACTTTTTAAATTGTTCGTATGTATTAAGGACAGGTATAAATTTATTTTTAAAAAATATTTCTTCTTCATTTTTATTTAACCCATTTGCCACATAAATATTTATATTAGAAATACTTTTTTTTATTTTCAAAGCTTCAATAATATTTGCAACCCAATAATCTTTACATTTATTTCTGACTAAAAAATTTGCTATAGGAATATCTCCAAGACCATAAGCATTTGCTTTAATGACGGGGCAGATAGTTTTTTTGAAAATTTTTTTAATAATATTAAGATTATTTTTAATATTTTTTAAATTAACAATTAATTTTGAATATGAATATTGCATTCATGTTTAATTATCAAATTTTATATTATTTGCATCTTTAAACTTAGTATAGGCACTTTCAAATTCTAAATTAATTATGCCTGTAGGTCCGTGCCTTTGTTTGCCAATAATTACTAGTGCTTGGTTATGTACTTGGCTCATCTTTTCTTGCCATGTTATATGCTCTGCTGTCCCAGCCTGTGGTTCACTTTTTTCTAGATAATATTCTGGTCGATATACAAACATAACCACATCAGCATCTTGCTCGATAGAACCAGACTCTCTTAAATCCGATAATTGAGGTCGTTTATCATCTCTTTGTTCGACAGCTCGAGATAATTGAGAAAGTGCTAAAACAGGAACACTTAATTCTTTAGCTAGAGCTTTTAATCCCTGTGTTATTTCTCCAATTTCTTGAACTCTTCCCTCATATTTAAAATTTCCTGTTGTCATAAGTTGTATATAATCGACAACAATTAAATCTAAACCATGTAGTCTTTTAATTCTTCTTGCTCTATTTGAAAGCGTAGAAATTTTAATTGCCGGAGTTTCATCAATATATAAAGGAAGATCATTTATATTTTTTGAAGCTTCAATAAATTTTTCTAAATCTTCCTGTGTAATTTTTCCTCTTCGTATATCATTTGATCTAATTCTAGATTGTTCTGCTAATATTCTAGTTGATAATTGCTCAGACGACATTTCTAGAGAAAAGAACGCAACAGAAGATTTTCCTTCTTTATTTTCCATAATTTTTTTTGCGGCATGAAAAGCTATATTAGTTGCAAGAGCAGTCTTTCCCATCGAAGGTCTTCCAGCGATGATAACTAGATCACCTTTATGCATCCCTCCAAGTCTTTCATCTAAGTCACGAAGACCTGTTGGTACACCAACTATACCTTCATCATTTTTAAAAGCGCGCATGGCCATATCAACTGTCTCACCAAGTGCTTTTTCAAATGACATATACGATCTGTCAAATTTTCCTCTTTCAGCAAGGTCAAAAAGCTTTTTTTCCGTTCCCTCAATTAATTGTTCAGCAGTTGTCTCTAAATTTTTATTATTTGCTTCGGTTAATATATTTTCGGAAAGTTCAATAAGTTTTCTTCTTAAATGAAGATCA
Source organism: Candidatus Fonsibacter sp. (assembly GCA_009693745.1). Classification (GTDB taxonomy): domain Bacteria; phylum Pseudomonadota; class Alphaproteobacteria; order Pelagibacterales; family Pelagibacteraceae; genus Fontibacterium; species Fontibacterium baikalense. The sequence continues at coordinate 5,724 of SHWR01000022.1, forward strand.
TAAATTACTTTGGCATAGTCTTTTGTCTGAAAAGCAGAGGTAGAAAGCCTTGTAAGTTTTGCTATATATTCATTTCCACCTAATTCTTTTAAAGATTGATCATTTTCTAAATAATTTTTTAACGTAATTGGACTTGCAAGTAATCCCTTACTAATTAATTTATTTAAATAATGAAATATTTTTTGATGAATGGGGTCAAAGAAAATATTTTCATTTACGATAGTAGAGATTTCGTCAAATATTTCGTTATTTACTAGGACTGATCCTATTATTATTTGCTCTGCTTCTATATTATTAGGTAATTCTTTAATGGTATTTAGAATTCTAATACTTTCTGCACTCATTGGAATATTTAATTTTATTTAAGACACGAGTATAGATTAATTTTTACTCTTACTAATGTGGATAAGTTAATAACTTTGTGGCTAAACAATTTTTTCAACCGAAATAACTTTTACTTTTATTGAGGCCTGAATATCGGCATGCAAATTTATTATTACCATGTAATCACCAATTTTTTTAATTTGTTCTTTTAACTCAATCATATTTGCTGAAATATTTTTAAAATTATGTATTTCCAAATTTTGAATAATTTCTTTTATAGTTAAAGAGCCGTATAAAGCTCCTCCCTCCATAGAATTTTTAGTAATTTTTAATTCAAATTTATCAATTTCTTTTTGAATTTTTACAGCTTCATTTTTTTGATCATTATTTTTTTTATTTAATTCTTCTTTTCTTTTCTCGAAAATAGCTAAATTTTCTTTTGAAGCAACTAGTGCCTTATTGTTTTTTAAAAGATAATTTCTAGCAAAACCATTTGCAACTTTTACTTTGCTGCCAATTTTTCCTAATTTTTTAATATTTTCTAAAAGAATGACTTCCATAATTAATCCACTACAAATGGCATCAAAGCTAATATTCTAGCTTTTTTTATTTCATTAGATAACTCTTTTTGTTTTGCGTAGCAAACAGAAGTTATTCTACTAGGTAACATTTTTCCAGTTTCGGATATATATTTTTGAAGTAGTTTTAAATTTTTATAATTAACTACAGGAGCATCTTTCCCACTTAAAGGACAATTTCTTGTAAACTTAGTTGTAGCCTTTTGAAAAAGCATTAAATTTGAATTATTATTTCTTTTATTTTTTTTTATATTTTTTCTTTTCATTACTTACTCTCTTCTTTTTGAAGAAGTTCTGAATTTTCTTCAGGTATATTCTTTATTCTAATAGTCATAAATCTTAAAATATTGGAATCAATTCTCTCAATTTTTTCCAGTTCTTGAACAACGGCAGGTTCCCCAGAAAAATATAAATTTGCATAATAACCTTTTTTTAAATTTTTAATTGGATAAGCTAATTGTCTAAGACCCCAATTTTCCTTTTTTTCGATTTTACCTTTATTTTTTTTTATAAGATCTTCAATTTTTTGATGAAGATCAGATAGATCTTTGTTATTTAAGCCTTGAGAAGCTATATATGTGTGTTCGTAATAATTCATTTTAACTCATGGTTGCTTTTAATTAGCATCCCAACTTCAACATTAAGGTCGAGAAAGTGAAGGCAATATATAATTTTTTTTTTTTAATACAACAGTATTAATTTTGTTATAATTACTTACTTAATTATGAAAGCAATCGTATTTCCGGGGCAGGGTTCACAGTATGTTGGTATGGGAAAAGATTTCTATGACAATTTTAGTGAAGCTAAGGAAGTTTTTCATGAAGTTGACGATGCATTAGGTTTTAAATTATCAAATATTATTTTAAACGGTCCAAAAGAAACTTTAAATCTTACAGAAAATACTCAGCCGGCGATAATGACTGTAGGAGTTGCAATTTATCAAATTTTAAAAAAACAAAAAATAAAAGATTTAAAAAACTATAGTTTTTTTGCTGGACATTCGTTGGGGGAATATACTTCTTTAATTTGTTCAAATTCTCTAACTTTAAAAGATGGTGCTAAAATTTTGAAAGAAAGAGGAAAGTCAATGCAAGAAGCTGTTCCAGTAAATGTTGGGACTATGGCAGCTGTATTAGGGGCAGAAATAGATTTAATAAATGAAGTGATAAATAGAAATAAATTCAGTGAAGGAGTTGCTGAAATTTCAAATGATAATTGTCCAGGCCAGATAGTTATAAGCGGAAATAAAGATAAGATTAACAAAATAGTAAATGATCTAAAAAATACTTATAGTAAAAAAGCAATATTATTACCAGTGAGCGCACCATTTCATTGTTCTTTAATGCAGCCTTCGGCAGATAGGATGAATCAAATCTTAATTAAAACAAATTTTTCACAACCAGTAATTAATATTGTTTCTAATGTTACAGCTAGAACAATTGATAATTTTAAAGAAATACCTTCTTTGCTTACAAAACAAATTACCCATTACGTTAGATGGAGAGAATCTATAGATTTTATGTCAAAAAATGCTGTAAAACATTTTATTGAAATAGGGCCAGGAAAAGCATTAACAGGCATGATAAAAAGAATAGGAAAAGAACTTACAACAACTACAATTGATAATATAACACAATTTAATGAATTTAATTAATTTAAAAAATAAAAAAGTTTTTATAACAGGTGGTACAGCGGGTATTGGGCTATCTATTTTAGAAAGTTTTTATAAATTAGAAGCTGACATATTTACGATTGGAACAAATGTTGAAAATCTTAAAACTATTCAAAATAATTTTCCAAAAATTAAAACCTCTAACTTTAACTTAGAAAACCATCAAAAAATTGAAGAGTTAGTTAAAGAGGTTAAAGAAAAATTAGGAGGACTAGACATAGTTATTAATAATGCAGGAATCACAAAAGATAATCTTGCAATTAGAATGTCAGATGAAGATTGGAATAAAGTAATTAATATAAATTTAACTGCCGTTTTTTTGATTTGCAAACACTCTATTAAAACAATGATAAAACAAGATAAAGGATCTATAATTAATATTAGTTCAATTGTTGGTCACACAGGTAATTTTGGACAAGCAAATTATTCAAGCGCTAAAGCAGGTATAGTTGCAATGTCAAAAACTCTTGCTAAAGAATATGCAAAAAAAAATATTAGAATAAATTGCATCTCACCAGGATTTATTGACACTAAAATGACTAAGAATATCAATGAAGACTTCAAAAAGAAACTTTTAGAAAATATACCGATGGGAAAATTAGGCACAGGAAGTGATATTGCTAATTGTGCAGTTTTTTTAGCTTCTGATTTTTCTAGTTATATTACAGGTGAAACAGTACATGTTAATGGTGGAATGTATATGGCTTGATTTATTTAATTTATTCATTTATTGAAAGAATAATTAATAATTAAGGGAGTTTAAAAAAATGAGTGATGTTGGAGTAAAAGTTAAAAAAATTATTGTAGAACACTTAGGTGTTGATGAAGCTAAAGTTACCGATGAAGCTAGTTTTATTGATGATTTAGGTGCAGATAGTTTGGATACAGTAGAGTTAGTAATGGCATTTGAAGAAGAATTTGGTTCTGAAATATCAGATTCAGAAGCTGAAAAAATACTAACAGTAAGTGATGCAATAAGATTTATCGAAAATAATCCCGCTAAGTAGTTCTTTTGATTTCAAAATCAAAGAGAGGTTTAATTTTAATTCTATCTTCCCCATCAGGGGCCGGTAAAACTACGCTTGCCAAAAAAATCGAGAAAAGTGATAGTAATTTTAAAATATCAGTTTCCTACACTACAAGAACACCAAGACAAAATGAAATAGATGGAGTCGATTATAACTTTGTAAGTATTAGTAAATTCCAAAGATTATCTAACCAAAATAAATTTTTAGAACAGGCAAAAGTATTTGACAATTATTATGGCACTTTAAAGGAACCAATAGAAGATAATTTAGTTCAAGGAAAAGATTATCTATTTGATATTGATTGGCAAGGAACAGAAAAAGTAAAAAAAATAATGCCATTAGATATTGTCCCAATATTTATTTTGCCACCTAGCATTAATGATTTAGAAAATAGACTTAAAAAAAGAGAAGAAAAAAATAAAGAATTAATTGCGCAAAGAATGAAAATGGCAAAAGATGAAATTAAACATTGGAAGGATTATAAATATATTGTAGTAAATAAAGAAGTAAAAAATTGTTTTGAACAAATTACCGAGATAATTAAGATTGAAAGAAAATTAAGATCTACTTTTAATTAAATCAACTAACTTATAGTAAAAATTAAAATCTAGATTTTCTGCTCTTAAGTTTTTAATATTTTCAAAGTTTATAATTTTTAGTTCTTTCTCATTAAGTAATTTTTTAAGTGTTTTTGAAATTATTTTTCTTTTAGTATTAAATATTACTTTTGTTAAATCTGATAAAATATTAAGATCCTCTAATTTAAAATTAGTATTCTTTTTTGGTGTAAAGGATAGTACCGACGAGTCAACTTTGGGTTCAGGATTAAATTCTTTTTTTGAAATATTAAAATGAAATTTAACATCTAATCTGGCATCAGTTAATATTGATATTCTGCCATATTTTTTATTATTAGATGTTGCAACAATTCTCTCCGCAACTTCTTTTTGAAACATTAAAATCATTTGATCATAGAAAGGGGGCCACGGATCAGAGTAAATCCATTTTATTAGTAATTTTAGAGAAATATTATATGGAAGATTGCCAAAGATTATTGAGTTTTTTTTAAAGATACTTCTCTCATCAAGAGTTAATGCGTCAGAAATTTTATAATTAAAATTTTTATAATTATTTTTAATTTTATCTAAATAATTCGTTAAATCTTTATCAAGCTCAATTGCAAAAATTTTTTTTGGATTTTTTTTTAACAATTCTTCAGTTAGACTTCCAGAGCCAGGTCCTATTTCAATTATATTGGTATTGTTATTAATAATGCCGATATCTGCAATTTTTTTTATTATTTCTTTATTAATTAAAAAATTTTGACTAAGATTTTTTTTATATTTAAAAATCATATTTAGAAAAAAACTTTATTGCTTCTATAAAGCTTTTTGGATCGGCAATTCCTTTTCCAATAATCTCCGCGCCAACTCCATGATCTGGTGAAATTCTTATAAAAGGCAAACCAATTGTAATATTTATAGCATTAAAATTAAATTTAGTTTTGAAAGTTGTTAGAATTTGATCATGATAGTGGCCGATCAAAATATCAATTTTCAATTTTTCTCTTTGTAAAAAACTAGTATCAGGGGACAGTGGGCCGATTATAGGATATTTTTTTTTAAGTTTTTTAATTGCTGGTATAATTATTTTCTTTTCTTCCGTTCCTATATAGCCATTCTCGCCATTATGAGGATTTAAACCGAGTATACCAATTTTATATTTTTTTCTTTTAAGAGTTTTTGAATAAAAATTTTTAATATTTTTGCAAGCTTTTTCAATTTTTTTATATGAAATTTCTTTATATACTTCTTTTAGAGGAATATGAGTTGTTAAAGGAAGAACTGAAAAATTTTTATTAAACAAGAGCATATTTTCTCTATTTTTGTTATTAGTTTTATCTGCAATATATTCAGTAATTCCATGGTATTTATTTTTTGTAAATTTTGATTTGTTAATTGGGAGGTTAACAAGTCCAGAAGCTAAATTTTTTTTAATTAGAAGAACGGCGCATTCAAAACATTTTTTAATATATATATCTGACTTATTAGATCTTAGATCAAAAGGTTTGGTTTGATTATAATCAATATTAATAAAATTAAATTTTTTGTCTTTTAAATTATAAACATTAGAAAAGCTAAAATTTATATTTAATTTAAGATTTAAATAATTAGCCTGTCTTTTTAATAGAGAGTAATTTCCAATAATTATAAAATTTAGTTTTGTTTTTTTTATATAATTTATAGATTTAAGAAAGATTTCAGAAGAGATGCTATTTGGTTCACCCAAAATAATTATAATACTTTTTTTCACAGGAATTTAATTAAATATTTTTTTTTACTCTTATCTAGATGAGTAGCTGAGAATTTATTTAATAGTTTGTTTTGTTCATCAATGATTAGTTTTTTTTTTAATTTTTCATCATCTGCTGCATTTTTTTGTTCTTTTTCTAGTTCTTTATTAACTTCCGTTAAATTGACATTAAGTCTACTCTCGTACATCTGCTTAATTAATTTTGACCACTTTATATCAATCTCGATTATATTTTTTAAATAATTTTCCTCTACTTCTTTTTGATTATAGAAAGAATTTAGAATTTCCTTGTTAATTTTCATTGTCTCTAAGTAATTATATAAGTTATTTTCTATCTCTTTTTCTGAGACTTCAATTTTAAAATATTTCGTTTCTATATCTTTGATTTTTCTATTTATTAAACTATTAATAATTTCTTTTTTTAATAGTTCTGGACTAATAGTAACTTGATCTTTGTTAATAAATTTTAAAAAATTAATTTCTTTATTTATATCCAATTCTGTAATTATTGAATTATCAATAGAAACTATTACCTTATTAGTTATTTGTTTTGCTTCAGAATTAACTAAAAAAAAAACAAAAAATACTAGTAAAAAATTTTTTTTTTTACTCATTTTTTTAGAATAATTGTTTTCCAGCCAAGGTAGGTAATATATTTCCTGTTGCGTAGTTGTCTCCAAATGGTAGCAATGTTATGCCAAAGAAAACATTAGTTGCAGGCTTTAAGTCCTTATCAGATGAATAATTTTTTTGAAAATAAAAACCGTATCTTATACATTCGTTTTCATTCTCAATTCCTAATTTATGAGAATTAGTCAAATCTGTTTTAAGATTTCTGTCTGTCTGAATTGTTAATTTTGTATTGTCAGTCACATAAGAAGTCAAATTGGCTTTTGCATACCTTTCATTTCCAATATGACTATTTTTTTCGTAGAAATTAAAATTAATTTCACCTTGCTTTAAAAAAGATTTTAAATTTAAATCGTTATAATAAACATGGTTAAAACCGTTATCCAATGTATTTTTAAGAGTGACATCAAAATTACCTGGACTTAAGTAATTTGCTTTAGTTACTAAATCGGAATTTTTATTTTGGAGAGAAGATTTTGTTGGCATGTTTGAATCTTCGTTGAATTTTATAACCTGGCCCATTGAAATACCGGCTTCAGCAGGTTTATTTTTGTTTGTAATTTTTTCTTTCCACATCCAATCTAGGCCAATGTTAAAAGATAAGTCTTTTTCAATTAATTCATCTGAGTTCATTCTATTTATTGAGAATAAATTATCAGTATTCAAAGAAGTATCGTTAGATTTTGCATTAGTCGTTTTTCCAGGAGAATAACGAGTAAGTATTCTAGGAATTAAATACTGCTCAGATTCTTTTGATAATTTGGCGAATGGTAATGACGCATCAAGACCAACCACTGGATTAATTTGGCTATCTAAGTTTTCGTTAGGAGTTATGTAGTCGGAATAGTAGTTAATGTTATTAATTTTTGTAACAAATTTATATCCAATACCAAGATTTGTATTATAAGATTCTGGAGTTGAATAGTCTAAGTTATTAATAAAAGTTGTTTTGTTATTATTGGTATTTGTATTTAAGCTCTTAAAATTTGAACTAAAGTTTAGGTTATTATTATCCAACAATTTATATTTAGAATAAACAATTTCTGGAAGCAGATATTCGTATTGATCAGAGGCTTTGGAGGTACTGATATTTTGATACGCAGCTGTTTTAAAATTTATACTTTGATTTTTTCCAAAAGAGTTAAGATATATTTCATTAGTTAATTTAGTTTCGTCTTCTTTTACAAGATTTCTTTTAAATCCATCAACGGTAGAATTTATTTTGTTAACTCTTAAATATGTAGGATTGTTTACTCTTTGAATTTTTGCATTAAATTCACTTTGATCTAAAACTTTATCTGTATAATTAAGATTTAAATTACCATATAAATGACGTCTTGAACCGTCAGTTTGTGTTGTACTTATTTCTTTATAACCTTCAGTAAAACCACCTTCAATTGACAAGTCTCCATTTTTATATTTTTCTCTATACTCTCCTAATAGCAGAGGATTTTGTTTAAAGTAATAAACGGGACTAATTGTAAAGTCTGCTGATTGAGATATTGGATAAAAATAAGGAACCTTAATTGTTGCACCAATATCTTCACCTAAAGAAGAAAATGATGGAGCTAAAAACCCTTCTTTTCTTCTTACGCTTGGATCAGGATGTGAGAAGTATGGAATGTATAAAACTGGTACATTATTTAGATCTAAAGTTGCGTTTTTATAAATAATTTGTTTCTTTTCTTTGTCATGCATTACTAAGTTAGCATTTAAATTCCAATAAGGACATCCTTCTTTCTCATTAGTAGATTTGCATGATGTAAATTTTCCATCTTTAATTATTGTTATATTTTCTTTTATACTTACTTCTTTGCCAGATAGTCTTGGCTCTATAAATTCATTAAATTTATCTTTAGATTGAAATTTTTCTTTATTAAGATCAGAGCTAAGATTGTAGCCGATAATTTCAATAAATTTATCATCAGCATTTAGTTTGCTAAAATAATATATATTTTTGTAATTATCTAAAAACTTTACTTTATTTTCTGCGGAAATAATTTTTTTTTCTAAGTCGTATTCAAAATTCTCTGCAGTTAGAGTTCTATTTTTTACATCAGAAAATTTAGAATTTCCAAAAGTCTTTAAGAGTTGATTTGTCTTGTTGTATATAATTTTATCAGCAGTAATTTTTTTTCCTTCTTGATTATTAGCCACTACATTTCCTATGGCTTCTATAATATTATTATCCTGGGAATATATTAGTTTATCGGCAGAAAAATTATAAATATCTTTCTGCTGTGAAGAACTAATATTAACTTTTAAAAAAAAAATTCCAAAAAATAATATAAAAATAATTCTATTTTGCATTGACTTGAACAATTCCTACTAAATTTATTAAAATTATGAGAAATATAGGTATCCACACCGAAAAATCTACAGATATTATGCCAGATTTAGCTATTGTTATTGATAAATCATTTAGAAAATAAATTATAATGCTTATTATTACTCCATAGCTTCCATATTTTAAATAATTAGAAGTCTTCCCTAAATTGATAATCATTAACCCGGAAAGCATTGACATAGCTAATAAATATATAGGAAAAGATATTAGCTTTTGATATCTAATTCTAAGATCTACTGTTGAGTATCCTTTATCTTCCAATATCAGCATTTCTTTATTAATATTTAGCAAAGAAGTTGTCTCAGTATTTTTATAAACATTTTTTAGTTCGTTGATATTTATATTGCTGTTGTAACTATAATTATTTAAATAATTTTCTTTATTTGCAGTGATAATATGAACTTTATTTAGTTGCCAATTTTTATCTTTTATAACCCCTTCATCAGCATCAATTCTTTTAATAAAATTATTAGAAGTATCATAATTATAAATGGTAACCTGGTTTACAACTGAAAAATCTTTACTAATTTTTTCTATTCTTATTATATTTTTTTCGTTCTCATTTTTATCAAGAATCCATATTCCAGTTTCATTAACGAATACCAAATTTTTCGTTTCATTATATTCGGATCGTAACTCCTCATAGTTTTTTAACATAGAGGAAGAGAAGGGTACAATTAAAAATACAATTAGATAGCCAATAACTAATGAAGTTAAAGCGGGGATTAATATAATTTGAATATTGGAATAACCCATTACTCTTAATGAAATAACTTCATTATGATTATAAATTTTTAAATAAAAAACAATTCCGCCAAATAAAACTATAAAAGGAAATAAATTTATTAATACATTGGGTACTTTTAATATGGTGAATATTATAAAAAATATAAATTTAAGGTCCTTTTTTGATTTAAAAAAATTAAATTCATCTAGCAAATTAATTAAAAGAATAATTGAAAGCATGATTGCTATCACAACGAATAAACTCTTAATATATTCATTGATTATATATCTGTTTATTGACTTTAACATTTATGATTTGATATTTTCTCTATTAAGAAAGTAATTTAGCAAAACCCAATTTATTATTAAAAATAAAAAAGGAGTAGCGTACAAAAATAAACTTGCATATATCTTTTTTGAACTATGGTCTAGTAACACTTCACTAATTATTATAATGACAATTCCATAAGTAAAAATTATTATTTTTAACAAATTATTATTTATAGCTTCTTTGTTTGTTATAAATAAAAAGCACGCTAATAAAACTAATGAGGGAATAAATAAAGGCATTATAATTCTATCATTTAGTTCTCCGATTATATTTTGAAGCTGTGTATCATTTTTATTATATAATCTTTTTATTAATTCAAAAAATAACATTTCATTAAATTTATAATAATCCACTGTTTTTTTATTATATTGACTTAGATCAAGTGTTGTTTTGTCAAAATCTAATATAGAAATTTTTTTATCTTTTCGCTCTTCTTGAATACTTCCATCAACAAGGACAAGTAAATTTTTATTATTTTCATTAATAATAATGCCTGATTTTGCTATTATAGTTTTTCTTAGTTCTGCATTATCTTCAAATAAAATAATATCTTCTAATTCATTAATCTGATTTTTTTTTCCAACATAAATAGTTATTTTCTTTAAAGGATTGTTAAAATTATTTTGTTTTAATAAAGGACTAATAGTTCCAACGCTGCTGTTTAGAAGTAGATATCTTGAATAACTCGAAAAATATGGAATTACAAAGCATCTGATAATTACCAGTATTAAAATTAATATAATTGAAGATCTTAATAAGTAATTTATAAATTTTTTTTTTTCTAATCCTGAAAACCATAGAGCTCTAAGTTCATTATGGTCTTCAAATTTTGAAATTGTTACAACAAGGGATATAAAAAATATTATTAATGATATTCTTGAAAAAAATTTTGGCATTATCGATAAAATATATAAAAAATAAGTTTTAATAGAATTTCCTTCTTCACCAATCAAATCGAGTAATCTAACAGCTTGAGTGATCCAAATAATAAGTCCAAATGCGAGCAGA
>SHWR01000023.1 GCA_009693745.1 Candidatus Fonsibacter sp.
CTAGAAATGATTATGGAGCACAAGAAGCCTGCAGAACTATTGTTGAGCATGAACTACTGTCTAATAATTTTTATATTTTTGGATGGAGGCAGGTTCCTGTAAAAGCAAAAGTTCTTGGAATCAAAGCTAATGATACAAGACCAGAAATTGAACAAATATTATTTTCTCCAATAGAAAAAACAGGATCTGATGAGTTAGAAAAAAATATTTATATTGTAAGAAAAAAAATTGAAAAAAAAATTACTCAATCTCAATTAAAAGATTTTTATATTTCATCAATTAGTTCAAGATCAATAATTTATAAAGGAATGTTTTTAGCCGAAAATTTATCAGATTTTTATCCAGATCTGCTAGATAAAAGATTTATTTCAAGATTTTCAATTTTCCATCAAAGATATTCAACTAATACTTTTCCAAGCTGGGAACTTGCCCAACCTTTTAGAATTTTAGCTCATAACGGTGAAATTAATACTTTAAAAGGAAACGTGAATTGGATGAAGACTCATGAACAAGGACTGGAATCTGCTTTATATCCAAACATCGAGGATATAAAACCAATTTTAAAATCAGGAAGTTCTGACACAGCCTGTCTTGATGCCGTATTTGAATTGTTAACAAGATCAGGAAGATCACTGCCTCTTGTTAAAATGATGTTGATACCAGAGGCATGGTCCAAGAGAAGCAAAATTATTCCTCAAGCTTACAGAGACATGTATAATTATTTAAATTCAGTTATTGAACCTTGGGATGGACCCGCAGCAATTGCCGCCACAGATGGTAATTGGATTTTAGCTGCAACAGATAGAAACGGTTTACGACCCTTAAGGTACACAATTACAAAAGATAAAATTTTATTTGCAGGATCAGAAACCGGAATGGTTCCAGTTCAAGAAGAAAATATTATTTATAAAGGAAGAGTGGGACCTGGACAAATGATAGCTGTTAATCTTGACGAAGGTATTTATTATAATGATAAAAAAATTAAAGATTTTTTATCTAAAAATCCTATTTATAAAAAATTTAGTCAAAATTTAATTGAAGTTAGTAAAAAATTTAATAATTTAGAAGAGTTTATTTCTTTTGAAGGAGATAAGCTAAGACAAAAACAATATGCTGCCGGTATTTCTATTGAAGATTTAGAAATGATTTTACATCCAATGGTAGAGGACCAAAAAGAGGCGGTTGGTTCAATGGGCGATGACACGCCAGTAGCCGTTTTGTCAGATATTTACAGGCCTTTATCACACTTTTTTAGACAAAATTTTAGTCAAGTAACAAATCCTCCAATCGACTCTTTAAGAGAGAACAGAGTGATGTCTTTAAATACAAGAATTGGAAATTTACAAAACATTTTGGGAGAAGATTTATTTAATAAAAAAAGTTATCTTTTGGAAAGTCCAGTATTATCTAACGCTCAATTTAAAAAACTATTTGAAATTTTAAATGACGAATATAAAGAAATAGACTGTACATTTGACTCTGAAGATACAGACACAAACTTAAAAAAAGAATTAAAAAGAATTCAAATAGAAGCGGAAGTGGCTGTTAGAGAAGGGGCTAAACATATTATTTTATCCGATAAAAAAATTTCAGCAACAAGAATTGGAATTTCAGCTATTCTTGCAACGGGAGCAGTACAAACTCATTTAGTTAATCACGGACTTAGAAAATTTACTTCATTAAATATTAAATCAGCAGAATGTTTAGATGTTCATTATTTTGCAGTTCTAATCGGTGTTGGCGCAACAACAGTTAATCCATATTTGGCATTTGATTGTATTTATCAAAGACATCAAAAAAAGATTTTTGGTAAATTAACTTTTGCTGAATGCGTAAATAATTACATTAAAGCTGTAAATGATGGATTATTAAAAGTAATGTCCAAACTTGGCATTTCTGTTATTAGCTCTTATAGAGGTGGTTTAAATTTTAGTGGTCTTGGATTAAGCAGAGCTTTAGTAGCTGAATATTTTCCAGGAATGTATTCAAAGATTTCTGGTATTGGAGTTTCAGGAATTGAACAAATGATCAGAACTCAACATCAAAAAGCCTTTAGAGGCAACGTTATTAGTTTGCCAATCGGTGGATTTTATAAATTTAGAAAAGATGGAGAACAACACTCTAATCAAGCAATGACAATGCATATGCTGCAAACTGCTGTCGCAACAGACTCTTATGATTTATACAAAAAATATTCAAAAATTATTAATGAGCAACACCCTTTAAATCTTAGAGATCTTTTAGATTTTAACTTAATTAAAAAGCCGATTTTAATTGAAGAAGTTGAGTCTATTACAAATATTAGAAAAAGATTTGGAAGTGGGAGTATGTCTTTAGGAGCTCTTTCTAAAGAAGCACATGAGACTTTAGCAATTGCTATGAATAGAATTGGTGGCGCATCTTGTAGCGGAGAAGGAGGAGAAGACGCAAAAAGGGCAATACCAAAAGATAATGGTGATAATGCTAATTCAAGAGTTAAGCAGATTGCCTCAGCTAGATTTGGGGTAACAGCAGAATATTTAAATAATTGTGATGAAATAGAGATTAAAATATCTCAAGGAGCAAAACCTGGAGAGGGTGGTCAGTTGCCAGGTTTTAAAGTGACAACTGAAATCGCAACTTTGAGACATTCTACACCGGGAGTTACTTTAATATCACCACCGCCTCATCATGACATTTATTCAATCGAGGATTTGTCGCAACTTATCTATGATTTAAAACAAATAAATCCTAAAGCAAAAATTGGAGTAAAATTAGTTTCATCGACAGGAATAGGAACTATTGCTGCAGGGGTTGCAAAGGCAAAAGCAGATGTAATTCTAATTAGTGGTCATTCAGGTGGAACAGGAGCTTCGCCATTAACAAGCGTGAAGTATGCAGGACTTCCTTGGGAAATTGGCTTAACAGAGGCTAATCAAATTTTAACTTTAAACGGTTTAAGACATGAAGTTATTTTAAGAACTGATGGAGGAATTAAAACAGGTAGAGACGTCGTTATGGCTGCAATGATGGGAGCAGATGATTTCGGGATAGCGACAACTTCATTAATAGCTATGGGTTGTATAATGGTTAGACAATGTCATTCTAATACGTGTCCTGTTGGAATTTGTACTCAAGACGAAGAACTTAGAAAAAAATTTACAGGAACGCCAGATAAGGTCGTTAATTTATTTTCATTTATAGCTGAAGAAGTAAGAGAAATTTTGGCAAGTCTTGGTTTTAAATCTTTAAATGAAATTGTCGGGAGAACAGATTTATTAAAACAAGTAAGTAGAGGATCTGCTAATTTAGATGATTTAGATTTAAATCCTCTTTTAGTTCAAGCCGATCCAGGAGAAAATCCAAGATATTGTTTAAAAAGAGAAAGAAAAGAAGTTCCTGACAGTTTAGATAAGCAAATTATAAAAGACTCACTTTCTTTAATTGAGAAAGGACAAAAGTTTCAATTAAGTTATGCAGTAAAAAATACTCATAGATCTGTTGGGACAAGATTAAGTTCAATTATTACAACTCAGTTTAAAAATAAGAAATTATCTGAAGATCATATTTTAATTAAATTAAGAGGTTCAGCAGGACAATCTTTAGGGGCATTTGGAGTTTCAGGTATTAAATTAGAAGTAACAGGCGATGCAAATGATTATGTTGGCAAAGGATTGTCCGGTGCAAAAATAATTATAAAACCAGGCTCAAATAGCCAAATACAAACTTCAAAAAATACAATTATTGGAAATACTGTTTTATATGGAGCAACTTCAGGATTGTTGCTTGCAGCAGGACAGGCAGGGGAAAGGTTTGCAGTTAGAAATTCAGGAGCTACAGCAGTTATTGAAGGATGTGGAACAAATGGTTGTGAATATATGACAGCTGGCACTGTTGTTATATTAGGAGAAGTGGGGGATAATTTTGCAGCAGGAATGACGGGAGGAATGGCATTTGTTTATGATCCAGAAAATAGCCTTGAGAATTATGTAAATCCATCTTCAGTTATTTGGCAAAGAATTGAAACAGATTATTGGAATGATTTTCTTTTAAATTTAATAAAATTACATGAAAAAGAAACACAATCAGTTTATTCAAAAAAAATCATTCAACAGTGGAACAATGAGAAGAGTAATTTTTATCAAGTTTGCCCTAAAGAAATATTGAATAAGTTAAAACAACCATTATCGAATAAGGCAGTTCATGGAAAAGCGGTCTAAATCAATTAGTTTAGTTTGTTTTGGCTTTGGTTTAACTGCTAAATATTTTGTAAAAGAGCTTTTAAAAAATAAATATAAAATTAATTTAATTACAACTTCAAGATCTAAAAGTTTTAATAAAAAATTTTTAAATATAAATTATAAAAATTTTTATTTTGATAATAATAAATTTGATAAAAAAATTAAGAAATATATTTTAAATGCAAGTCATATATTAGTTTCAGTACCACCAAGAGATAGAAAAGATTTTGTTATTGAAAACTTTTATAATGAAATCTCTTTAAATAAAAAAATTAAATGGTTAGGATATCTTTCATCAACGAGTGTTTATGGGAATTATGATGGAAAATGGGTTAATGAAAAAAGCAAATTGTTAACTAATAATGATACAGGAATAAACAGAATTATAGCTGAGAATGAATGGTTAAAGTTAAATCGATATCATTTTGTTCCAGTGAGAATATTTAGATTATCAGGAATTTATTCTCCTGAGAGAAATATATTCTTAAGATTAGTAAATAAACAAATTCGATACGTCAAAAAAGAAAACCATTTTTTTTCAAGAATTCATGTTGCTGATATAGCGCAAGTTTTATTTAAATCTTTAATTTATTCAAAGTCTGGAGAAATTTACAATGTAGCAGATAATAAGCCATGTTCTTATGATCAAACTATATCCTACGCTTGTAGTTTAATGGGTATTCAAGCACCCTCATCTATATCTTTTCAATCCTTAAATGAAGGTGAAATGAAAAATTTTTATAAAGATTCAAAAAAAGTGAGTAATGCAAAAATTAAAAAAGATTTAAAAGTAGAATTATATTTCCCGACATACAAAGAGGGTTTTAAAAGTATTTTAAATAATATTTTTAATCGCTAAATCTAGTTTTTTCAAATCTTGAGTTCTTGACAAAGAGTGATTGCCGTCATCAATAATTGTTAAATTTAATTTTTTACTAATTAAAGTTTTTATTAATTTTATTGAATAAACCCAGGGAACCGAACAGTCTTTAATGCCATGCAATAATTCAACTGGAAAATTACATTTAATTTTTTTATTAAGAACTAATATTTTTTTTCCATCAAATATAAATTTTTTAGTTATGGGATAATAATTATTATGGTTAGTTTTTAATTTATAGATTTTATTTTTTCTTATTTTACTTTTTTCAATAATATTCAATTTTTTCCATATTAATTCTTCAGTAAAATCAGGAGCAGAAGCAATACCGATAAAGCCTTTAATTACTTTATGAAAATATTTAATTAGCATAATTCCAATCCAAGCACCCATGCTTGAACCAATAAGAACTATTTTATTTTTTTTGATTAACTTTTTTATAATTAATCTTGAATTTTTCACCCAATTCTTAATGCTAAAATCTGTAAATTGCCCCGCAGATCTGCCATGGCCACTATATTCAAATAATAATAAATTTATTTTATTTTTATTGGCAAATTTTATTAAGTGTTTAGCTTTTTTGCTTTTGATATCTGACATTAATCCGTGAAGAAAAATAATTGTAGTTAGACTTTTATTATTAATAAATTTGTAATGTATTTTTTGATTATTTTTTGCTAAAAAAAAATTTTGCTTTGGATTATTCATTTTTAAAAGTATAGCATATTAATTTAATGGACAAAAAAATTCGTTTATTACAAGTTATTCCAAGATTAGATATAGGTGGTGCTGAAACTGGCTGTAAAGATATTGCGAAATTTATTGCTAATAAAAATTACTTTTCTGCAATTTTATGCTCCGGAGGTGAACAAATTAAAAATATTGATAAAACAGAGGTAAAAATTTTTAAATTTCCGGTTCAAAGCAAAAATCCATTTATAATTTTTTTTAATATATTTGTAATTTTATTTATTATTTTATTTTATAAAATTAATATTATTCATGTTAGAAGCCGTGCTCCGGCTTGGTCTTGTTATTTTGCAAGTAAATTATTAGGCACTTCTTTAATTTCTACTTTTCATGGTACTTATAATTTTAGTAACTCCTTAAAAAAATTTTATAATTCAGTTATGTTAAGAGGCAATTCTGTTATTGCTGGTTCAAAATTTATTTTTAATCATATAAAAAACAATTATCATTACTCAAAAGAGATTTTTTTTATACCAAGAGGAATTGATATTGATTATTTTAATACAAAAAATTCGAATATTGAAGAATTAAATAAAGTTAGAACTCGTTGGGGTATATCTAGTAATCATTTTTTAATATTACTTCCAGGGCGATTAACCTTTTGGAAAGGACAGTTTCTTTTTTTAAACACTTTATTATTTCTTAAACAAGAAAATTTATTAAATAATATTAGTGGAATTATACTTGGTGATGATCAAGGCAGAACTGAATACAGAGAATATCTCCTAAATTTTATCACGCAGCATCAATTAGAGGATAATGTAAAAATTATATCGCATGAACCTTTTATGCCATCAGCCTATAATGCCTGTGATTTAGTGTTGTCAGCTTCTATAGAGCCCGAGGCATTTGGAAGAGTAGCAATTGAAGCCCAAGCAATGGAAAAACCAATACTTGCTAGCAATATTGGAGGTTCTAATGAAACAATTATTGATGGACAAACAGGCTGGTTATTTAAATCTGATGATGAAAAAGATTTAGCAAAGATGATTATTGAAGTTTCAAAAAAAGATAAAAGTTTTTTAAAAGATTTAGGAGAAAAAGGCAGAGCTAATGTTATTAATAATTATACGGTGGAGCAGATGTGTTCTAAAACACTAGAAATTTATAAGTCCTTAGTTTAATAAGAGATATGCTTAACATCACGCTTTTAGATGGAAAAAAACTCCAATTTCAAGGAAAAGTTAATGGACATGAGATAGCAAAAACTATTAGTCCCTCACTTGCAAAAAAAGCTTTAGTTATAAAAGTAAATGATAGTTTTAAGGATTTAAGTACAGTTATTGAAAAAGATTCTGTAGTGCAAATCATTACACTCGAGGATGATTACGGATTAGAAGTTATAAGACACGACACCGCGCATGTTCTTGCTATGGCAGTTCAAGAATTATTTAAAGATACCCAAGTGACTATTGGTCCAGTTATTGAAAATGGTTTCTATTATGATTTTTTTAGAAAAAAACCCTTTGCAGATGAAGATTTAGTAAAGATTGAAGAAAAAATGAGAGAAATTATTGATCGAGACGAACCTACAATTAAAGAAGTTTGGGACAGAGAAAAGGCTATAGAACATTTTAAAAAAAAAGGTGAGCTTTATAAGGCTGAAATAATAAAAAGTATTCCAATCAAAGAAGAAATTTCAATTTATTTCCATGGTAAGTGGAATGATTTATGTAGGGGCCCACATTTAACTTCTACTGGAAAAATAGGTAAAGCATTTAAGCTTACAAAACTTGCAGGAGCGTACTGGCGAGGAGATTCAAATAATGAGATGCTTCAAAGAATTTATGGAACATGCTGGAGAAATAAAAAAGAGTTAGATGAATATTTACATAGAATCGAAGAAGCTGAAAAAAGAGATCATCGTAAACTTGGAAAAGTGATGAATTTATTTCATTTTCAAGAAGAAAGTCCAGGAGCAGTATTTTGGCATGAGGGGGGTTGGCAGCTATTTCAATCTCTTGTTGATTTTATGCGTCAAAGACAAAATGAAGCTGGTTATCGAGAAGTAAATACACCTGATATTTTAGATAAAACATTATGGGTGAAATCTGGTCATTGGGAAAAATTTCAAGAACATATGTATACAATAAAGACTCCAGATGAGAGAGTTTTTGCAATTAAACCTATGAACTGTCCAGGTTGTGTTCAAATTTTTAACCAGGGACTTAAAAGTTATAGAGATTTACCTTTAAAACTATCAGAATTTGGGAAGGTACATCGATATGAAAGCTCAGGATCTTTGCACGGATTAATGAGAGTCAGATCTTTTACACAAGATGATGCTCATATTTTTTGCACTGAAAATCAAATTACAGAAGAGTCGTTAAAAGTTACTAAGTTGATCTTAGATATTTATAAAGCTTTTGGTTTTGAAAATATAATTTTAAAATATTCTGATCGACCAGCAAAAAGAGTTGGAGATGATAAACTGTGGGATAAGGCAGAAGCCGCATTATTAGAAGCGGTGAAGGCTTCAAAATTAGATTACTCTATTAATAAGGGTGAAGGTGCATTTTATGGTCCTAAAATTGAATTTGTTTTAAGAGATACAATTGGTCGAGATTGGCAGTGCGGTACTTTGCAAGTAGATTTAAATTTACCAGGAAGATTAGGCGCTACTTATGTTGATAAAGATGGAGTTAAAAAGAATCCCGTTATGTTACATCGAGCATTGTTTGGATCACTTGAAAGATTTATAGGCATTTTAATTGAACATTATGCTGGCAAACTTCCGTTATGGTTATCACCTAAACAAGTAGCAATACTTCCAATTTCTCAAGAATTTGATGAATATGCAAAAAAAGTATCAGCTGAACTTGATAAAAACAAAATAAGGAATATTATCGATCTCAAGAATGAAAAAATTAATTACAAAATTAGAGAACACTCTTTATCCAAGACTCCTATCTTAATGATTTGTGGATCTAAAGAACAAGAGAGTCAATCAATTACACTTCGAAGACTTGGGCAAGAAAAACAAGATACTTTGCCTTTAAAAGAAGCTGTTAGTTTAATAGTTAAAGAATCTTCAGCACCAAAAATCTAGGAGTATAGTTATTAATCAAAATTTTCAAAATAACAGAAATAATTTTAGGTCTAACAGCTCTTCAAATCGAGGACCAAAAGTAAACGATAGAATTAGAGCAATTGATGTTCAGTTAATTGGAAGCGATGGTCAAAATATTGGTATCGTTTCTTTAAATGACGCATTGATGACAGCAAAGGAGCAAGGTTTAGATTTAATCGAAATTGCTCCAAATGCAAAACCACCTGTTTGTAAAATAACTGATTTTGGAAAATACAAATACGAGTTACAAAAAAAAGCTAGCCAAGCAAAAAAGAAACAAAAAGTTGTAACTCTTAAAGAGATTAAAATGAGACCAGGAACAGATGTTCATGATTATAATTTTAAAATGAAAGCGACTGAAAAATTTTTAGCTAAAGGAGATAAAGTAAAGTTTACGATTAAATTAAAAGGAAGAGAAATGCAGCATTTAAAATTAGCCAAAGATCTTGCAGATAGAATTGTAAATGATTTAAAAATTACTGGAAAAGTTGAACAGACTCCAAAAATGGAAGGCAAACAAATGACTTTCATTATTCAGCCACCAAAATAGCAGTTTCTTCACCTTCTTACTTATTGTTTTTCATCTTTAATATTAGTATAAACCGCAGGTATTTATTTTATGTACAAAATTAAAACTAAGAGCTCGGCAAAAAAAAGATTCAGAATTACAGCAACAGGCAAAGTTAAAATGCCTCAAGCCGGAAAAAGACACGGCATGATCAAAAGATCTAATTCTCAAATCAGAAGACAAAGAGGAATGGCAATTATGTCAAAATCTGACGCCAAGATTGTTAAGTCTTATATGCCAAATAGTCTAAGAGGATAATTTATGTCACGAGTTAAACGAGGGGTAACCAGTCACGCAAAGCACAAAAAAGTTTACAAGGCCGCCAAAGGTTTTTACGGAAGAAAAAAAAATACAATTAGAACTGCTAAACAATCAGTAGAAAAATCTTTACAATATTCTTATAGAGATCGTAGAGCTAAAAAAAGAAACTTCAGATCACTTTGGATCCAAAGAATTAATGCTGGCGTTAGAGAACAAGGTTTGACTTATTCTAAATTTATTAACGGTCTTAATAAAACAAAGATTTCTATCGATAGAAAAATTTTAGCAGATTTAGCCTACAAAAATCCAGAGGCTTTTAAATCCATCGTAAAAAAGGTACAGTCTGGCTTAAACTAGGAAATCTAGTTCCGTAAATACTAGTAGATCACCATGGATGAAATTTTATATTTAGAAAAAGAATTTAAATCTAAAATAGACCAATCCGATAGCATTTATAAAATTGAACAAGTGAAATCAGAAGCTTTTGGTAAAAATGGAAAGATAGGTGAACTTTTTAAAAAAATTACAACTCTTCAAGGTGAAGATAGAAAAAATTTTGCTTCAAATCTAAATAAATTAAAAGACAATATTAATAATCTTATTAATTCCAAAATAAGAAACTTTGAAACAAAAGAGATTAATAAAAAATTATCAGAAGACAGAATTGATGTTACTTTACCAGGAAGACCCATTACTTTTGGAAAAATTCATCCAGTTACACAAGTCATTGATGAAGTAACAGCTATTTTTGGGGAGATAGGATTTTCAGTAGCAGAAGGACCTGATGTTGAAAATGAATATAATAATTTTACAGCATTAAACACTCCTCTACATCACCCAGCGAGAGATATGCATGACACTTTTTATTTAGATCAAGATAGAGAGATTTTATTAAGAACTCATACTTCACCAGTTCAAATAAGAACTATGTTGTCTGGAAAACCACCATTTAAAATTATTGCGCCTGGAAGAACTTATAGATGTGACAGCGATCAAACACACACCCCCATGTTTCATCAAGTTGAAGGTTTACATATAGATAAAAATATAAACATGGGACATTTAAAAGGAGTTCTTGATTATTTTATTAGAAAATTTTTTGAAGTAGATAAAATAAAAATGAGATTTAGACCTAGTCATTTTCCTTTTACTGAACCATCGGCTGAGGTTGATATTGGTTATGAATTAAAAGATGGAAAAATTGTTATTGGCGAAGGCGATAAGTGGCTTGAAATATTAGGTTGTGGAATGGTTCATCCTAATGTTTTAAAAAATTGCAAGGTAAACACTTCAATCTATCAGGGCTACGCTTTTGGTATAGGAATTGATCGATTAGCTATGCTCAAGTATGGAATAAATGATTTAAGGTCTTTTTTTGAAACAGATGTTAGATGGTTAGAACATTATGGATTTGACCCACTAGATATACCTGCGAGTTATAGAGGCTTCAGTAGATGAAAATAACTTCTTCTTGGTTAAAAGATCACTTAAAAACAAGTGTAAATATTGAAAAGATTATTTCAACTTTAAATAATATAGGACTTGAAGTTGAAAGTGTTGCAACAGCAGGTAAAAATAATTTTTTTTTTATAGCAAAAATTATTAAAACAGAAAAACATCCAAACGCAGATAAATTAAAGTTATGTGACGTTGATATTGGATCTGGAAAAATATTAAAGATTGTTTGTGGAGCTTCAAATGCTAGAGACGGTTTGTTAACTGTTTATGCTGGACCTGGAGCCATTATTCCAAAAAATCAGCTTAAGATTAAAGTCACTAATATTAGAGGAGTCGATTCTTACGGAATGCTTTGTTCAGAAGCTGAGCTAGGATCATCTGACGAGAGCCAAGGAATTATTGAACTCAATTCAAAAAAATTTCAAGTTGGTAGTAGTTATTTTAAGAGTAATAATGAGCCAGCAATTGATATCTCTATAACTCCTAATAGATCTGATTGTTTAGGAGTAAGAGGTATTGCAAGAGATTTATCAACAGCAGGTCTTGGAAAGTTAATTGATTTAGAAGAAATTAAATTAAAAGCTAATATTAAAAATCCATTTAAAGTTATTATTCAATCTAATTCTGGATGTTCTTCTTTTGCCCATTGTTACATCGAAGGAATTAAAAATACTGAAAGTCCAAAATGGTTAAAAGATAAATTAATTTCGTGCGGAATGAATCCAGTTTCAGCTGTTGTTGATATTACAAATTATATCATGCTTGATTTAAATAGACCCCTACATGCATATGATGCTGATAAAATTGAAAGAAAAGTTATCGTACGTTCATCAAAAAAAGGAGAAAAGTTTTTAGCTTTAGATGATAATAATTATTCACTTGAAGATACTGGGTGCCTAATTACAAATGAGAAAAAAATCCTTGGTTTAGGGGGTGTAATTGGAGGAGAAAGTTCTTCAATTTCTCTAAATACTAAAAATATTTTTTTAGAGTCAGCTTTATTTGACCCAGTTAAAATATCGAAAATTGCGAAAAAATTAGGCATTAATTCAGATGCTAAATTTAGATTTGAAAGAGGGGTTGATCCTAACATTATGGAATATGGATTAAAACTTGCAGTAAAAATTATTAATGAGTTATGTGGAGGAAAAACAAGCAATATAGTTATTAGTGGAGAAAGTAATTTTAAGAATAAACAAATAAAATTTAATTCAGAAAAATTTGAAAAAATTATAGGTAGTAAAATCTCATCAACTGATATTAAGAAAATTTTAAATAACTTAGGTTTTAAATTTAAAGAAAGTAAAAATATATATTCAATAATTGTTCCAACTTGGCGTCCAGATATTAATGAAGAGGTTGATATAGTGGAGGAGTTAATAAGAATTAGAGGTTATAATAAAATTCAGCTTATTAGACCAGAAGTTGATAGTTCAAAAGAAATTTTAACAGGAAAACAAAAGCTACATCGATTTGCACAAAGATCTATAGCTAACAAAGGATTTATGGAGACAATTACCTATTCTTTTACAAATTCAAAAATTGATTCTTTATTTGGTCTGCATAATAAAAATTTATTAATTACAAATCCAATTTCAAATGATTTAGATATTTTAAGATCTTCTATTTTTTCGAATCTTTTAATTCATATTAAAAATAATATTCATAGAAATTTTGAAGATCAGAAGATTTTTGAATGTGGACCAGTATTTTTTGGTTCAAAACCAGGAGAACAAATAGCTGTTATTGGAGGTATCCAAATTGGAAAAATTTATAGAAAAAATTGGTTAGAAAAAGACAAAGATGTTGATATTTTTGAGATTAAGGACTGTGTTTATAAAACATTAATAGAACTTGGAATTAATGAACAAGAGCTAGTAGTTGTTCAGGAATCTGAATCGTATTATCATCCAGGTAGATCCGGTAAGTTTTATTTAAATTTAAATAAACAATTACTCCTTGCTAATTTTGGAGAGATTAATCCAAAAGTAGTTAAAGAATTTGACATTAAAAATGGGCCAGTTTTTGGTTTCCAAATTTTTTTAAATAATATTCCAGTTATTAATAAGCAAAATACAGAAAAGAAAAATAAATATGTAGTTTCGAATTTTCAAAAGATCGAAAGAGATTTTGCATTTATTATTGATAAAAAATTTGAAGCAAAAAATATTATTAATACTTTATTTAATCTCGATAAAAAATTAATAAAAAAAATAAGAATATTTGATGTCTTCCATGGAGGAAATATTGAAAAAAATAAAAAATCTATAGCCTTAAATTTAGTAATTCAGTCACAAGAAAAAACATTAATTGATAAAGAAATCGATGAATTAAGTAATAAAATAATTCAAATAATGCAAAGATCTTTTGATGCAACATTAAGATCTTAAATGTCTGCACAAGAAAATATAAGAAATTTTGCAATTATTGCACATATTGATCACGGCAAATCTACTTTTGCAGATAGATTAATTCAAAAATGTGGAGGTCTCACTGAACGTGAGATGAAAACTCAAGTTTTAGACTCAATGGATCTAGAGAGAGAAAGAGGAATTACTATAAAGGCTCAAACCGTTAGATTGAATTATAAATCAAAAAAAAACGGAAAAAATTACATACTTAATATTATTGATACACCAGGGCATGTGGACTTTAGTTATGAAGTAAACAGATCTCTAGCTTCATGTGAAGGATCGTTGCTTATCGTTGATAGCACCCAAGGTGTTGAAGCTCAAACTTTAGCAAATGTTTATCAAGCCATGGAGAATCATCATGAGATTATAACAGTTTTAAATAAAATAGATTTACCAGCATCGGATGTTGAAAGAGTAAAAAAACAGATTGAGGATGTTATAGGAATCGATACTTCAGAAGCTTTAACAGCTTCTGGTAAAACAGGAGAAGGGGTAGATGAAATATTAGAAGCAATTGTGGAAAAACTTCCTGCCCCAATAGGAAATAAAGATTTACCTTTAAAAGCATTACTAGTTGATAGTTGGTACGACAGTTACTTAGGAGTTGTTATACTAGTTAGAATACTTGATGGAGTAATCAAAAAAGGAATGGATATTTTATTAATGTCGACAAAAACAAGACATCCTATTGAAAAAGTTGGCGTATTCACACCAAAACCAGAAACTAAAGAATATATAGGTCCTGGTGAGATTGGTTTTATTGTTACAGGCATCAAAGATCTTTCAGATATTAAAATTGGAGACACAATAACTGATTATTCTAATCCTATAAAAGATTCATTACCTGGATTTAAACCTAGTAAACCAGTTGTATTTTGTGGATTGTTTCCAGTTGATAGTACAGAATATAATTTATTAAGAGACAGCCTTGCAAAATTAAAATTAAATGACTCCAGTTTTGTTTATAAACCTGAGAATTCTGCAGCGTTAGGATTAGGTTTTCGATGTGGTTTTTTAGGGCTACTTCATCTTGAAATTATTGTTCAAAGATTAGATCGTGAATATAATTTAAATTTAATTACTACAACGCCAGGGGTTGTTTATAAAATTAACAAACATGATGGGACAGTAATGGATCTGCAAAATCCTGCTAACATGCCAGAGCCAAATTTTATTAAATCTATTGATGAACCGTGGATTGATGCAACAATAATTCTTCCAGATGAATACTTGGGTTCAATTATGAAATTATGTGAAGAAAAAAGAGGAAAGCAAAAAAGTTTAAGTTATTCAGGGAATCGCGCAGTTTTATCTTACGAACTGCCGTTAAATGAAGTTGTTTTTGATTTTTACGACAAGATAAAATCTATTTCTAGTGGTTATGCAAGTTTTGATTATGAACTAAGCGATTATAGAGAGGGAGATTTAATTAAATTATCCATATTAGTAAATGAAGAAATGGTAGATGCATTATGTATGGTTATCCATAAAGATTTTGCTGTAAGGCAAGGAAGATTAATGTGCGAAAGATTAAAAGATTTAATACCAAGACATCAATTTCAAATACCAATCCAAGCTGCAATTGGAGGAAAAGTTATAGCAAGAGAGACAATATCTGGTTATAGAAAAGATGTTATTAGTAGAATTCATGGAGGCGGTGCAAGAGATAGAAAGAAAAAACTTTTAGAAAAACAGAAAAAAGGAAAAGCAAGAATGAGACAGTTCGGAAGTGTTGATATTCCCCAAGAAGCTTTTATAGAAGTGTTAAAAATAAATAAAAATGAGTAAAGTTTTAAAAAAATTTTGTGGAATACTTGGACATAAGTTGTTACCCAAAAATTATATTAAAAATAGAAGATATTTATCAAAATTTACTTTTTTAAATTTAGAGAGAATTATATTAAATCTTGTTGAAAATAAAATTATTAATTCTTTAATTCAAATAGGCGCTAATGATGGCGTGAAAGATGATCCTTTAACTAATATAATTAAAAAATTTAGATTAGAAAGTTTATTATTAGAGCCTATAAAAAAATATTTTTTATCTTTGCAAAATAACT
>SHWR01000024.1 GCA_009693745.1 Candidatus Fonsibacter sp.
GAAACAATTTTATTACCACAGACTTGTTTTGCAATTTTCATAATTTCTTTGGTCAACGTATAATAGTCCTTAGATTCTAAATTAATGTTAGCTAAAGGATCATCTTTGTGAGCATCAAAACCAGCTGATAATAATATAAATTCAGGTTTAAATTCATTTAATTTGTCATAAACTTTCTTATAACTATCAAAGAACTCTTTAGAATTTGTTCCTGCCTTTAGAGGAATATTTAAAATATTATTATATTTTCCAGTCTCTTCTTCAGAGCCTGTGCCTGGGTAAAATGGAAATTGATGCGATGAAATATATAAAACTTTTTTTTCATTATAAAAAATATCCTGCGTTCCATTTCCATGATGAACATCAAAATCAATGATTGCTACTTTATTTAATTTATATTTTTCTAATAAATAAGTTGCCCCTACCGCAACGTTATTAAATATACAAAATCCCATAGCCTGCTCTTTTTCAGCATGGTGTCCAGGTGGTCTGATAACACAAAAAGCATTATTAAACTCTTGATTCATTATAGCATCGATTGCATTAATAATTGATGCAACCGCATCGTAAACTGATTTTTGACTGCCTTTAGAAACAATCGTATCCCCATCAAGAAAAGATAAACCTTCTTTTGGAAATGATTGATTAATTTTTTCAAAATATTTTTCCGAATGAGTAAGCTTAATAAATTTTTCATCAAAAGATCCTATGTTTTTCCAGATTAGTTTTTGAGATTGTATTTTTTTTAAACCATTTATTATTGATGGAATTCGTTCAGGACATTCTGGATGACCAGGACCTGTGTCATGTTGAATAGAGGAATCAGCAGTGAATATGCAAGTTGTCACTTAAAGTAATTAACAAGGATATCTAAATATATATTTTTTAATTTTTTTAGATCGGAAACTTTAGCCATCTCATCAACTTGATGTATAGTTTTTGCAATTAAACCAAATTCAATGCAAGGAGCTATATTTTTTATAAAACGAGCATCAGAGATTCCTCCAGATGTTGATAATACCGGACTTATTCCTGTACTTTTTTTTATAATATTTTTAATCATATGAACAGTTTTATTAGGTTTTGTTAAAAACGATTCTCCTGAAACGTGGTATTTAATTTTGTAACTTGCTTTAGCTTTTTTAGTAATTAAAGAAAAAATTTTGTTTAATTTATTTTTAAGAGAACTTGAGGTGTGTAGTTTATTAAATCTTATATTAAAGGAAGCCTTTGCTTCAGCAGGAATCATATTATCCGCATTATTATCTATGGTAATTTTTGTAACTTCAAGGTTTGAAGGTTGAAAATCTTTACTACCTCTATCCAGTTTTAATTTTTTTATTTTATTTAAGATTTCAACTATAATTGTAGAAGGGTTATTAGAACTGTGAGGATAAGCAACATGTCCTTGTGTCCCTATGACTGTTAGATGGCCAGTTATACTTCCTCTTCTTCCAATTTTAATTATTTCACCAATTTTATTTTCGTTAGTAGGCTCCCCTACTATACAAAAATTAATTTTTTCTTTTTTTTGTATTAATTTTTCTATAACTTTTTGGGTACCATTAATTGCGATGGTTTCTTCATCGCCTGTTATGAGCAAACTTATAGAGCCTTTTAGTTTTTTATTTTTTTTAATAAATTCGCTTACAGCAGCAATAAAACAAGCGATACTTCCTTTCATATCACTAACGCCACGAGCAATTAATTTCTGATTTTTAATAATCCCGCCAAAAGGATTAACAGTCCAAGACTTTAGATCTCCAACGGGAACAACATCAGTGTGTCCTGCAAAACAAAAATTAGGAGAACTTTTTCCAATTTTTGCATATAAATTTTTAATTTTTGCAGTTCCTTTTTCTTGAAACTCCATGATTTGACATTTAAAACCAAGTTTCCTTAGATTTTTTGCAACAACATTAATCGCACCATCGTCTTTAGGTGTAACACTTTGACATCTAACGAGATCTTTTGCTAAAGAAACTTCATTAATAGGCTTTAGCATATTAATTTCTTAGTAAATCGTTTATTGAAGTTTTACTTCTAGTTTTTTCATCGACGGTTTTTACAATTACCGCACAATATAAACTTGGTTTATTTTTATCTTCATTTGGAAATGACCCAGATACGACAACTGAGTAAGGTGGAACTTTACCGTAAATAATTTTATTTGTTTTTCTGTCAATAATTTTTGTTGAAGCTCCAATGTAAACTCCCATAGAGACTACAGAGCCCTCTCCAATTATTACTCCTTCTGCTACTTCTGATCTTGCTCCAATAAAGCAATTATCTTCTATAATTACAGGATTTGCTTGTAGAGGTTCTAGAACACCACCAATACCAACTCCCCCAGAGATATGACAATTTTTTCCAATTTGCGCGCATGAGCCAACAGTTGACCAGGTATCAATCATTGTTCCACTATCAACATAAGCCCCAACATTTATAAAAGATGGCATTAACACAACATTTTTTCCGATGTATGCAGATTTCCTAATGACGCCATTAGGCACAAATCTAAATCCTGCTTCCAAATGTTTTTTTTCATTCCAGCCAGCTGTTTTACCTTCAATTTTATCGAACCAAGTAGCGTATGGACCAGAAAGAATTTTATTGTCCTGAATTTTAAAACTTAAGAGAATTGCTTTTTTTATCCATTGGTGAGTGTACCATTCATTATTTTTTTTTTCACATACTCTTATATTGCCAGAATCCAATTTTTCTAAAGTTTCATTAATTGCTGAAATGATTTTTTTATCGAAACTCTTATTAATGTTATTTCTGTCTTCCCAAGCGTTTAAAATTATATTTTCAAGACTCATTATTTAATTAATTAACAAATTACACTGCTCAAGAAAATCATCTAATTGTTTTATTTTAAAGTGCACATGCACCCCATCATGACCTTCTTTTGCCCAATTATCCTCATTTATTACCCATGCTGTTCTCATGCCAAGATCATGGGCAGGTTTTAAATTTCTTGCTATATCTTCAAAGAAAAGACTTTGCTCAGGGATAATGTCGTATTTTTTAATAAGTTTTTCGTAAGGAGATTTTTCCGGTTTTGGAACAAAGTCTGAGTCAACGATATCAAATATTGAAAAAAGATCTTCATCAAGCTCAAGATTGCTAACAACATTTTTTGCATGTTTTCTAGAACCATTTGTAAATATAATTTTTTTCCCTGGCAAATTTTTAATTTCTTTATTAAGTTTTGTATTTTTATTTAAAAAACTATAATCAATATCATGTACAAATTCTAAAAATTGATATGGATCAATGTTGTGATTTTTTATTAGTCCATTCAAAGTTGTTCCGTGTTTTTTGAAATAATCGTTTTTAATTAAGATTGCTTCTTCAGTACTAACATTTAAATGTTTAGTTATAAAACTTGCCATTAATTTATCAATTTTTGCAAATAAGTTTGTTGATGAAGGATAAAGAGTATTATCTAAATCAAAAATCCAAAATTTTATATTTTTAATTTTATTCATTATTTTATTATAAGTGTTCCAGCTCCAAGATTTGAGAATAACTCAAATAGAACAGCGTGAGATTTTCTTCCATCAATAATAACAACACCACTTACACCAGATTCAATAGCGCTAATACATGTTTTGATTTTTGGGATCATGCCTCCAGTAATAGTTCCATTATCAATAAGATCCAAGGCTTGCTGAGTTGATAATTGTGATATTAAATTACCATTTTTATCATTTACTCCAGGAACATCTGTCATTAATAAAAGTCTTTCAGCCTTTATTTGATTAGCAATAGTTCCCGCAGCTGTATCGGCATTGATGTTATAAACCTGTCCTTTGTTGTCCATCCCCATAGGTGCAATAACTGGAATAATCTCTTGTACGAAAAAATTATTTAATATCTTAGTGTCAATTTTTTTAGGATCACCAACAAAACCTAGTTGTTCATCTATAGCTTTATCAATATGTATTATATTATTTTTTCTAACAGTAACGGATTCTGCTTTTGCTCCGTAATTTATAATAGCATCTCTTAGATCTGGGTTTATCTCATTTAGCAAAACATCCTCAACAACTTTTATAACATTTTTATCCGTTACTCTTAGTCCAGAAATAAATTTACTTTTCAAATTTTGAGCTTGCAATTTAGTTTTAATTTGAGGACCACCGCCATGAATTACTGCAACATTAATATTTAATTTTCTTAAGATCGCAGCATCTTGTGCAAATGCTTTTGATAAACTTTGGTCAGACATAACTTGACCACCATATTTAAGGATTATTTTTTTATTTTTATATTTATCTAGGTAAACGGAAGCCTCTTGAATTGATGGACCAAGTTCTGGCCAAAAAGACTTTATGTCCATTAAACTGTCTTTACCGTAGTCTTTTTCATGATGTAATACTGTTGTGCCATTGTAAGCACGTTACTTACCGTCCAGTACACTACTAATCCAGAAGGAAAAGTTGCTAACATAACTGTCATTATTAAAGGAAAAAATGCAAAAATTTTTGCTTGTATTGGATCTGGTGGAGTAGGGTTTAGCTTCATTTGAAAGTACATAGTAACTCCCATTAATATTGGCCAGACACCTATCATTAAAAATAAAGGGGGATTCCAAGGAATTAAGCCAAAAAGATTAAAAATTGTTGTTGGGTCTGCAGCTGATAAATCTTTAATCCATCCAAAGAATGGGGCGTGACGCATTTCCAGAGTTACAAAAAGCATTTTATAGACAGCAAAAAAAATTGGAATTTGAATTAATATTGGAAGACATCCAGACAAAGGATTTACTTTTTCTCTTTTATACAAAGCCATCATTTCTTGCTGTGTTCTTTTTACATCCTCTTTGTAAAGTTCCTTTATTCTTAACATTTCTGGCTGAAGTACTTTCATTTTTGCCATAGATCTAAAAGAATAGTTAGCAAGTGGAAAAAATACAATTCTTACAATTATTGTAAGTATAATAATTGCAACTCCAAAGTTCCCAGTTAGCTTAAAGATATAATCAATTACAAAAAACAAAGGTTTAGTAATAAAATAAAACCAACCCCAATCAATTGTTAGATCAAAACGATCAATTTTTTCTTTTTCAGTATAATCGTCAACCGTATAAACTTCTTTCGCTCCAATAAATATTTTAAAACTATTAGAAGCACTCTTTTGTGAATTGGCTATAGTTGGCTCAGATATTATAAAATTTGCCTTATAAGCATTTGCAAATAAATACTCTCCTTTAAAAGATCTTCCATTTTCTGGAATAATTGCAGCCATCCAGTATTTATCAGTAATTCCAAACCAGCCACTTTTTCCACTGAAAGTTTTTTTCTCTTTTTCTATAGTATCATAGGTCTCTTCCTTTAAATTTTTATCTACAACACCAATTAAACCTTCGTGGAGTATATAAAAAGCATCTGTGTTAGGTTTTTTATTTCTTGTAACCTGAGAATAATGAAATAACTCAGCAGGTTTATTCTTTTCATTTTTAATTGTTTCTGTAACTTTAAATAAATATTTATCATCTACTTCAATCTTTTTAGAAAAAATAATTCCTTCTTTATTATTCCACTCAA
Source organism: Candidatus Fonsibacter sp. (assembly GCA_009693745.1). Classification (GTDB taxonomy): domain Bacteria; phylum Pseudomonadota; class Alphaproteobacteria; order Pelagibacterales; family Pelagibacteraceae; genus Fontibacterium; species Fontibacterium baikalense. Next base: position 5,556 of record SHWR01000024.1, read on the forward strand.
GAGTTACATGAGATTTAGGAGTTAATTTTTTCCCTTCTTTAATCTGCCAAATGCTATTGTTATCAGGTACTTTAACGTCATTCTTTACCGTTGCCCAACCCGATTCTACAAAATATCCTTCTTCAGATTTTTTAGGATTAAGTAAAATAATTAGGCTGCTGTTTTTATCTAAGGTTTCTTTATAATTCTTTAATATAATGTCATCTATTAAAGCTCCTCGTAAAGATATTGAACCAGATAAATTATTATTCTCAATTAATACTCTCTCACTCTCTTTTAATAAATCGCTTCTAGAAATAGATTTTATTGCACCTGGTTTTGGTAGTGTTGGCGTTTCCGGTTTTTGAATATTGGTCTGTGTTTGAGTCTGACCCTGAACTTCAATTTTTTTTCTCTGAGCTTCTTCGGGATTTTCAAAGTACATTGACCAACCCAGAAGAATTGCGGTTGATAATATTACAGCTATGATAACGTTTTTATTTTCCATTATTTATTTTTTTGTTTACAACAGGATCATAACCAAATCCGCCACCTAAAAATTTAATAGGATGACATCTTAGAATTCTAAGAGTTCCTTTAAAAAAACCTTTAATAAAGCCAAACTCTTTTAAACTATGAGCAAAGTAATCAGAACATGAAGGATCATAATGACATGCGTTATGAAAGAAAGGAGATATTAGGAATTTATAAATTTTAATAAATTTTGTAAGAATAAAGCAAAAAAGATTATCTATTTTTTTTATCATTATTTTAACGAGCTAAATTTATATCTAAGTTCTTGTACAATTTTATTAAAATCAACATCATATATTTTTGACTTTGCAAAAACAGCATACTTATATTTATTGTTAAATGAATCAATCTCAGTAATCGCTTTACGTGCAGCCATTTTTAATCTCCTCCTAATTTTATTTCTTTTTACAGCATTTCCCAGCTTTTTAGCTGAGACAAAACTCATGTGAATTTTATTTGTTTCGATAGAGGTACCTTTGTTAGCGTAATAAATAGTGAACAAGTCTGAGCTTACTTTTTTTGCAGATAGAATTTTTTTAAATTCAATATTTCCTCTAAGACTTTCAAATTTTAGAGTTTTGGGCATGATTTAAGCAGATACAGATTTTCTTCCCTTAAATCTTCTTCGAGCAATAACTTTTCGACCACCTTTTGTTGCCATACGCGATCTAAATCCGTGTCTTCTCTTTCTTACTATTTTACTTGGCTGAAAGGTTCTTTTCATTGTGATAATTAGAATTTGGCTATTTATAGGTAAATTGTTAAATCATGTACAGCAAAAGTTTTTATTTAATACGTTTTAAAAATGAAGCAATTATCAAAGCTTAAAATTATTTTAGGATTAATTTATCTTTTAATAGTGGCCTTAGTTACAATTTTATTTTTTTATTATGAAGCTTATAATTATGTAAATTCAGATTTTATTAAAAATGATCGAAAAGTAATTATTAATTACATAAATCAAAATATTTTTCTTCACTCTTTATTATTTTTTTTATTTTGTACAATTTGGTTTTTTTTGCTTGGTTTTGGCATTCCAGTAGTCGTTCTTGCTGGATTTATTTTTGGCTCAGTTTTAGGATCTTTATTATTATTAATGGGTTTTGTATTCGGCTCTACAGCTTTATATGTTTTCGCAAATCATTATTTCAAAGATTTAGTTTTTAAATATTTTTTAAATAAATACAAAAGTCTTGATAGTCATTTTAAAAAAAATGACTTTGCTTATTTGTTATTTTTAAGATTAGTTCCAGGAATACCTTCACAAGTTGGCAGTTTAATACCAATATTATTTAATATGAAACTCAAAAAAATATTTCTTTCAAATATTTTTGGTGTAGCACCTGGAATATGTATTTCAGTAAGTTTAGTATCAGGAATTAGTTCAAAAATTGAAGAAGGCTATTCATTCAATTTAGATTTACTCTCCGATCCAAAAGTTTCTATACCCTTAACTGCTCTTGGCATAATGGTTTTAATAGTTAACTTCGTAAAACAAAAATTTTTCAAGAGTAAAATTTGAATACTTTTTTTAAAAATAGTCTTTTAGAAATTAAAGAAATTTGTTTTCCTTTATATAAAATATTAATCCCATTTATTTTTATAATTAAAATTTTAGAGGAAATCGGAATTGTAAAAATTATTGCTAACCTATTTGATCCCGTTGTTCAATTAATGGGCCTTCCCGCAGAGTTTGGCATTATTTGGGTTACCGCAATTATTATAAATATTTACGCTGCAATTATTTTATTTATAAATGTTGTTCCCTCTCTAGATTTAACAGTAGTCCAAGTCACAGTTTTAACCCTAATTATTTTGATTGCTCATAATATTTTAATTGAAAGTGCGATTTCCAGAGCTGCGGGTGTGTCTTTTTTTTATGCCTCTGTATTGAGAATAGGAATCGCTTTCTTGGCTGGATTTATTTTATATAGAATTTATTTCTACTTTGGATTTTTGCAGGAAAAATTTAGTTTAGTTTTAGAGCAGCGCATAATTGCAACCGATTATTATTCCTGGATTTTAGGTCAGATTGAAAACCTAATTTATATATTTTGTATAGTTTGTATTTTAGTTTTTTCTTTAAATTTTTTAAAAAAAATTGGTATTGAAAATTTAATAAAAAGACTACTCGAAAATCCATTAAAGTTAATGGGAATTAGTTCTAGCGCAATAAATATCATTATTGTTGGTTTAACTATCGGACTTCAATTTGGAGGAGGATTACTAATTAAAGAGGCAAAGTCAGGATCAATTAATAAACAAAGTATTCTGCTTTCTCTGTCTTTATTAAATCTAGTGCATGCTATCATTGAAGATACAATCTTGATGATGATTATCGGAGGTCATATCTCTGGTGTGTTATTTTTTAGAGTAATCTTTTCTTTATTAATTGTTTTTCTAATACTCTTTTTATATAAAAAATTTCAGGGTTTATTTGATAAATTTGTCTTTGTTAAGATTTAAATTGAGACGCACAAAAAGTTGCAATTAATCCAGCCGCACCTAAGAAAGAAAATGCTAAAACCCAATTTGTTTCTGAATTTATAGGCAGATGATTATTTGTAATATCAATAATAAATCCAAAGACAGCAGGCGTTACAGATCCAAGTCCAATTCCTAAAATAGAACGATAAGCAACAGTTCTGCCTACACAATATTTTGGTGTACTTTCGGTTAAAGCGGCAGTTAAAACGCCAGAATCTCCAATTGCAAAAAAACTGTAAAGAATAGAGATTATAACAATTAAAAATAAATCTAATTCTGCCATCCAACCAATTAAAAAAGATAAAATTGCACTAATTAAAGAGAACGAAATTAAAATTTTTTTTCTCCCTAAATTATCAGAAAGATATCCTGCAATTACAGAAGAGAACACGCCAGATAAATGAATTGAAAAGCCAATAATAATACCAACACTTACAGTTGTGATAGATATTTTATTTATAATTATAACACTTAAAAAAACTGGCAGCCAAGACCAGAGACCAAATAGTTCAATAGCATGAGCAGTATATCCTGTTATTAAAAATTTTATTTTTCTATTTTGATTTAAAGAAAATTTTTTATTTAATTCTGAGAATTTATATTTTTTAAAAAAATCTTTATATACAGCAGTTAAAAGGAAAACTGCTCCAACAAGACTAATTAATGATGCGGTTAAAAAACTTATTTTATAACTATAGTTAGTCGTAATAATATAGCTCAAAGATAAAGATATTGCATAGCCAAAGGATTGACTGCCAAGCATTACACCCATCGCGGCACCTTTATTTTTTGATTTAAATTTTTCAGATACCAAGAGTATAGAAGGACCATAAATGCCACCTTGAGCAAAACCTATAAAAAAATTAATAAAAAAGGCTGTCCAAAAATCTTTAGCAATTAAATAAAAAATAAAACTCGATAAAAAATTTATAATTAAATAAATAGAAAGAATTCTATTTGGATTATAAAAATCTGAACAATACGAACTTACAAATAAAGCAGCAGCAAATCCTATTACAAGTGATGTTTGTATTAAACCAGCTTCCGTTGCAGACAATTTCCATGCAGCAATTAATTGTTGTATTGAGCCAACATACATAAAAAAAGTTAAAGCAGACAATATTCTGCCAATAGCAATAAGTTTTAACCAATTCCAATTATTAGTTTGCATATGAATAAAGACCTATGATTATTTAATTAAAAAAAATAAAATAAGATATTAAATTTTAATTTTTTATTATTTAAGCGCCCGTAGTTCAATTGGATAGAATGCCAGACTACGAATCTGGAGGTTGGAAGTTCGACTCTTTCCGGGCGCACCATATATTTCAATATGCTTAAGATTTAAGTTTAAATTCTATAAATATTTGTTGATTGATCTTGGTTATTAACGCGTATAGAATTTGCAAATGAGAGTTTCTAGAAATTCAAGATTAATTATTCCTTACCTTGAAAGATTTTATGATTCTATGTCATATTATTCTTATTCATTAATTCGATTTGTAGCCGGCGCAATGATGGTGCCTCATGGTTATAGTAAATTATTTGTCAATTTAGATGGTACAGTCGATTTTTTTAAAAGCGTACAATTAGAACCTGCTTATCCATTAGCACTTTACATTGGTATTTTAGAATTTTTTGGTGGAATATTTTTAGCATTAGGTTTTCTAACCAGATTTGTTGCAATCCAACTAATAGGTCTTTTAACAGTTGCAACTTTTTATATTCATTTAAAAAATGGTTTTCTTTGGGTGAAGGGTGGATATGAATATCCATTATTCTGGTTATTAATAATGATTGCGATATTTTTTAAAGGCGGAGACAGAGTTTCAATAGACGGTTCTCTACCAAAAGAATTTTAATTTGTGTTTAGATATTTAAATAATCTTCCTTTAAATAAAGCAGTTATTGTTTTTTTAATTCTTATTGCTGCAGTGATATTATTGATCAGTCTGTACGTTTAGTTTTTTTTTACTAAAAGATTAACTGTTTTTTTTGTATTTTTAATTTGTGCCGGCAAATAACCCAGAAATTCACCATCATATTGTACCGGAGTTTTAGTTTTAGAGCTTATAAAAATATCATCACTTGTGACTTTAATAAGTTTATTACTTTCTTTTAATTCCTTATTTGAAAGAAGAGTAAAAAAATAGCATAAAAAATTTAATCTAGTTAAGTTACAAAATAGATAAGTGATTATTTTTTTATCGAAAATATTAGTGTTGTTAGTTAATTTAAATGCACCTCCGTAATGCATTGCCTTTGTTATAATAATCCAGTTTGCTTTATATATTTTGTTATTCGCAAGTATCTTTAATTCATGTTTTTTAAGAACTAATAATTTCAAAGACGCAACAAAGAAAAATAATAGTTTTTTAAAAATATTTTTTAATATTAAAGATGATTGAACAGTTTTTACAATTTCAGCATCATAGCCAGCACTTGCCATTAAAATAAAATTTTTATTATTTAAAGTAGGTACATAAACTTTTTTGATTTTATTAGATAAAATTATTTGAGCTATTTCTTCTGCATCTCCATGAATTCCAGCCTCTAAAGCAAAAATATTAGCGGTACCAAGAGGGATTATCGCAAGTGGTTTTTTATCATTCATTCCATTAACAACTTCATTAATGGTCCCGTCCCCTCCAGCTGCAACAATAATATCAAATTTATTGATATTTACTTTACAAAGTATAGTTGCGTGACCTGCCTTTTCAGTTTTAAAAATTTCGACATTATTTTCTTTAGATAGAATTTTATAAATTTTATTTAATTTATGTTTTTTTAAAAAACTAATTTTGGCATTGCAGATGATGCAGATTTTTTTCATATAAATCTTTCTAAATAATTATTATTCGATAAGATATAAAAAAATATGTTAAAAATTATATCCACTATTGGTTTTTTAGTTACTTTAATATTATTCTTAAATTCTAATATAACTGTTGAAATTTTGTTTATTATCAACGTTTTTTTTATAATAATATTTTTTTATAAGCCAATATCTACAACAAAATATTCCCAAAGAAATAATGCAGAAACCTTAGATGAAAAACTGACTAAAAATGATCTTCAAGAACTTTTTATTAATCAATTAGAAGACATAATCATTATTTTAAATAAATTTAATACTATTACTTATAGCAATAAAGCTGCTGTAGAAAATTTTGGCTCAAATCTTGAAGGAAAACATATTGGTAGCGAGATAAGAATACCAGAGTTATTAGATGCAATTGATCATAATAAGATTGATAAAGAATTAAAAAAAATTGATATTGAATTAAAAATTCCAGTTTTTAAATTTTATAAAATTAGCATTGTTTCTATAAAATCCGATCATACTTTAATTATTATTAGAGATTTTACAGAAATGAGAAAAAGTCAAAATATGAGATCTGACTTTATTGCAAATGCAAGTCATGAGCTTAGAACCCCACTTGTTTCATTAAAAGGGTTTTTAGAAACTATTACTGACTCAGCAAAAGATGATCCAAAATCGCAAAAAAAATTTTTAGAAATTATGAAATCTGAAGCAGATAAAATGGAAGTTTTAATTAAAGATTTAATGTCACTAAGCAGAATTGAGCTCCAAGAGCATATAAAATTAAAAGATAAGGTTGATATTAAAGAAGTTATCGAAAATGTTATTTTATTAAATTCTAAAAAGATTAGTGAAAAAAAACTTAATATTAATTTAGATATAAACGAAAAAGAAAGGTTTGTTATTGGAGATAAAGAAAAATTATCAGCAGTATTTTTAAATCTTTTAGATAATGCAATTAAGTATAGTGCTAATTCAAAATCTATTAAGATTAGAAGTTCTGAAAACAAAAGTGGTTTAAAAAATTACACTTCAATCTCAATTATCGATGAAGGATTTGGAATAGCACCAGAAGATATACATAGAATCACAGAGAGATTTTTTAGAGCAGATAATATTAAAAAATTAAAAATAGAAGGAACAGGATTGGGACTTGCAATTACTAAACATATATTAAATCAGCATAAGGGTGAGCTTAAAATCATAAGCAAAGAAGGAAACGGTAGTGAATTTACAGTATTATTGCCTTTAATTTCTCAATAATTTTGCAACTAATAAGTTACTTTTTGTAACAAATCTTTAACAAATATGAAACATAATCCATTACTTTAAAGAATACGAGTCTGTCAGTTTTAATAATTTAAAAAAGGATAAATATGAAAAAAAATAACTTTATAGTAACTTTTTTTGCAACATTGTTACTTTCAACATTTGTTTATGCAAAAGAAATCACTATTACCGGAGCAGGAGCAACTTTTGTGGCTCCACTTATTAGTAAATGGTCAGAAGAATATAAAAAAATTTCTGGCAATAGTATTAATTATGCATCAATTGGTTCAAGCGGTGGTGTTAAGCAAATTAGAGAAAAAACAGTTGATTTTGGAGCAACAGATGCCCCTGTAAAAAATGAAGATCTTGAAAAAGATGGAATGGTTCAATTCCCAGAAATTATTGGTGCAGTTGTTCCAGTTATAAATTTTGAAGGTTTTAAACCAGGAGAACTTAGAATAGATGGACCAACTTTAGCTTCTATTTTTTTAGGAGATATCACTAAATGGAGTGACAAACGAATTGCTGATTTAAATGCGGGAAAAAAATTACCTGATACAGAAATCACCGTTATAACTCGTTCAGATGGATCTGGAACTACAAATGTATTTACAAATTATTTATCTAAAGTAAGCCCGGCTTGGAAAGAAAAAGTTGGAACGGCTAATACAGTAAATTGGCCAGCAAAATCTACGATTGGTGGAAAAGGAAATGAGGGTGTTGCTGCAAACGTAACGCGAGTTAAAGGTTCAATTGGTTATGTTGAATTTGCGTATGCAAAACTTAATAATATTCCGCATATGAACATGAAAAATCTTGATGGAAAATTTGTTGCTCCTAGTCTTGAATCTTTTAAGGCAGCTGCAGCTGGAGCTGACTGGACAAGCGTTCCTGGAATGGGAATTTCTTTGAACAATCAAAAAGGAGAGAAATCTTGGCCAATAACATCGGCATCTTTTATACTGATGTATAAGACTCCTTTAGACAAAACAAAATCTAATGAGACTTTAAAATTTTTTGAGTGGGCATTTAAGAACGGAGGAAAAGCTGCTGAAAGTTTAGAGTATGTTCCTCTGCCTGCAAATGTTACTGACTATATCGCTAAAAACGTTTGGTCTAAAATTCAAAAATAATAAATAAATTTAAAACACCCCGATATTATCGGGGTGTTTTTTTAAAAAGACAGTTAACATTATGGCAGATAATTCATCTCAAAATACACCGTCTAATAAAAAAAAATTAAATCTTAGAGTAAATAAGGTTGCGCGCATTCAATATTTACAAGATTTTTTCTTTCATAAATTAACCTTATTTTTTGCCTCTTCAGTTTTGATTGTTTTACTTGGAATTATTATTTCATTAATTATTAGTGCGTGGCCAACTTTAAAGGAGTCAGGTATCGGCTTTTTTTTTAAAAATGAGTGGAATGTTGTTAATTCTAAATTTGGAGGACTATCATCAATTTATGGAACGTTAGTTACTTCAATAATAGCACTGTTAATTGCTGTCCCAATAAGTTTTGGAATTGCAGTTTTTTTAACAGAGACATGTCCTATTTGGTTACGAAGACCTTTAGGAATAGCAATTGAGATATTAGCCGCAATTCCTTCTATTATTTACGGAATGTTTGGGCTGTTTGTTTTTGCTCCAATATTTGGAGATTATATTCAGCCCGCTCTTCATTCTACTTTAGGACAAATTCCTTTTATTGGAATTTTATTTTCCGGACCTCAAAATGGGATAGGAGTTCTTTGCGCCGGAATAATTTTATCTTTTATGATTATTCCATTTATAGCTTCCGTAATTAGAGATGTTTTTTCAATTGTTCCTCCCATACTGAAAGAATCAGCTTATGGAATAGGATGTACTACTTGGGAAGTGGTAACAAGAATTGTTCTTCCTTATACTAGAGTTGGGGTTGTTGGTGGAGTAATGCTTGGTCTAGGAAGAGCTCTAGGCGAGACAATGGCAATTACATTCGTAATTGGTAACGCTCATAGAATTAATGCTTCATTATTTTCTCCAGGATCATCTATTGCATCAACACTCGCCAATGAATTCGGTGAAGCAGAACCGGGATTGCATTATGCTTCTTTGTTTGCTCTTGGACTTACTCTTTTTATAATAACGTTCGTAGTACTCTTTGCTGCAAAATTAATGTTAGTTAATATTGATAAGAAAAAAGGGGTTAAGAGTTAATGAAAAATATTAAAATTTATAACAGTCGAAAAAGATCAAATTTTATTGGCTTGTGTCTTTCTATGGTGGCAATGACATTAGGAATGGTAGTATTAACTTGGATTTTATTCGTTCTTGTTTCTAAAGGATTTTCAGCATTTAATTCCAATTTTTTCTTTAATAGTACGCCAGCGGCTGGTTCACCTGGAGGAGGGTTAGCAAATGCAATCGTTGGAAGTTTAATGATAGTTGTTTCTTGTACGTTAATTAGCACTCCAATTGGAATTCTAGCTGGAATTTATTTGTCAGAGTATGGAGATAGAAGTAAAATTGCAAATGTCACTCGCTTAGTTACAGATGTAATGTTATCAGCTCCTTCAATAGTAATTGGATTGTTTGTTTATGCAATTTACGTATCTAAAGTTAAACACTTTTCAGGATTTGCAGGGACTATTGCATTGTCTTTATTAGCTGTCCCAGTTATTGTAAAAACAACAGAAAATATTTTACGTTTAGTTCCTAATACTTTGAGAGAGGCTGCATATGCTTTAGGAGCTCCAAAATGGAAAGTGTCTATTACA
>SHWR01000025.1 GCA_009693745.1 Candidatus Fonsibacter sp.
GGCGGACCAAAATGGGATAAATTAGAATTTTCTAAAAAACCTGAAAGAGCTTTATTAAGACTTAGAAAAGATTTGGAATTATTTGCAAATTTAAGACCTGCAATTTGCTTTAAAGAGCTTGCAAATGCCTCTACTTTAAAACTAGAAATTGTTTCTGATTTAGACATCATGATTGTCAGAGAACTTACGGGAGGAATTTATTTTGGAAGTCCAAGAGGAGTTGAAAAATTACCTAACGGTGAAAAAAAAGGAACAAACACTCACACCTACACAACAAGTGAAATTCAAAGAGTTGCCAGGGTTGCATTTGAGCTTGCTAGAAAAAGAAATAATAAAGTTACTTCGTGCGAAAAATCCAATGTTATGGAGGCAGGTTTGTTATGGAGAGAAGAAGTAGAAGAATTACATAAGAAAGAATTTAAAGATGTGGAGCTTAGCCATATGCTTGCGGACAATTGTGCTATGCAATTAGTTAGAAATCCTAAGCAATTTGATGTGATTGTAACTGATAATTTATTTGGAGATATGCTCTCAGATGAAGCTGGAATGCTAACAGGTTCACTTGGAATGTTGCCTTCAGCTTCGTTAAGCGGAAAAAATAAAGATGGAAAATTTAAATCAATGTATGAACCTTGCCACGGTTCAGCACCTGATATAGCAGGTAAAAATATTGCAAATCCACTTGCATCTGTATTAAGTTTTTCTATGGCACTACGTTATTCATTTAATATGGATAAAGAGGCTGACATACTTGATAAGGCAGTTAAAGATGTTCTTAAAGATGGACATCGAACAGCAGATATTATGGAATCAGGAAAAAATAAAGTTTCAACTTCGCAAATGGGGGATTTGGTTATTTCCAAACTAAAATAGATGAAAGTTAATATAGCGATAGTAGGTAGCACAGGAAATGTTGGAAGAAAAACTATAGAAGTATTGGAGAGAAGAAAGTTTCCAGTTAATAATTTGTATTTGTTATCATCAAAACGAAGCGCTGGCAGTTTTATAAAGTTTAAAAATAAAAAAATTAGAGTTGAAAATTTAGAAAATTTTGATTTTAAAAAAGCTCATATTACTTTTTTTTGCGCAGGATCAAAACTTGCTAAGATTTTTGCCCCAAAAATTGCAAAATATTCAACTGTAATAGAACATTCTAAACATTTTAGAATGTTAAAAGATATTCCTTTAGTAATTCCAGAAGTTAACGAATATGCACTTAAAAATTATAAAAAGAAAAATATTATTTCAAATCCAAACTGCTCTACAACGCAACTTGTGTTAGCTCTTAAGCCTCTTCACGACAAGTTTAAAGTAACTCGAGTTGTTACTTCAACTTATCAGTCTGTATCTGGAGCAGGAAAAGCTGCAATGGATGAGCTTATTTCCCAAACGAAAGATTATTTAGCTAAGAAAAAGATTAAGTCTATAAAATTTACAAAGCAAATAGCTTTTAACGTTATTCCTCATATTGATGTTTTTATGAAAGATGGTTCTACAAAAGAAGAATGGAAAATGGAAAATGAAACTAAAAAAATACTAGACAAAAATATTAAAGTAACAGCAACCTGCGTTCGAGTTCCTGTACTTATTTCACATTCCGAAGCAGTGAATGTTGAGTTAAAAAAAAGATTTAATATAAGACAAATTAAATCTATTTTATCAAAAGCCCCAGGCTGCAAAGTTATTGATGAGAAAAAAAACGGTGGTTATACAACACCTGTAGAGTGTGCTGGGAGTTTTTTAACTTATATTTCTAGAATCAGAAAAGATCCTACAAAAAATGCGGTTAATTTATGGGTAGTTTCAGATAATTTATTAAAAGGTGCGGCCTTTAATGGAGTGCAAATAGCGGAGGTTTTGGTTAAAAAGTATATAAAAAATAATTAACATTTTTATGGAAAATAATTCTGGCCCGCTATCTCCGCATATCCAGATTTATAAGTGGCAACTTTCTTCTTTGTTATCAATTACACACAGAATTACCGGCGTAATTAATGTTATTGGATTTTTTTTGATCGTCTTATGGATTTTATTTTTAGCCTTAGGGCCTGAATATTATAATTTTTATCAAAAATTCCTAAAAAGTTTTATTGGTAAATTTATTCTCGTTGGCTTTACATGGTCATTTGTTTACCACATGTTTAATGGTATCAGACATCTTGCTTGGGATTTTGGTTATGGCTACGAAATTAAAACTGCAAATTTTTCTGGAGTAATTGTTCTATTTTTTTCTATTATAACAACATTTTTTATTTGGATTATATAATGAAGAACTACGCTTTAAATAAATGGGTAACACAAAGAGTAAGTGCCATTGTATTAATACCGCTGCTAGTATTTCTTTTATATTCTTTGGTTGATTTAGTTAATCAAGATTATACTGGAGCATTAGATGCTTTTGATAATTATTTATCAATAATTATTTTTACTTTATTCTTAATGTTTTCAGGCTTGCATTTAAGATTGGGGCTCAATGAAATTCTTGAAGACTACATCCAAGATGAACCTTTAAAAGCTAGTTTGAATAAAATTATAATTTTATACTCAGCTGTACTTCCGGTTATTGGCATTATATCATTAATAACAATTATTTTATGAGTACTTACGCAATCGTTGATTACGAATATGATGTTATTGTTGTAGGAGCTGGCGGCTCAGGATTAAGAGCAGCCGTTGGGTTAGCTGAAGCTGGTCTTAAAACAGCCTGTATCTCAAAAGTATTTCCAACAAGGAGTCATACGGCTGCAGCACAAGGTGGAATTTCTGCTGCACTAGGAAATATGTCGGAGGACGATTGGCGTTGGCACATGTACGATACAGTAAAAGGCGCTGATTGGTTAGGTGATCAAGATGCTATTGAATATTTATGTAAAGAGGCTCCAAGAGCAGTTATCGAACTTGAAAAATATGGGGTTCCTTTTAGCAGAACTGAAGAGGGAAAAATTTATCAAAGATCATTTGGTGGAATGACTGCTAATTATGGAAATGGTATTGCACAAAGAACTTGTGCTGCCGCAGATAGAACTGGACATGCAATTCTCCATACTCTCTATGGACAAGCCCTTAAAAAAAATACTGAATTTTTTATAGAATATTTTGCATTAGATTTATTAATGCATAATGGAAAGTGTCACGGAGTTACAGCTTGGAATTTACAAGATGGAACTATTCATCGCTTCAGAGCGAATATGACTATTTTGGCAACGGGCGGCTATGGAAGAGCATATTTTTCAGCAACATCAGCTCATACTTGCACAGGAGATGGTAATGCCATGGTTTTAAGAGCGGGATTGCCATTACAAGATATGGAATTTATTCAATTTCATCCAACAGGAATTTATGGAGCTGGATGTTTAATTACCGAAGGATCTAGAGGAGAAGGTGGATTTTTAGTTAATTCAGAAGGAGAAAGATTTATGGAAAGATATGCCCCTTCAGCAAAAGATCTTGCATCAAGAGATGTCGTTTCAAGATCTATGACAATTGAGATTAATGAAGGAAGAGGTGTTGGTAAAAATAAAGATCATATTTACCTACATTTAAATCATTTAGATCCAAAAGTTTTACACGAGCGTCTGCCAGGAATTTCTGAGTCTGCAAAAATTTTTGCTGGTGTTGATGTAACAAAACAACCAATACCAGTTGTTCCAACTGTTCATTATAATATGGGAGGAATTCCTACAAATTACTATGGTGAAGTAATTTCTAAAACTGAAAATAATAAAGATGTAATTGTGCCTGGCTTAATGGCAGTTGGTGAAGCAGCCTGCGTTTCTGTTCATGGAGCTAATAGATTAGGATCTAATTCATTAATTGACCTTGTGGTATTTGGCAGAGCTGCCGCTATGAGAGCTGCAACAATAATAAAACCAAATTCTAAACATGAAGTAATTCCTGAAAGTGAAACTCAAAAATCAATTTCAAGATTTGATAAATTAAGAAATTCAAATGGTGGCACAGCAACTTCTGTGCTCAGAGATAAGATGCAAAGAACAATGCAAAAACATTGTGCGGTATTTAGAGATGCTCCTTCTTTAAAAGAAGGAATGACTGAAATTAAAAAACCACTACAGGGAATGGATGATATTTCAGTTTCCGATAAATCTTTAATTTTTAATACAGACTTAATTGAAACATTAGAATTTGATAATTTAATAAGACAATCTCTAGTTACAATGGCCTCAGCAGAAAATAGAAAAGAAAGTAGAGGAGCACATTCTAGAGAGGATTTTAAAGATAGAGATGATGAAAATTGGATGAAGCATACCCTAGCTTGGCAAGATGGTGAAAAAGTAAAAGTTGATTATAGAAATGTACATAATTTTACTTTAACTAACGAAGTGCAATATTTTCCACCGAAAGCGAGAGTATATTAATGGTTCAATTTGCATTACCAAAAGATTCAAAAGTTGTTGAGGGAAAATATTTTAAAGACAAGACCAACGGAAAAAACTTAAAGAAAGTTAAAATTTATCGCTGGGATCCTGAAACGAAACAAAACCCAAGACTAGATACTTATGAAGTTAACATGGATGAGTGTGGGCCAATGGTTCTCGATGTTCTTATTAAGATTAAAAACGAAATTGATACTACATTAACTTTTAGAAGATCTTGCAGAGAAGGAGTTTGTGGTTCTTGTGCTATGAATATTGACGGGGTTAATGGACTTGCTTGCATAAAATCAGCACTAGATATTAAAAATGAAATAAAAGTTTATCCACTTCCTCACATGCCGGTGATTAAAGACTTGGTTCCAAATTTAAATCAACTTTATAAACAATATCAATCCATAGAACCTTGGTTACAGGTTGAGAAAAAAAATGAGGTGAGTGATAAAGAAATATATCAGTCGAAACAAGACAGAGAAAAATTAGATGGGCTTTACGAATGTATTATGTGTGCATGTTGCTCAACATCTTGCCCAAGTTACTGGTGGAATGGTGAAAAATATTTAGGACCAGCTGTTTTATTGCAGGCTTATAGATGGATTATTGATAGCAGAGATCAAGAGAGAGTAAAAAGATTAAAAAAAGTTGCAGATGAACTCAAACTTTTTAGATGTCATACAATCATGAACTGTACTAACTCTTGTCCAAAAGGATTGAATCCAGCAAAAGCAATTGGTTCAATAAAAAAAATGTTAGTTCAGCATAGTAAAGATCTTTAATTTTTTACTTCATTGTTTGACAGCTTAATTCTGTCCCTATATTTTCCTATTAATTTAAATGAAAATTATAGAACATTTTGTTAACGGAAAGTCTTACCCCGGCACTTCAATAAGAACTTCTGATGTATTCAATCCAGCCACAGGAGAAGTTTCTGCAAGAGTAAATTTAGCCACAAAAAAAGATGTTGATGATGCAGTAGAGATTGCAAACAAAGCATTTATAAAATGGTCTCAAGTTCCACCATTACAAAGAGCAAGAATTTTATTTAAGTTTAAAGATTTAATAGAAAAAAATTTAGATGAGCTTACAAAAATAATTGTTTCAGAGCACGGCAAAGTTTATGATGATGCTAAAGGATCTTTAACCAGAGGTTTAGAGGTTGTTGAATTTGCTTGTGGTATTCCACATTTATTAAAAGGCGAATTTACTGAAAATGTTGGAACAAATGTTGATAGTTGGTCGATAAGACAACCGCTCGGAGTTTGTGTTGGAATTACTCCTTTTAATTTTCCAGCAATGGTTCCAATGTGGATGTTTCCCTTAGCAATCGCATGTGGAAATACTTTTATTCTAAAACCATCTGAGAAAGATCCAAGTTGCTCTTTAAGATTAGCAGAATTATTAAAAGAAGCAGGTTTGCCAGATGGAGTTTTTAATGTTGTAAATGGAGACAGAGAATCGGTTGATGCTTTACTCTCAAATCCAAAAGTTAGCGCTATTAGTTTTGTAGGATCAACTCCTATAGCTAAATACATTTATGAGACCGCAGCAAAGTTTGAAAAAAGAGTTCAAGCATTAGGAGGAGCCAAAAATCATTGTGTTGTAATGCCTGATGCCGATTTAGACCAAGCAGTTGCAGGACTTATGGGTGCTGCATACGGTTCAGCAGGTGAGAGATGCATGGCTCAATCCGTAGCAGTTGCAGTCGGAAATATTGGAGATGATTTAGTAAATAAACTTACAAAAGAAGTTAATAATTTAAGAGTAGGTCCTGGACTTGATAAAGGAATGGATATGGGACCATTAGTTACAGCTCAACATTTAGAAAAAGTTACAAGCTATATAGACATTGGAGTGAGAGAAGGTGCTAAATTAGTTGTGGACGGAAGAAAGATTAAAAAACCACAAGGTTATGAAAAAGGATTTTATTTAGGTGGCTGTTTATTTGATAATGTAAAAGAAAATATGAGAATTTATAAAGAGGAAATATTTGGGCCGGTACTTTCAGTTGTAAGAGCAAAAGATTTTAATGAGGCTGTAGATCTAATTAATAAACATGAATTTGGCAATGGAGTAAGTATTTTTACAAAAAATGGAGAAAGCGCAAGAACTTTTTCAAGTCATATTAAAGTTGGAATGGTAGGTATAAATATTCCAATACCTGTGCCAATGGCTTTTCATAGTTTTGGTGGTTGGAAAAGATCTTTATTTGGTGATCAGCACGTTCATGGAATGGAAGGAGTTAGATTTTACACTAAATTAAAAACTATTACTTCAAGATGGCCTTCTGGTATAAAAGCCGATTCAAGTTTTACAATGCCAACAATGAGTTAGTAATTATGAGAAAAAAAATATCACTTATAGGATCAGGACAAATTGGTGGGACTTTAGCACATTTAATTTCTTTAAAAGAATTAGGCGATGTAGTTATTTTTGATATTTTATCAGGACTACCGGAGGGTAAATCTTTAGATATTGCACAATCTGGAGCGGTTGAACGTTTTAATGTAAATCTGAAAGGAACAATAAATTATGCTGATATTACAAATTCAGACGTAATTATTGTAACTGCAGGTGTTCCAAGAAAAGAAGGAATGAGCAGAGATGATCTTTTAGGAATTAATTCAAAAGTTATGAGACAAGTCGGAGAAGGAATAAAAAAATATTCTCCAAATGCTTTTGTAATTTGCATTACTAATCCTTTAGACGTTATGGTTTTGGCATTGCAAAAATACTCAGGTCTACCAGCTGAAAAGGTAGTTGGTATGGCTGGAGTTTTGGACTCTTCTCGTTTTAGATTATTTTTATCTGAAGAATTTAAAGTATCTATTGAAGATGTAACTGCTTTTGTTTTAGGAGGGCATGGAGATAAAATGGTTCCGCTAGCTAGATATTCAACAGTTGCAGGAATACCAATTCCAGATTTAATAAATATGAATTGGTCTACTAAAGAAAGAATAGATAAAATTATTCAAAGGACTCGTGATGGAGGAGCAGAAATAGTTAAGTTGTTAAAAACAGGCTCTGCCTACTATGCTCCAGCAAGTGCAGCAATTGAAATGGCAGAAGCTTTTTTAAAAGATAAAAAGAAAATTTTACCATGCGCAGCATATTTAGATGGAGAATATGGAGTGAGCGATCTTTATGTTGGAGTACCTGTTGTTATTGGCGCGAAAGGTGTTGAAAAAATAATTGAGATTAAATTTAATCCTGAAGAAAAAGATATGTTTTTAAAATCTGTTGACTCAGTTAAAAAACTTACTTTAGATCTTTTCAAACTCGATTCAGAAGTTGCAAAAATAAAAACTGTTAAGCCTAAGTATTAGTTTTTCATGAATATACATGAGCATCAGGCAAAGGACTTATTAAAAAAATTTGGTGCGCCCGTTTCTAAAGGGGTTGTTATTTTTTCTTTAGATGAAATCGATGAAAAAATTAAAGAATTAAATACAAATATTTATGTTGTAAAAGCACAAATTCATGCTGGCGGAAGAGGAAAAGCTGGAGGTGTAAAATTAGTTAAAACTATAGATGAATTAAAGCAAAAAAGTAAAGAGTTGCTTGGAAAAGTACTTGTAACTCACCAGACAGGGCCACAAGGTAGAGAAGTAAAAAGATTATACATTGAAGAAGCGTTCGATATTCAGAAAGAATTTTATTTATCATGTTTAGTAGATAGAGCATCTTCAAAGATTGCGTTTATCTCTAGCGCAGAAGGCGGAATGGATGTTGAAGAAGTAGCACAAAAAACTCCAGAAAAAATTATTACAACACGAGTTTCATTATCATTAAAATTAAAAGAAGAAGATTTAGAACTAATTGTAAAACCTTTTAATCTTCAAGGAGATCAAAAAAATCAGGCAAAAAAAGTAGCGCAATCTTTATATGATACTCTAATTAATACGGACGCTAGTTTGATTGAGATTAATCCCTTAATTCTTACCACTCAAAATCAAATTAAGTGCCTAGATGCTAAAATTAACTTTGATGATAATGCAATTTTTAGACATCCAGAAATTAAAACATTAAGAGATTTAAACGAAGAAGATCCAATGGAGATCGAAGCTAGCAAGTATGAATTGGCTTATATTAAGTTAGATGGAAAAATTGGTTGCATGGTTAATGGCGCTGGTCTTGCAATGGCTACTATGGATATTATTAAACTTTATGGTTCAGAGCCAGCAAATTTTTTAGATGTTGGTGGCGGAGCAACAAAAGAAAAAGTATCAGCTGCTTTTAAAATAATTTTATCTGATAAGAACGTTAAAGGAATTTTAATTAATATTTTTGGGGGGATTATGCGTTGTGATATTATCGCCCAAGGAGTTGTTGATGCTGCTAAAGAAGTAGATTTAAAAATTCCCTTAGTTGTAAGACTGGCGGGCACAAATGTTGATCAAGGAAAAGAAATTTTAAAAAAGTCAGGACTAACAATTATTTCCGCAGATAATTTGTCCGACGCTGCTAAAAAAATTGTTGAGGCAACAGTATAATGTCAGTTTTGATTAATAAAAAAACAAAAGTTATTTGTCAGGGGTTTACGGGAAAGCATGGAACTTTTCATTCTGAACAGGCTATCGCTTATGGCACTAATTTAGTTGGGGGCATTACTCCTAAAAAAGGAGGACAAACATATTTAGGTCGACCAGTTTTTAATACTGTTGCAGAAGCTGTCGACAAAGTTAACCCAGATGCAACAATGATTTATGTACCAGCCCCATATGCTGCTGCTGCTATCATCGAAGCGTTAGATAGTAAAATTCCTTTGATTGTTTGCATTACAGAGGGAATTCCAGTTCTTGATATGATAAAAGTTAAAGAAAAATTAATTAAATCTCAAAGTAGATTGATTGGTCCAAATTGCCCAGGAATTATTACACCGGGCGAATGTAAAATTGGAATTATGCCTGGTCATATTCATAAAAAAGGATCAGTTGGAATAGTATCAAGATCTGGAACTTTAACCTATGAAGCCGTAGCTCAAACTACTGCATTAGGATTAGGTCAGTCTACATGCATAGGAATTGGAGGCGATCCAATAAATGGTACAAATTTTATTGATTGTTTGGAATTATTTTTACAAGACGATGAAACACAATCTATTATTATGATTGGTGAAATCGGAGGGAGCGCAGAGGAAGAAGCTGCAGAATTCATCAAAAATTCAAAAACTAAAAAACCAGTAGTTGGATTTATTGCAGGGGTAACAGCACCCCCAGGAAGAAGAATGGGTCATGCTGGAGCTATTATTTCGGGTGGAAAAGGGCTTGCTAAAGATAAGATAGAAATAATGAAGATTTGTGGAATAACAGTTGCAAATTCACCTGCAGATATTGGCAAAACTTTATTTGACAAAATTAAAACATAATATTTTACTACCCAGATATAATTAAATGTCCTCAGAGCAAAATAACATCATTTTCAAAAAAACTTCTTTTTTATCAGGAACAAACTCTTCTTATATTGAAAAGCTTTATGCGAAATATGTAGAAAATCCGACTAGCATTCCAGATAGTTGGAAGCAATTTTTTGAAGGATTAAATGATTCAAAAGATAACATTATTGAAAGCCAAGGTCCTAGTTGGGCACCAAAAAACATAAAAACTATATTAAATGGTGATTTAGATTTATATGAAAAATACTTACCAAAAAATTTAAATGGAGATTCTATAAAACAGAAAATAACTGAAAATAAAATAAGATCCGGAGACGAAAAATTAGACGTTGAAAGAGCAACTGTAGATTCTATTAGAGCTATTATGATGATTAGAGCTTATAGAATTAGAGGTCATTTAATTGCAGACTTAGATCCTTTAGACCTTCATCAAAATAATTATCACCCAGAATTAAATCCAGAAACATATGGTTTTGTAAAAGAAGACAGAAATAGAAAAATATTTTTAGATAAATTTTTAGGATTAGATTATGCAAATATAAATGAAATATTAGAACTTCTTTTAAAAACTTATTCATCAAGAATTGGAATAGAGTTTATGCATATGTCTGACCCAGAAGAAAAGAGATGGGTCCAAGAAAGAATTGAAGGAAAAGGTAAAGAAGCCTCCTTTTCTCAGCAAGGTAAAAAAGCAATTTTTAAAAAAATTGTTGAAGCAGAAGGTTTTGAAACTTATTGTCATACAAAATTTGTAGGAACAAAAAGATTTGGATTAGATGGATGTGAATCTTTAATTCCAGCTTTAGAACAAATTATTAAGGTTGGAGGTAATTTAGGCGTTAAAGAAATAAAAATTGGAATGCCACACAGGGGCAGACTAAATATACTTGCAAACGTTATTCAAAAACCATTTAAAAAAATATTTAAAGAGTTCTCAGGAGACCCAGGGCCAGAAACAGGCGGTGTCTCGGGAGACGTGAAATATCACTTGGGTGCATCGGCAGACAGAGAGTTTGATGGTAATAAAGTTCATGTAAGTTTAACTGCTAATCCATCACATTTAGAAGCTGTAAATCCAGTTGTTTTGGGTCAAGCTAGAGCTAAGCAGTTTTTTCATAATGATCCTGAAAGAGTAAAAGTTATTCCGATACTCATTCACGGTGACGCAGCATTTGCAGGTCAGGGAATTGTTGCCGAATGTTTTGCTATGTCAGGACTAAAAGGACATAATACCGGAGGAACAATCCATATTATTGTTAATAACCAAATTGGTTTTACGACCAGTCCATCCTATGCGAGATCTTCACCCTACCCTTCTGAAGTTGCAAAAATGGTTCAAGCTCCAATATTTCATGTGAATGGAGATGATCCTGAGTCGGTTGTTTATTGCGCTCGAATTGCAACGGAATATAGACAGAAATTTAAAAGAGACGTTGTTATAGATATTATTTGTTATCGAAGATTTGGTCATAACGAAGGAGATGAACCTTCTTTTACTCAACCTTTAATGTACAAAAAAATTAAAATACACCCAACAACCCTTACTATTTATGGTGAACAACTCATCAAAGAAGGAGTTTTAAACAAAGATGAAGTTCATCAGGAAAAACATGATTTTAAAAATTATTTAGATGAAGAGTTTAATGGATCTAAAAATTATATACCCAACCAAGTCGACTGGTTTACTGGTTCGTGGTCAAAATTTACCACCGAGTTTGGATCTGATCGCAGAGGCATTACAGGAGTTGATATAGATTTAATTCGAGAAGCTGAAAAGGCAATTTGTAAACTTCCAGAAAATCTTAGTTTTCATTCAACAATAAAAAGATTGTTTGATGCAAAAAAAAAGATGTTCGAGACAGGAAAAGGATTTGACTGGGCTACTGCTGAAAGTTTAGCCTTTGGAACATTATTATTAGAAGGATACCCAGTAAGGCTTGTAGGACAAGATTCATCAAGAGGTACTTTTAGTCAAAGACATGCTTCAGTATTAGATCAAAATACTGGAGAAAAATATTACCCTCTAAAAAATCTTTCACCAAAACAAGCCCAGTTTGAAGCAATTGATAGTTTTTTATCTGAGTTTGGAGTTTTAGGATTTGAATATGGATACTCATTATCCGCCCCAGACACATTAGTTGTATGGGAAGCTCAATTTGGCGATTTTGCTAACGGTGCCCAAATTATTATTGATCAATTTATTACCTCTGGAGAAAAAAAATGGACTCGAGCAAGTGGACTAGTAATGCTTCTTCCACATGGGTATGAAGGTCAAGGTCCAGAGCATTCATCAGCGAGAATTGAAAGATATTTGCAGGCTTGTGCACAAGAAAATTTACAAGTAGTTAATTGCACAACTCCAGCAAATTACTTTCATTTATTAAGAAGACAAATTCATAGAAAATTTAGAAAACCACTTATTGTTTTTTCTCCAAAATCTTTATTGCGCCACAAGAAATGTGTTTCTGAAGTTGAAGATTTTTTTCCTCAAAATTCTTTTCATAGAATATTACCTGATCATGCAGAGTTCCCTGAGTATAATTTAATTAAATTAGTTAAAGATGATGAAATTGAGCGTGTCGTTCTTTGTTCTGGAAAAATTTATTTTGAAATTTCTGAAAAGAGAGAAATTATAAGAAATCCGAAAGTTCAATTATTAAGAATTGAGCAATTATATCCATTCCCAGTCAGAAAATTAGGTAGTTTTTTAAAAAGATTCAAAAATGCTAAAGAAATAGTCTGGTGCCAAGAGGAGCCAGAAAATATGGGCGCTTGGAGTTTTGTTGAAAAATATATCAATTGGACATTGCATTCAACTAAGGCCAAATCTAAAAAAGTCCAATATGTTGGTAGAAAACCTTCTGCTTCAACGGCTACCGGATTTTTAAAAAAACATGTACAACAACAGGACGATATAATATCAAAAGTACTTTCATAAAATAATGTCAAAAGATTTAGTAGTACCAACACTTGGTGAGTCAGTTACGGAAGCGACTGTTTCTAAATGGCTTAAACAAGTTGGAGATACAGTTAAAGTTGATGAACCAATTGTTGAATTGGAAACAGATAAAGTTAGTGTAGCTGTGCCCTCACCAGAATCAGGTATTTTGTCAGAAATTAAAATTCAAGCTGGATCCACGGTTAACGTCGGGGCAATTTTAGGTTCGATTGGCTCAGGAACCGCAAGTATTAATAATGAAGAAGTTAAGTCTTTAAAACCTAAAATAGGATTAGTAGTCGAAAACAAAATTTTATCAGATAAAAAAGAAATATTATCTCCAGCAGTAAAAAGAATAGTAGAAGAAAAAAAAATTAATATCAGCGCAATAAGTGGATCAGGAAGAGATGGAAGAATCTTAAAAGGAGACTTGTTAGAATTTATGGGATTACCCTCGTCTCCTTCTAAAGCAAGAGTTAACAATGGAGATGAAGAGAGAGTTAAAATGACTCGACTAAGATCAACCATCGCTAAGAGATTAAAAGAGGCTCAAAATAATGCAGCGATGCTAACGACCTTCAATGAAATTGATATGACGAGAATTATTGAAATGAGAACTGAATATAAAGAGGGTTTTCAAAAAAGATATGGGGTGAAATTAGGATTCATGTCATTCTTTGTAAGAGCTTGTGTGGAAGCTTTAAAAGCTTTTCCAGTGATTAATGCAGAAATTCAACAAGATGAAATTGTTTACAAAAATTATTATAATATAGGTGTCGCTGTTGGAACAGAAAAAGGATTAGTCGTTCCAGTAGTTAGAGACGCTGATGAATTATCATTTGCAGATATTGAAAAACAAATTATTACCCTAGGCGAAAAAGCAAAAACCGGACAATTGTCTATTGAAGAACTTCAGGGTGGAACTTTTACAATTACGAATGGTGGAATTTATGGTTCGATGTTATCAACTCCAATACTAAATCCTCCACAATCAGGGGTATTAGGTATGCATAATATTGTTCAAAGAGCAGTTGTTGTTGAAGAAAAAGTCGAAGTTAGACCTATTATGTATTTAGCCTTGTCTTATGATCATAGAATTATTGATGGAAAAGATGCTGTGTCATTTTTAGTAAGAGTTAAAGAATATTTAGAAGATCCAAGAAGACTTTTTTTAAATTTATAATTCATGGAAGAGTTTGATTTTTTAGTTATAGGAGGAGGTCCCAGCGGGTACGTTGGAGCAATTAGAGCGGCTCAACTAGGGTTAAAAACTGCATGTATTGAATCTAGAGGAACATTAGGAGGCACCTGTCTTAATGTTGGCTGTATACCTTCCAAAGCTTTATTACATTCATCAGATCTTTATAGAAAAGCAAAAAATGAATTTAAAAATATAGGTATTAATATTAATGAGCCATCATTAGATCTAGCAAAAATGATGAGTCATAAAGCAAAGGGTGTAGATGGACTTACTAAGGGAATAGAATTTTTATTTAAAAAAAATAAAGTTACTTACATTAAAGGTTTTGGATCTTTTAAAGATAAAAATACAATATCAGTCACAGATCAGTCTAATAACCAAAAAGATTACAAATTTAAAAATGCAATTATAGCAACTGGCTCTGTTCCAATTTCTTTACCAAATATAGAAATCGATGAAAAAATAGTGGTATCTTCAACAGGAGCATTAAATTTGACATCTGTTCCTAAAAAATTTGTTGTTATTGGTGCTGGTTATATTGGATTGGAGATGGGTTCTGTATGGTTAAGATTAGGATCGGAAGTTCATGTTGTAGAATACTTAGATTATATAACTCCAGGCATAGATAGAGAAGTAGCGGATGCTTTTTTAAAAATATTACAAAAACAAGGAATGCAATTTAATCTATCAACAAAAGTCATTGGTGTTAAAAAAAATAAAAATGGTGCTAGAATTACAGTTGAGAAGAACGGCGTTAAGAGTGATATTGATTGTGATGTAGTTTTAATGTCAGTGGGGCGAAAGCCTAATACCACAGGACTAAATCTTGAAAAGATTGGAGTAAAATTAGACTCAAAAGGAGGAATAGAAATAGATCATAAATATAAAACTAATTTAGATAATATTTATGC
>SHWR01000026.1 GCA_009693745.1 Candidatus Fonsibacter sp.
TTTTAAAAACAATATTAATTTGGAGGCCACGCCCAGAATCGAACTGGGATACAAGGATTTGCAGTCCTCTGCGTAACCATTCCGCCACGTGGCCATATTTTTTCTGTATTATGTTTTTATAGCTATCGTGTATATATATTTAGTTTTCTAAACTCGCAAATATTATGCAACACAGTATTCGAAAATTAAACATGATTGAGAGCCAATTAAGACCTAACAATATTATAGATGAAAATCTAATTGCTGCTTTTCAAAAAGTTGAACAGGAGGATTTTCTACCTGATTCTTTGCAAAATTTATCATATATAGATGACCATATAAAATTTTCAAAAAGCAGTTTTATTTTAAAACCACTAATCTTTGCAAAATTTTTAAATATTATAAAATTAGATCTATCAGATATTGTTTTAGAAGTAGGTTCTGGTGGAGGCTATACAACTTCTATATTAGCTAATTTAGTTAACTCCGTTTATTCAATTGAGCAAAATAAAGACATATATGATTTTACAATAAAAAATTTAAAAAAAAATAAATATACAAATATTAATGTTTTATTTTCTAATTATAAGCAGCTAAATATTTTAGAGCTTAAATTTAATAAAATTATTGTTAACGGAACAGTAAATGGTAATCCTGCAAATTTATTAGATAAATTAAATATTAATGGAAAATTAATATGCGTTTTAAAAGAAGAAACTTCTTCAAGTATTTATCTTTTTAACAAAAAAGAAGATGGATATGAAAAATTAAGAATTATGAATGCCAGCGCTCCAATGTTAATTAATTATATTGATAAAGAAGAATTTAGCTTCTGATGTTAGAGGAAAATTATAATCACATAGAAATAGAAGATAAAATTTATAATTTTTGGGAACAAAATAAATTATTTGAACCTATAAAAAATAACAAAAAAAAATATTTTTCTATAGTAATACCCCCGCCGAACGTAACTGGTAATTTACATATGGGGCATGCTCTTAATAATTCTATTCAAGATTTATTAGTTAGATTTCATAGATTAAAAGGATATGAAACTTTATGGCAACCAGGAACAGATCATGCTGGAATTGCAACAGAACTAGTTGTTGAAAAAAATCTAAATAATAAAAGTCTTTCAAAAAATACATTAGGCAGAGAAAAGTTTCTAAAAGAAGTTTGGCATTGGAAAGAACATTCTGGAAATCTAATTATAAATCAACTTAAAAAATTAGGATCGTCATGTAATTGGTCACAAACTAGATTTACAATGGATAAGGATATGTCCAAAGCAGTAGTAAAAGTTTTTTTAGAGTTACATAAAAAAAAGCTTATTTATAAAGATTTTAAATTATCAAATTGGGATCCTGTATTAAAAACTGCAATTTCTGACCTAGAAGTGATTCAAAAAGAAGTCCAGGGAAAACTTTATTACATTAAATATTTTATTAATAAAAATGACTTTATAACTATAGCTACTACCAGACCAGAAACAATATTTGCAGATGTGGCTATTGCTGTTAACCCAAAAGATAAAAGATATAAAAAATTAATAAATAAGTACGCAAAAATTCCAATTGCAGATAAGCAAATTAAAATAATCGCAGATCATTATGCCGATCCTAACCAAGGATCTGGAGCTGTAAAAATTACACCAGCACATGATTTTAATGATTATGAAGTTGGGCTAAGACATAATCTTGATAAGATTAATGTTTTAGAATCTGATGGACGACTTAACAAAAATTGTCCAAAAAAATATCATGGACTAGATAGATTTGAGGCGCGAAAATTAATAATAGAGGATTTAAAATCAATCAATGCTTTAGAGAAAGAAGAAATAATAAAACATAATATTCCTTATGGTGATAGATCGAATTCTATAATTGAGCCTTATCTTACAGAACAATGGTTTTTAAATATTAAAAAAATGTCAATGGAGGCTTTGAAGGCTGTAAAAAATAAAAAAACTATTTTTTTTCCAGAATCATGGACAAAAACTTATAACTTATGGCTAAAAAATATTCGGCCATGGTGTATTTCTAGACAGATATGGTGGGGACATCAAATTCCAATTTGGTATGGCAGTAACGGAAAAATTTTCTCAGGAACTGATCAAAATGACGCTCAAAAACAAGCCGATAAATTTTATAAAAAAAAAAACTCTCCCATTAATCAAGATAGTAACGTCTTAGATACTTGGTTTTCATCTGCCTTATGGCCTTTTGCAAGTTTAGGTTGGCCAGAAAAAACTTATAATTTTAAAAGGTTTTACAAAACTTCAGTCTTAGTAACTGGTTTTGATATTTTATTTTTTTGGGTAGCTAGAATGATGATGATAGGATTATTTGTTACCAAAAAAGTTCCTTTTGATAAAGTTTACATACATGCATTAGTAAGAGACGAGCATGGTCAAAAAATGTCTAAATCAAAAGGTAACGTAATAGATCCTTTAGTTTTAATAAAAAAATACGGGGCTGACGCCTTAAGATTTACTTTAATGTCGATGGCTTCACCAGGTAGAGATGTAAAACTTTCAGAAGAACGAGTTAAAGGTTATAGAAATTTTTTAACCAAAATTTGGAACGTCTCTAAATTTTGTGATTTTAATAAATGTAACATTGACATTAAAATTGATAGTAAAGAAGTTAAATTAGAAATTAATCAATGGATTATAAATGAATATATTTATACAAAAAATAATGTCGATAATCATATAAAAAATTTTAGATTTGATGAGGCGTCTAAAGAAATTTATAATTTTTTTTGGAACGTATTTTGCGACTGGTATCTTGAATTTTCAAAGACAATTTTTTATTCAAATAATCAGGATAAAATAAAAGAAACAAAAAAAGTTTTTGGATTTTTATTTTCAAATATTCTTTTAACTCTTCATCCATTTATACCATTTGTTACCGAAGAGTTGTGGAATAAATTAAAATTTTTTGAGTTATACAAAAGTCCTCTAATTAGTTTTTATTCTAACAAAGAAATAAAGTTAATTAAAAATGATAATATTCATTTGGTAAATTGGTTAATCAAACTTATTGGGCTGATAAGATCTACCAAGGTTATTTTGCAAGTTTCTCCTGGTAATTTTGTAGATATTTGTACTGATCATTTGTCCAAAAATAAAAAAAACTTCTTAGATAAAAATTTTTTAGTTTTTAAAAAATCATCTAGAGTTGAAAATTATTTTAAAAAAGATGAAAAAAACGATAATATAATGTCAGTTTATTTAGATGGAGATGTAATTTTAATTAAATTTCCAACAGAAATTTCCTTAAAAGATCAAATTATTAAAGTTAAAGAAAAAATAGATTCAGTAAAAAGCACTATTAGCACTATTAAAATCAAACTCACTAACAAATCTTTTACAAATAAAGCTCCAAAAAATGTGGTTGATAAAGAAAAAGATCTTTTAAAAAAATTAGTAAATGACTTAAATCAATTAGAAAGTATAATATCTATTAAAAATTAATTATGAAATTTGATAAATCAAAATTACCAAGTCGCCATACTACTGTAGGTCCTGATAGAGCGCCACATAGATCTTTTTATTATGCAATGAACTTAAAAAAAAATGATATTGCAAAACCATTTGTTGGTGTTGTTTCAACATGGAATGAGGCTGCTCCATGTAATATTTCCTTAATGAGGCAAGCTCAATCTGCAAAAAAAGGTGTTTTTGATCATAGCGGAACGCCTAGAGAATTCTGTACAATTACAGTTACAGATGGAATTGCCATGGGTCACGAAGGAATGAAGTCATCTTTAATATCTCGAGAAATAATTGCAGATTCAACCGAACTAACAGTTAGAGGTCATTGCTATGATGCATTAGTTGGTCTTGCTGGATGCGATAAATCATTACCAGGGTTAATGATGGCAATGTGTAGATTAAATGTGCCTAGCGTTTTTATTTATGGGGGATCTATATTACCAGGAAAATTTAAAGGAAAAGATGTAACAGTTGTTGATGTTTTCGAAGCTGTTGGAAAACATTCTAACAAACAAATGTCTGATGAAGATTTAGAGGAACTAGAAATCAACGCATGTCCAAGCGCAGGTGCATGCGGCGGACAGTTTACTGCAAATACAATGGCATGCGTATCTGAAGCGATAGGTCTAGCATTACCATATTCTTCAGGAACACCGGCTCCTTACGAAGAAAGAGATAAATATGCTTACGCAAGCGGGCAAGCAGTAATGTCTTTGTTAAAAAAAAATATTAGACCAAGAGATATTGTTACACTCAAATCATTGCAAAACGCTGCTACTATTGTAGCTGCTACTGGTGGATCAACAAATGCAGCTCTTCATCTTCCTGCAATCGCAAATGAATGTGGAATAAAATTTGATCTTATGGATGTGGCAAAAATTTTTAAAAAAACTCCTTACTTAGCAGATTTAAAACCAGGAGGAAAATATGTTGCAAAAGATATGTTTGAGGCCGGTGGAGTGCCTATGTTACTTAAAACTTTGTTAGACGGAGGCTATCTGCACGGTGATTGTTTGACTGTTACTGGTGAAACAATGAAGAAAAATTTAGAAAAAGTTAAGTTTAATAACAATCAAGATGTAATGAGAACTTATAATAAACCTCTTTCAAAATCAGGAGGAGTTGCTGGTCTCAGAGGGAATTTAGCGCCTGAAGGAGCAATTGTTAAAGTAGCTGGAATGAAAACCCTAAAGTTTGTAGGAAAAGCTTTATGCTTTAATAGCGAAGAAGAAGCTTTTAAAGCTGTTAAAAATCGAAAATATAAAGCAGGGGACGTTATAGTTATTAGATATGAAGGACCAAGAGGAGGTCCTGGAATGCGGGAGATGCTTTCTACTACCGCGGCTATTTATGGTCAGGGAATGGGAGAAAAAGTAGCATTAATTACTGACGGAAGATTTTCGGGGGCAACTAGAGGTTTTTGTGTTGGGCATGTTGGCCCAGAGGCATTTAATGGTGGTCCAATAGCACTATTAAAAAATGGAGATACAATAATTATTGATGCTAATAAAGGAACTATAGATGTTAAAATTTCTAATTCAGAATTACAAAAACGAAAAAAATCTTGGAAAAATATTAAACCTAATTTTACATCAGGAACCCTTTGGAAATATGCTCAGTCTGTCGGATCTTCAAAATATGGGGCGGTAACACATCCAGGTGGTTTTAAAGAGAAAAATTGTTATGCAGATATTTGAGGAATAATTGTTTCTAACAATTTTAAATATAATAATTCCAGTAATTTTTGTAATCTTTATTGGCTATTTATGGAATATCTATAACAAAGATTTCAATACTATCGCCGTAACTAAACTTGCAGCAAATATTGCTTTACCATGTTTAATTTATGATTCTATAACAAGAACTAATTTAAGTATAAATATTTTTTTTAAAATTTTTGTCTCAGCATTTTCAGTTTTAGCTCTTGGTTTTTTATTCGGATATATTTTTATAAAAATTTTTAAACTTCCGTCATTAAAATTAACAACTCCAATAATGCATCCTAACAGTGGTAATATGGGACTTCCATTAGCTTTATTGACCTTTGGCAGTGAGGGTCTTGCGCTAGCAGCTGGTTTTGCTTCGATAGTTATGGTCAGTCATTTTACAGTAAATACTGCAATTTCTTCGGGAAATTATTCCGTTAAAAAAATAATTGTTAGTCCTGTTTTATTATCATTAATATTTTCACTTATTATTTTATTTTACAAAATTGAAATGCCAAGTTTTTTAAATAATATTGCAAAAATTTTGTCCGGGCTTGTTATACCTCTAGTTTTGCTAGCATTAGGTATGTCTCTTAGTAAAATTAACATTAAAAATTTAAAAACGGGTTTATTACTTGGTATATTTAAAATTATTATTGGTCCCATTATTGGAATATTGGTTGTTTATTTGTTAAATCTAGATGGCATTGTAGCTAAAGTTGTAATATTACAATCAACAATGCCTGCAGCTATACTGACTTATTTGATAGCGTCTGAAAATAACTCTTATGATCAAGAAATTGGCGTAGCTGTTTTTGTATCAACCATTGCCTCTATTATTTCAATCCCAATCATTTTATTTTTTTTAATATAATGAAAATTAAACCTATTATTTTATGTGGAGGGGAGGGTACTAGATTATGGCCCGATTCTAGAAAAAAACATCCTAAACAGTTTATTAAAATTCATGGAAAAACTTTATTAAGTCAGGCAATTGATAGAGTTAGCGGTTTAAATTTTGATAATATAACAATTTGTACGAACTCTAATTTCCTAGATGAAATAAAAGAAGAAACTAATAAAATAAATTGTAAAATTTACGTTGAGCCTGATAAAAAAAACACAGCAGCAGCAATTCTCGCTGCGATTAATGATGATGATTTAGAATTTTATCAGCCTGTGTTAATTATTTCGTCTGATCATATCATTGAAAAAAAAATAATATTTCAAAATCAAATAAAAAAAATATCTAATTATTTGGATATGTATAAAGTTTTTATTTTTGGCGTTAAACCTGATTATCCAGAAACAGGTTATGGTTATTTATATTCAAAAAAAATTAATAAAAATTTTAACAAGGTTATTAAATTTATTGAGAAGCCAAATTTAAATAGAGCAAAAAAACTTATTAAAAATAATAATTATCTATGGAATTCTGGAATATTTCTTTCAAATAAATCAGCATTATTAAATGAATTTTCTGTTTTGCAAACTAAATTAGCACTACAAGTTTGTGATTCTTATATAAATGCAAAAACTACAAATAATGTTGTGGAATTAGCCAATAACTACTACTCAAAAATAAAATCTATTTCTTTTGATAATGCCATATTAGAAAAATCTAAAAACGTTTTTTCTACAAAACTTTTAAGCGATTGGAAAGATGTTGGGAGCTGGTTGCAAAAATGGGAAATTGAAAAAAAGGATAAAGATAATAACTATTTAAAAGGAAATATATTCAAGAATAATGTTAAAAATTCCTATATTTCATCCAACAAAACTGTTGTAGCTAGTAACTTAAAAAACGTACTTGCGGTGGATAATAATGATGTTCTATATATTTCTGATCTTAAAAATAATAATCTCAAAAATCTTTATCCTATAATTAATAAAAAATTTCCAAAAATTACAGATCAGCACACCACCACCCGAAGACCCTGGGGGCAATTTACAAGTGTATTTGTTGGAAAAAATTTTCAAGTAAAGGAATTGGTAGTTAATCCAGGAGCAATTCTTAGTCTTCAGAAACATAAATATAGATCTGAAAATTGGGTTGTTGTCGAAGGAAAAGCCAATGTTACACTCAATAAGAAGAATATATTTTTGAAAAAGTCAGATTCTATTTTTATTCCTCAAGGAGCAGTTCATAGGATTGAAAATAGACAAAAAGGTATTTTAAAGATTATCGAAGTTCAAACAGGTAGTTATTTAGGTGAAGACGATATAATCCGTATTAAAGATATTTACGGTAGAGCTTAAACCAAGCTTAATCTTATAGGTACGTGATCAGAAGGTCTTTCTAGAGCTCTTAAATATTTATCTATAGTTACATCTTTAATCAAATGACTAACATTTTTTGATAATAAAAAATGATCAATTCTTAATCCTTTGTTTCTTTCAAAAGACCCATTTTGATAATCCCAAAATGTATAATTATTTGCTTTTTTATTAACTAATCTAAAAGCATCTTCATAACCGTCGTTTAACATTTTTCTAAAAAATTTTCTTATTTCAATTCTGTATAGAGCATCATTTTCCCAATCTGCAGGGTTGTAAACATCTTCTTCATTTGGGATAATATTAAAATCTCCACCAATTATTAACTTATTTTTTAATTTATTTTGATTAATTAAAAACTTTTCAAATGATTTTAACCATTTTATTTTGTATTGATATTTATCAGTGTCTACAGGATTTCCATTGGGAATATAAACGGAAATAATTTTTATTAATTCATTTTTGTAATTTATATCAACCGAAATACTTCGAGACTGCTCTTGTTCATCATTAGTAATATTAAAATTTAAATTACTTATTTTCTTATTATAAATAATAGCAACACCATTATACGATTTTTGTCCATGCACCTCACTATCATAACCAATTTCTTTTAATTCTGAGTATGGAAAATTTTTACTTTCAGTTTTTATTTCTTGGAGCAGTAGAAAGTTTGGCTTATTTTTTTTTAGATAATTAAGAATGTGATTTAGTCTTACTCTTACAGAATTAACATTCCAACTACTAATAATCATTAAATAGAGAAAGAACTTCCACACCCACATGATGATGTAGCTTTAGGATTAATAATTTTAAAAGTATTTTCAATTAATTTTTCAGAAAAATCTAGCATCGATCCTTCTATAAAAACAAAAGAAGACCTATCTATTAAAACATTTTCAATAATTATATCGTCTTCATTTTTTTTATTATCTGTTGTGAAATGATATTTGTAACCAGAACAACCTCCACCTTTGACTTCAATTCTAAAAAATTTATTAATATTTTCTTTTTCTAAAAGATTTTCTATCTTTTTTTTAGCTTTGTCTGTAATGGTAAAATTATTAGTCATTCAATTATATGTTTATTATTAATATATGTCTGGGGTTGATAATTACAATAAGTTATTAATTAAGTTTTCTTCTAATAATTCTAATTATTTGGGGAGACAATTTGGAGATGAAAAAAACTTATATAGATCATTTTATCAAAGAGACAGGGATAGAATTATACACTCAACTTCGTTTAGAAGATTAAAATATAAAACACAAGTTTTTGTATATGATGAGGGGGATCATTACAGAACAAGATTAACACACACTTTAGAAGTGTCACAAATATCAAGATCAATTTCTAGATATTTAAAATTAAACGAGGACTTAGCTGAAGCTATAAGTTTAGCCCACGATTTGGGACATCCACCATTTGGACATGCTGGAGAAAAAATTTTAGATTATTGTATTAGGGACCATGGTGGATTTAATCATAATATTCATTCAATACGTTTAGTTACAGAATTAGAAAAGGCTTACCAAAATTTTGATGGATTAAATTTATCAATAAATACAATAGATGGGATTGCTAAGCATAACGGTCCTAATTATTTAATAATGAAAAATTTAGATCTTTTGCCGAATTTGAATAAAATTAAAATAATAAATTTTTATAATCAGTCTTCTCTAGAATCACAGATTAGTGCATTATCTGATGATATTGCTTACAACAATCATGACATTGACGATGGTATTAGAGCAGGTTTATTTTCAATTAATGATATTGAAGATTTACCTATTATAGGTGAGATTTTAAAAAAAAAAAATAAACAATTTAGAAATGAAAAATTATTGAGAAACGAAATTATAAGATCAATAATTAATTTTATGGTTACAGATTTAATTTTACATACAAAAAAAAATTTAAAGAAGTTCAAAATTAAAACAATAGGAGATGTTTATAAATCAAATGACTTTATAGTTAGTTTTTCACCAAAACTAATCAATGCCAACAATCAAATCCGCGAATTTTTGAGATTAAATATGTATGAAAATAAATCTGTAAAAGAAATGACAAATAGGGCAGAAAAAATAATAAAAACTTTATATATGTATCTAACTAAAAATAACAAAAAATTTATACCTACAGATCTTAAAAAAAAATGGGGATTAGAAAGATCAGTCACAGATTTCATTGCTGGCATGACAGATAAATTTGCTATTGATTTATACAATAAAGTAAAATGAATATTTTTATTAATTACAAAATAAAACTAAATGACTTTTTTAAAATTTTAGAAAAAAACAAAATTATTAAATTACCAAAAAAATTTGATAATTTTTTAGTAGAAATACCAAAAATAAAAAATCACGGTGATCTAAGTACAAATGCACCAATGATTTTTGCAAAAGAAAATAATATAAATGCTGTTGACCTGGCAAGCATTATAAAGAAAGAGTTAGAAGGCAAATTCAAAGAGATCATAAAAATTGAAGTAGCGCAACCTGGTTTTTTAAATTTTTTTTTTAATAAAACTTTTTGGTACGATTTTTTAAAAGATACAGGTGATAATTTTGGGAAGAATCAAAATTTAGTATCAAAAAAAATTTTAATCGAATATGTATCTGCAAATCCAACAGGTCCTTTACATGTAGGTCATTGTAGAGGGGCTGTATTTGGTGACATTTTAGCTAATTTATTAAGCTTCGTTGGTAATAAAGTCGTTAAAGAATATTATATTAACGATTACGGAAATCAAATTAATCAATTCGTTAAATCGGTTTATTTTAGAATATTAGAAATAAAAAAAAATATTTTATTTCCAGTTGATCAAGATCTTTACCCAGGTGAATATGTTATTGATGTAGCTAAAAATATCCTAAAAAAAAATAAATTTACTACTTTTGATAATTATGATTTAATTTTTAATGACCTTAAAAATTTATGCGTAGAAGAGGCAATGAATTTAATTAAAAATGATTTAAAAAAACTTGGAATTGTTCACGATAATTTCGTTTCAGAAAATTATATTGTTAATCAAAATTTAGTCGAGAAGGCCCTAGATATTTTAAAGAAAAAAAATTATGTTTATGAAGGAATTTTAGAAAAACCTAAAGGAAATGAGGTCGACGATTGGGAGCCTAGAAAACAAATTTTATTTCAGTCTACTAAGTTTGGAGACGATACAGACAGGGCATTAAAAAAATCTGATAATACTTGGACTTATTTCGCAAATGATGTTGCATATCATCTTGATAAAATAGAAAGAAAGTTTGATTTACTTATAAATGTACTCGGTGCCGATCATGCTGGATATTTAAAGAGACAGGAGTCATGTGTTTCAGCTTTATCCGAAAACAAACAAATAATTATTTCTAAGGTTTGTCAGTTAGTAAAATTATTTAAATCTGGAAATCAGTTAAAAATGTCTAAAAGAGCAGGAGACTTCATAACTGCAAGTGATCTTATAAATGAAGTTGGCAAAGATTCCGTTAGATTTATGATGATATACAGAAGTAATGACTCTCAATTAGATTTCGATTTTGATTTAGTCACAGATCATTCTAAAGAAAATCCAGTATTTTATGTTCAGTATGCTCACGCTAGAATTTGCTCTTTATTTAAAAAAAATAAATACGAAATTAGTAATGAAAAAAAATTAAATTTAAATTTTCTTAATCAGGAAATAGAAATCGATATAATTAAAAAGATATCTGAATGGCCTAAATGTTTAGAGTTATCAGCGTATCATCTAGAGCCTCATAGAGTGCCATTTTATCTATACGAATTAGCAAGTTTATTTCATACATATTGGAACTCTGGAAATGAGAATGATAATTTAAAAATTTTAAATAAAAATCAGCCAGATCTTCAATCTGCAAGATTATTCTTAATTGAAAAAATACAATTAGTTTTAAAAAGCGGATTAGACATTCTAAATGTCAATGCCCCAGTTGAGATGTGATTGATTTAATGAAAAAAAATTTGTTAAATGTAATATCTTTTTTTCTTGTTATTTCTTTTTTTATTATTTGTTTATTTTATTACAATTCCAGTACATTTATTAAAAATACAGATAAAAAACGACAAGATTATTTGATTTACTTAAATTCATATATTGAAAAACTAGATAAAATTACCACGTCAACTGATTTTAAAAAAAGAATAGATAATGACGAGTTTTTTAAAAAAATTTACAAACAAAAACAATATTGGGAGCTAATAAAGTAAAATTTTGAAAACACACGCAATTATATACGGAATAAACGGTTTTAAATTAAATTTAAAAGAAATTAATTTTTTTAAAAAATACAAACCATGGGGAATAATATTATTTACTAGAAATATCGCTAATTTAGATCAAGTTAGAAATTTAACTTGCAGTATTAAAGATATTTTTAAAGATAAAAATTTTCCAATACTAATTGATCAAGAGGGAGGTAATGTTAATCGTTTTAGAAAAATTATTAATCTTGATAAATATGATGCTAAGTATTTTGGAGACATTTATAAAAATAATAAAAAATTTTATTTAAAATTTAATAAATTTCTTAAAATAAATATTTCTATTTTAAAATATTGCGGAATTAATATAAATACAGTTCCAGTTCTTGATTTGTTTAATCAAGACAAAAAAAGCGTTATTGGCAATAGAGCTTTTGCTAAAAATCACAATACTGTTTTAAAATTATCTAAACATTTAATAAATTATTATAAAAATTCAGGACTTGGAACCGTTATTAAACATATACCAGGACATGGTTGCACAATGATAGATTCTCATTACTCTTTACCTGAAGTAAATTTTTCACTGAATTATTTAAAAAAGAATGATTTTAGAATATTTAAAAAAGTTGATAATCATTTAGCAATGACAGCTCATATTTTATATAAAAAATTAGATTCAGAAAAATGTGCCACACAATCGAAAAAAATAATTAAAGATATAATTAGGGAATATTTGAAATTTAAAGGAATATTAATGTCAGATGATATTTGCATGAAAGCACTGTCAGGCAACGTCGTTAAAAATGCTAAATTAAGCCTGAATGCAGGTTGTAATCTAATATTGCATTGCAGCGGAAATATAGATGAAATGAAGAAACTTTCTTTAGTAGTGCCTGAAATCGATAATTTTACCAATAAAATAACAGACAAAATCAAAGCAATTTTTCATAAATTTAGCTAAAGAATCAGTTAAGTAAATTAAATGGATAGCATTGTTGAATTAAAACCTCTTTCAGTAAACAAGATTGAAGATAAATTTAATCTCAATATTGATAATTACGAAGGTCCCTTAGATCTACTTTTGGATTTAGCAAAATCTCAAAAAGTGGATCTTATGAAAATTTCTATTGTTCAATTAGCCGATGAATATTTAAAATTTATAGACAGTATAAAAAAAAATTTAGAACTAGCTGCTGATTTTTTGGTTATGGCAACGTGGCTTGCTTATTTAAAGTCAAGATTGTTATTGCCGGATGATTTTGAGGATGATTTTTCAGCTATTCAAATGGCTGAAAAACTAAAATTACAATTAAGAAAATTAGAAGCGATCAGATTCCTTTCTGATAAATTGGTTTTGCAAAAGCAATTAGGAAGAGATATTTTTGTTAAAGGTATTCGAGAAGGTATTAAAACAATTTCTGCTTCTAAGTACTCCGTTTCACTTTACGAACTTATTAAATCTTATGCAGAAATAAAAAGAAAACAAAATTTCTCAATTATGAATATTGCAATGTTACCAGTTTATACAATGGAAGAGGCTATAAAAAAAATTACAAGTTTACTTAAAGAATTAACTGAATGGAGAAATATTAATGATGTAATTCCAGGATCATTTTCTGGCTCGAAAAATTTAAGAAAATCAGGATTAGCAGGGACATTTGCTGGAAGTCTTGAACTAGTTAGAGAAGGAAAGTTATCAATTATGCAAAAAAAAATTTTTGATACAATATTAATTAAAGCTAGCTAATTATGTTAAATAAAAATAAAGATGCAAAAAGATTAATTGAAGCAATATTATTTGCTGCTGAAGAGCCGCTAGATGTAGAAACAATAAAATCTAAAATTGAATTAAATGTTGATATTTTAAAAATTTTAAAAGAATTGCAAACAGAGTTTATTGAAAGAGGAATAAATCTTTATGAAATTTCTAACAAATGGTCTTTTAGAACCGCTGAGAATTTATCAAAAAAAATTGCAAGTGAAGTTGTTCAGCAAAGGAAACTCTCAAAAGCTACAATAGAGACTCTAGCTATTATCGCATATCATCAACCAGTAACCCGTTCTGAAATTGAGGAGATAAGGGGAGTTTCTTTTAGTACTGGCACTTTAGAAATTTTATTTGAACTTGGCTGGGTAAAGCCGCAAGGACGCAAAGAAATACCTGGTAAGCCATTATTGTACGTAACTACAGATACTTTTTTAAGTCATTTTAATTTGAAATCTTTATCAGACTTACCTAATTCAGAAGAATTAGCTTCTGCCGGTTTAATAGATAGTCGTTTGGATAAATCAATTTTTGGAACTAATAAATTCGCTAAAGATGATTTAGAGAAACAATCAAAAGAAGACATCTTTTCCAATATAGACGACATGCTTTCTGAAACTCTAAATAAGAAAGATAATTAATTTATTTGTAAAAAAATATTATTTAATATATAGAATAGGTTATGGGTCTTAGTTTTTGGCATATAATTATCGTCGTAATAGTTGTTGTTCTTTTATTTGGTAGAGGGAAAATATCTGATTTAATGGGCGATGTTGCAAAAGGAATTAAAAGTTTTAAAAAAGGTATGTCTGATGAACAACCTTCAGACAATAAAGATTCTAAAGATAAAGATCAAAATTCAAAGCCTCACTAAAATAATATATGCCACAAATTGGGTGGTCTGAAATTTTAGTTATTCTTCTTGTCGCTATTATTGTTATTGGTCCAAAGGATCTTCCAGTTGTTATTCGTAAATTTGTCCAAATAAAAAATGGTATCAAGAATTACGTCAGTTCTTTTCAAAAGGGAATTGATGATATTGTTCAAGAGCAGGAAAAAGATATAAAAAAAATAATAGATATTAATCCTGAAGATGAAAATAAAAAAAAATCAGATAAATCGTAAATTTTATTTTTTATATGAGTGAAAATAATAACGATCAAAACCAATCTAGTATTACAGAGCATTTATTGGAATTAAGATCACGTATAATTAAAAGCTTAATTTTTTTTTTATTTGCTTTCATAATTTCTTACATGAACGCAGACAAAATATATGATTTTTTATTGCAGCCTTATGTTAAAGCTTTAGGTGAGGGGCAGGCTGGATCCAAAAGATTAATATTTACAGCTTTGCA
>SHWR01000027.1 GCA_009693745.1 Candidatus Fonsibacter sp.
ACATACCTTTAATTCATTCTCAAGAAGGAAAAAAATTATCAAAAAGAGATAACGCATCAACTGTTGAAGATTATAAAAAAATAGGAATTTTACCAGAAGCTTTGAGGAATTATTTATTAAGATTAGGATGGTCTTATAAAGATAAAGAAATTTTTTCAGAAAACGAAAGTATAGAATTTTTTAATTTAAAAAATATTGGAAAATCACCATCAAAATTAGATTTTGATAGAATTAAATCCATCAATGAGTTTTATATAAAATCTTTTACTGACGAAGTCCTGATAGAAAAATTAATTCAATATTCTGAGTTATATAAAAAAAAAATTCCAAAACAATTTCACGCAGTTATTAAAATAAATTTATTTTTTTTAAAAAATAAATCAAAATCATTAGAAGATATATTTAATAACTCAAAGTACATATTTTCTTATGAGCTTAGAGATGATCAAATACAAAAAATAGATCAATCTAAATTGACTATAATAAAAAATGTTTACTCTCTAATAAAAAAAGAAAAAAATATAGGCAAAGATTACTTAAAAAATATATTTGATAAAATTATAAAAACTGAAAAACTTAACTTTAAAGATCTCGGACAACCTTTAAGAATTATATTAACAGGGTCTGAATATGGTCCTGCTATATACGATATAGCTAGTTCTTTAGGCTTTGATGAAGTTATAAATCGATTAGAACTATTCTTTGTAAAAATAGACAAAAATATTAAAAACTGATAACTAAATTTTATGCTAAATAAATGTTTTATAGAAATAGATGGTAAAAAATATGATCTACCTATTAAAGAAGGCACAGCTGGTCCTTCGGTAATAGATATTCGTGATCTTTATAAGAATACTGGTTATTTTACTTTTGACCCAGGTTTTACCTCGACTGCAAGCTGCCAATCCAATATTTGTTATATTGACGGTGATAAAGGAACTCTTTTATATAGAGGATATGAAATTGAACAATTATCTGAAAAAAGTTCATTTTTAGAAGTCGCTTATCTACTAATTAAAGGTGAGCTCCCAAACAAAGATCAATTCAAGGAATTTTCTTCTGCTATAAAAAACCATACAATGGTTCATGAACAAATAAGATCTTTTTACAATGGATTTAGGCGCGGTAGTCATCCTATGGCAATGATGCTGGGTGTTGTTGGTGCTTTATCTTCTTTTTATGCAGACTCAGCTAATGTTAATGATCCAAATGAAAGAGAAATATCATCAAGAAGAATGATAGCTAAAGTTCCAACTTTGGCTGCTATGGCTTACAAATATTCGATTGGCCAACCATTTGTATACCCTGATAATGAATTGAGTTATTGCGAAAATTTCCTGAATATGTGTTTTTCTGTTCCTGCTCAAAAATATAAAACTAATAAAATAATCGCAAATGCGCTGGAAAAAATATTAATACTTCATGCTGATCATGAACAAAACGCTTCTACTTCAACTGTAAGATTGGCAGCTTCTTCAGCAGTAAATCCATTTGCTTCTGTTGCAGCTGGTTTTTC
The DNA here is from genome assembly GCA_009693745.1 of Candidatus Fonsibacter sp. GTDB lineage: Bacteria > Pseudomonadota > Alphaproteobacteria > Pelagibacterales > Pelagibacteraceae > Fontibacterium > Fontibacterium baikalense. The sequence goes on from SHWR01000027.1 coordinate 1,517, forward strand.
TGCACTTTGGGGGCCATTACATGGCGGTGCTAATGAAGCAGCATTAAATATGTTAAAAAAAATTGGAAGTGTTAAAAATATACCGGAATATATTAAGCGAGCAAAGGATCCCAATGACAATTTCAGATTAATGGGATTTGGACACAGAGTTTATAAAAATTACGATCCTAGGGCTAAAGTAATGCAAAAAGCATGTCATGAAGTGCTTGAAGCATTAGGCAAAAAAGATGATGAGTTATTAAAAGTTGCTATAGAACTTGAAAGAATTGCTTTAAATGATGATTATTTTATTCAAAAAAAATTATATCCGAATATAGACTTTTATTCTGGAATAACTTTAAGTGCCATGGGTTTTCCAACTGAAATGTTTGTTGTCTTATTTGCAGTTGCTCGGACTTCTGGATGGATTGCTCATTGGAAAGAAATGTACTCTGATCCTACCAACAAATTAAATAGACCTAGACAATTATATACCGGTTCAAATAAAAGAGACTTTGTAGATATTTCTAAAAGATAACTACTATTCTAACAAATGTTGGCAAATTTTATCCAAACTATTAGGGACAATAATCTTTTCTAAAATTTTTGTATAATTAGAAACCATTTCTTTTCTTAATAGCTCGTTATCAATAAGCTTTTTGGCTTTAATATAAATTTCATTTGAATTACATTTTTCTTGAATTAATTCAGGTATTATTTCCTTCTGCGCAATAATATTTAAAATGTTACCAAATTTAGTTTTAACAAAAGGTTTAATTAATAAATAGTTTAATAAAGACGTTCTGTAAACAACAATTAATGGACATTGGTTCTTACAAATATCTAAAGTAATTGTTCCAGATTTTGAAATAGTCAAAATTGAATCTTGAATATAAAAATTCTTGTCGGTTTCATTAGTGGTAATAATAAAATTATCAATTTTAGATTTGTGTAAATAATTAGTAATTAAATCTTTATTATTTTCAGATGAGGGAATATGAAAAATAAAATTATTATTTAAATTAATTTGTTTAATTACTTCTATAAAAATAGGCATAAAAATTTTTAATTCCGAATTTCTGCTCCCGGGACATAGGGTAAAATACTTTTTATTTTTATGTTCTAGTTTATTTACTTTAAAAACAGAAAAATCAAAGAAAGGATGACCTACATATGAATTTTTAAGAAATCCCATAAAATACTTTTTTTCAAATGGAAAAAGTAACAATAAATGATCAATAAATTTATATAATTTTTTTTTTCTATTTTCTCTCCAGGCCCAAACTTGCGGAGCAACTAAGTGAATCGTTTTAATTTTATTATTTAAATTTTTGACTTTATCTAAAATTCGAAAAGAAAAATCTGGAGAGTCAATTGAAAAAATAATATCAGGCTTAAATTCTATGATCTTTTTCACTGTTAAATTAATTTTTTCTTTAATAGAAAATAAATTTTTTAAAACATCAATTAAACCCATATAAGCTATGTCTTTGATATCAAATATACAATTAACTTTTTCTGATTTGATGTTCTCTCCACCAATTGCTAAAAATTGAATATCTAAATCTTTTTTTTTTAATTTTCTAATAACTAGAGATGCAATTTTATCTCCTGAGGACTCTCCAGTAATAATAAAAATTTTTTTTGACAATTTATAAAGAAATAATAAAAAAATTATTTTTTTTAGTTAAATTTATAATTTTATCTTTATTTAAAATAATATTTTGAGATCTTTTTACAGCAATGCCTTTAATATTTGCTTTAATACAGTTTTTAATAGTTTCTATACCTATGGTTGGTAGATCAACCCTAAGATCTTGATTTATTTTAGGAAATTTTACTAAAATTGATTTATTTTTAAGGTTATATTTTTTCGATAAATATAAAGATCTTTTAATAGCTTCGTCGGTTCCTTCTGGACCTTCTATCGCTAAAACATAACCGTTATTTATTACAACTGACTGACCAATATCAAATTTACTTAATGACTTAATAACACTAACTCCTTTGGATATACTACTTTTGTCAGAATTGTTTATTTTTATTTTATTTATAGCTTTGTCTTTAAATATTAACTCTGGAGTAAATTTCATACTATTAATAACATTTATTTTATTTTCTTTAAAAATTTTAATTACTTCTTTTAAAATATTTCCATCACCTTTTTTAAAAGCTAAAAATAATCTGCGAATATAAAAAAGTGCTTTTCTATCAAATTTTAATAAAGAAATTTCTGGTCTCTTAACTTTACCTATGAAAATAACACTTTTACAATTATTTCTTTTTAATATCGATATAGCTTTCCCAAGTTGTGTTATTTTTAAACTATGGGAATTTTTGTAATTTTTATAAATATTAGATTTGGTTACGTCTAATATTAAAAATTCTACTTCTTTTTTTAATAATTTATTTATTAAAAATTTAGGTAAGGAAGATTCTCCTACTATTAATCCAAGCATTTATTTAAACGGTCTACAAATTGGTCTTTTTACATTATTTTCTAAAAACTTTATTACCTCACTTACTGTTTTAAAATTAGAAAATTTTTTAGCTTCTTCTATTCCATTTTTTAAAATAGTGTTTGAAAAAATTAATTTTACAGCTTGATTTAGTCCATTTATTTCATCAGAAGAGTAGCCGGCTCTCTTTAATCCTATTATATTTATTCCTTCTAAATGAGATCTATTTCCGATAACAAGACCATAAGGAATTATATCTTTTTCAACTCCTGTCATTCCTCCTATCATTGCTAATTTCCCAATCCTGGTAAATTGTTGAACTGCAGAATTGCCACCTATTATTACATTATCCTCTATCTCAACATGACCAGCTATAGCAACATTATTTGCAATAATAACATTATTACCAATTTTGCAATCATGAGCAATATGAGATGAAATCATAAATAAACAATTATCACCTATTTTTGTAGTCCCACCTCCATGTTCAGTGCCCGGATTTATTGTAACATATTCTCTAATTTTATTTTTTTTTCCTATTATTAATTTTGTTTTTTCTCCTTTAAACTTTAAATCTTGTGGAGTGTTACCTATGGAGGCAAAAGAATAAATCTCACAATCATCAGATATAGAAGTGTCTCCAGTTATAACTACATGGGATTGTATTTTTACATTTTTTCCAATTTTAACTTCTTTACCAATAATACTAAAGGGCCCAACTTCTGCTGAAGATTCTAATTTAGCATTTTTATCTATTATTGCTTTTTCACTTATCATTAATTTTTTCTATTAACTATAGTGGCCATCCACTCTGAGTCAGCCATGATTTGATCCTTGACCATTGCGATTCCTTTGTACTTCCAAACTTTACCTTTTGATCTTATAGCTTCAACTTTAAGTCTTAATTCGCATTCAGGCATTACAGGGTTTCTAAATCTCGCATTATTTACTGTCATCAAATAAACTAATTTATTCTTAACAATTTCAGGATCTAAACTATAAGCAGTTAATGCTGCTGCACTTTGACCGAAGGCTTCTACTATTAAAACTCCTGGCATCACTGGTTGTCCTGGAAAATGACCGTTAAAGAAGAAGTCTGTTTTTTTAATATTCATCACTCCTGTCGCAGAAACCATTGGAACGATGTCCACTAGTTTATCAATTAATAAGAATGGTTTTCTATGAGGTATTAAACTTTCTATTTTTTCTTTATTTATTTCATTTTTTGAATTCATTTTTTTTTACTAATTAAAAAATCTCTAATATTTTTAGCTGGATAACCCATGACAGTTTGATTGTCTTCAATATTAGCAATAACGCCACTTTTTCCACCAATCTTAACATTATTACCTATAGATAAATGACCTGAAATTCCAGTTTGTCCTCCAATTTTAACATTATTTCCTATTATTGTGCTGCCTGCTATTCCTGATTGCGCTGCTATCATGCAAAAATTTCCAATTTTTACATTATGAGCGATATGGACCTGATTATCGATAGAAGTAAATTCACCGATAATAGTATCAGTCAATGAACCTCTATCAATTGTACAAGAAGAACCTATATGGACATCATTTTCAATAATTACTCTTCCGATATGAGGAAATTTAATCCTTTTCATTTTTTCAAAATTAAAACCAAAACCCGTCTGACCAATTAAAGTTCCTGACTTAATTATTATATTGTCGCCTAATAATGAATTTTCAATAATAACATTAGACCCTATAATACAATTTTTCCCAATATGAACATTAGATTTAATAATAACATTATTACCTATCTTTGTATTATTCCCAATATTAACAGTTTTATCAATTAAGGTATTCTCTCCTACAAAAATATTTTTTTTTTTAAATGTATTTGTATTTTTTAAAAAATTAATTTCTTCAATGTCAAATGAAGATTGAGGGTAAAAAAGTCCAACAGTTTTATAAAAATCTAATAGCGAATTTTTAGAAATAATTGGTATAATATTTTTATTTAAATATTTGACAAAATTTTTATTAACTATGCACGCAGAAGCTTTGGTGCTTTTAACATCATATTCGTATTTAAGATTATTAAAAAAAATAATGTCTCCATTTTTTGCATCTTTTATATTGTTAACTCCAAATATTTTTTTATTATAAAATTTTTTTTCTGAATATTTACAAATATTGTAAATATCTTTTAATAAAATAAATTTTTTTGTTTTTTTAAAAAAAATTTTATTCATTATATACTTATAATAAATTTAAAAACTTGATCCTATATTAAATAAAAAATTCTGTTCTTTATCTGTAGACACTTTAGATAATGGAATGCTATAAGTAAAAGATATCGGTCCAACAGGGCTCATTACATCCAAAGCTATGCCTGTGGTTGTTCTTAATTTTGAGCTTTCAGAAATTGCATTTGAGTAATCTACCCCCCAAATATTACCCATATCTAAAAATAAAAATGTATTTGCTCTTAAGCTTTCTGGTATTGGATTTGGAAAAGTTGATTTTAAGCTTAAAGTGGCTAAATTATTTCCTCCAATATGATCCCCACTATCTACCGGCCCCACGCCTCTTTGTTCAAAACCTCTTAAATCACTTGATGATGCAAAAATTCGATCTGATAATTTAACATCCTTATTATTAAATGCAGTAACATTAGTTAATCTTGCTTTTGCAGAACCAATAAATTTATCGGTGTACAACTCTTTATAAAAGGTACCTCCAACGCCCGACTGAACTGTTGGGACATCACTAATAAAAGTTGCAATATTTTGATCAAAATAAATTAAAGATCCAGATTTTGCATTAAATTTTGAATCTCGATTATCGTATGAAAAATTATATCCAAGTGAGGTTGTAACAAAATCTCCTTGTCTACTTCTTAATAAGTTAGATGCACTTCCTGTAACTTCCAAATTATCAAACTGCACTCCAAGATTTGGTCTAAAAAAAATATCCTCATATATCTCATATTTTGTTGCAACTCTACTACCAGCTCTTTTATTTTGATAACCTGAGTTTTTATAATCATCTAGTTCTGAAAATAAAGATGCTGCTACTTCTTTATTAGAATTTTTAAAATTTGGATCAACATACCCAAATTCACCTCTTATTACCTCAGCAGAAAATCTTCCGGTAAAATTTAGATTAATACCTTGTCCTAAAAAATTTCGCTCATTTATAGAAGCTTCGAATAAACCTCCATTTGTTCCATAACCAACACCTGCGCTGATATTACCAGTTGGCTGTTCTTTAACAAATAAATTTAAATCCTTAAAATTTTTTATATCAGAGTCTTCTATTTTGTAATCAACTTTACTAAATAATTGTTTTGATTTTACATTATCAACAGATTTTTTAACTTTAGATAAATTTAGTTGATCTCCTTCTGAAATAATTAAATTATCTCTTATAACTTTTTCTTCAGTAATTGTATTGCCTCGAATATTTATTTTATTAATAAGTGACTTTTGACTGTCATTAAGTTGTACAATAATATTGATTCTATCATCAGTAACTTTCAAATCTTGAATACTAATCTCATAATTATTATATCTCTTAGTCTCTAAAAAATCGATTACTTGAATATTAAGTTTATTAATTGTTAGAGGTGAATAAAATGCATTATACAATAACTTATTCGTAATATTTTTTATCTCTCTAATGTCCTCCTCTTTTAGTGTTAGACCTAAAACTTTTAAATCATAATCACCAAACCTATATTTTTTCCCAGAATTTATAGAAAATGTTAAATTAAAATTATTATTTTTATCAATGCTTGCAAATACACTTTCTATTTGAACATCATAAAAAGATTTTGATTTATAAAATTCTTTAAGAAGTTGTTTGTCATACTCAATTCTTGGCTCACTAAAAGCTGACGTTGAAAAAAAGTTCCACCAACTATCCTCTGTGGAAGTAATGACATCAATTAATTGACTATCGCTAAAAAATTTTTTTCCTATAAAGTAAATATTTTTAATTTTAGAAATTTCATTTTTATCGATATTAATAATTAAATTTATTTGATTATTGTCAATTTTTATTACTTCAGGAATGATTGAAGCTTGATAGTAACCTGAAGTATTTAAGTATTCTCTAGTTAATTCAATGTCTTTTTTTAATTTAGAACTAGAAAAAATACTATTTTCTTTTAAAGTTATAATTTTATTTACCTCGTCTAAATCACTATCTTTGACTCCATTTATGTAAAAAAAATTGACAATAGGATTTTCAACAATATTTATATTTAAGGCATTCTGACTAAAAGAAATTTTAACATCAGCAAAAAAATCTGTGTCGTAAAGTTTTTTTGTTAAATTATTTATATAAATTGTGTCTATATTACTTATTTTTTTGTCAACTAATGACTCTATAGTTGCTGAGTTTACTCTTTTATTTCCAATAATGTTAACTTTTTTAATTTCAGCAAATAAAGTATTTGTTAATATTAAAAAAAAAAGAATTACATATTTAGTCAATTTAATATACTCCTGCTGAAGTTATATACTTTAAAGACGTCATTTATATGTCGAATCTGATGGTTTTTTAAGTAATTTTTTACTAAATTTGATTTCAAAATAGTCAGTAATTTGTTTATTATATCAGTAAAAATTATCTTTCTATCTAAAAATTTTTGCACTAAAATTTCATTTAAAGCACTAATTAAAATAAAACCATTTTGATTTAGGACATTCTTTAATTTTAAAATTTTAAGTGAAGGATTTTTTTTTATATTTACTTCTTCAAAAGTTAATTTGTTTTGTGATAAAAGTTTTTTATCAACATTTTTATAATTGCAAAAATTATCATATAAAGAGTTTATAATTGGAATTTTCATATCATTGTAATGATATAGCATTGATGAAAGACCATTTTTAAATTCAACAATCGCATGAATCAAAGATTGTGGATGTACAATTATTTTTAATTTATTAATTGGTAGATTAAATATTAATGAAGCCTCAATAACTTCCAAAACTTTATTCATTAAATTTGCTGAATCTACAGATATTTTTTTGCCCATTTTCCAATTTGGGTGCTTTACTGCCTGAGAAGGCGTGACTCTTTTTAAATTAATTCTTTTTCCAAAAAATGGCCCCCCAGATGCTGTAAGATATATATTTTTAATAGAATTTATATTCTTGTTCTCAATTAAATTAAATATAGAAAAATGTTCAGAATCAATAGGTATAAAGTGACAATGTTTTTTTTTTAATTCTTTTAAAATAAACTTCCATCCACAAATTATACTTTCTTTGTTTGCAATTAATATTTTTTTAGAAAATTTAATAATATCTATTGTGGGTATAAGACCAGCTATTCCAGAAATAGCAGCCACAGTTATATCGAATTTTGCTTTTTTTAATAACTTAAGATCATCGATAAAATGTATTTTATTATTTTTACAAAAAAATTTAATTTTCTCTCTAAAATGAAAATTATTTGAATAGATATATTTTGGCTTAAATTTTTTTGCTTGAGAAATTAATAACTTAATATTATTATTTCCGCTTAATAAAACTACATCAAAATCTTTTTGATTTTTTGATATAATTTGCAAAGTAGTTTGACCAATACTTCCAGTAGATCCTAAAATACAAATTTTTTTTTTCATATAATTAAAAAATTTCCCAAAATAACTATCCAGATTAATCCATCTACTCTATCTAAAAACCCTCCATGGCCAGGGATAAGATTGGAAGTATCTTTTTTACTATTAATTCTTTTTATATAAGACATTAATAAGTCACCAGTTTGTCCTATAATCGATAATAAAATCTGCAGAAAAAATATATTAAAATTTAATTTATAGTTAGTATCTAAATAAAAAATTAAAAAAGCAAATTGACTTAAAAATAAAGAACCAAAAGCACCTGACCAAGTTTTGTTGGGACTAATTTTAATTAATTTTGGGCCTTTAAATAATTTTCCAAAAACGTAACCACCTATGTCAGTAAGCCATGCTATTAATATTAACCACAGAAACTTTAAATTATTGTCCTCTAAATTGTATATTTTTAACAAAGAAACAAAGAAAAATAATAAAATAAGTAATCCTAATAAATATAAATAATTTTTCTTATAAAAAATTTTATTCCATTCATAAACACAAAATAAACAAACCAAAACAATTAATAAATTAGAGATTATTTTTTGATAAAGCAGAACATAAATAATAGGAAATGCTAATAATGAAATAATAAATCTTTTTTTAAAATTATTCATCTACAGTTCCAAACTTTCTTTTAATTTTACTATAAGAATTTATAATTTTTTTTAGATCAAAAAAATTAAAATCAGGCCAGTTTTTACCAACAAAAAATAACTCTGCATAAGATAATTGCCAAAGGAGAAAGTTGCTTAATCTTTTTTCTCCACCAGTCCTTATGAGAATATTTGGGTCAGGTATATTCTTAGTATATAGATTATTTGTAATTAATTCTTCAGTAATGTTATTTTTTTTATTTTTACTGATTTTTTTAAAAGCATTAATTAATTCAGATTTTGATCCGTAATTGAATGCAAATATTACTGTAATTAAATTATTATTTTTTGTTTTTTTTTCTATTTTATGAATAATTATTTTTAAATCATTAGGAATATTTTTTAAGTCACCAATAAATTTAATCTTTATGTTATTTTTAAACATTTTATTAAAATTTTTTTTATAAAAAAATTTAAACAAAAAAAAAAGATAATCGATTTCTTTTTTAGGTCTATTCCAATTTTCTGTTGAAAAAGTATATAGTGTTAAAAATTTAATATTTAATTTTATACAATCCTTAACAACTTTATCTATGTTTTGGAGTCCATAGAAGTGTCCTTTATTTCGATCATTATATTCTTTTAAGCCCCAACGTCCATTACCATCCATAATGATAGCAACATGAAATGGCGAATTCATACTTTTAAAATTTCAATCTCTTTTTCACTTAATTTTTTATCTATCTCAGCAATTTTAATATCTGTAATTTTTTGCACTTCGTTAGAATTTTTTTTTAAATCGTCCTCGCTTAAATTTTTATCTTTTTGCTCTTTTTTTAATTCTTCTAAAGAATCTCTCCTTATATTTCGAATTGCTACTTTTGCTTTTTCAGCTATAGTTTTTAAAACTTTTATTAACTCTTTTCTTCTTTCTTCTGTAAGCTTTGGAATAGCAACTCTTAATAACTGTCCATCAACAAGAGGATTTAAATTTAAGTCAGAGGTTCTAATTGCTTGATCTACGGCACTGACATTTCCTTTGTCCCAAATTTGCACGTTAATCATTTGTGGTTCTGGTATAGAAACTGTTGCTAATTGGCTTATCGGCATTTTTTGTCCATACACTTCTACCCTAATGCCATCTAGCATTTTAGGATTTGCTCTTCCTGTTCTAATGGTAGATAATTCCTTTGAATAAGATCCTAGAGACAGACTCATTCTCTCTTCTATTTTTTTAATAATCATTCTAAACTCCAGCTAATGATTTTACTTCTTCATTAAAATCAGTTTTTTTAACTTCAATACCTTCTCCAACTTTATATTTTATAAAAGATTTAATAACTAAATTTTGTTTGATTGCTTTTCCAAAATCAGTAAGAGCCTGCTCAACTGTAATATCCTGATTATGTATCCATTTTTGGCCCATTAGGGTGTTATCACATATAACTTTTTTTAACTTTCCAACTAAAATTTTATCAATCATATCATCTTTTTTGCCCTGGTTTATAAGTTCTTCTTTTAAAATTTCTTTTTCTTTATTAATAAAATCAATGCCCAAATCTTTCTCTGATAGTGACATTGGGGACATGGCCGCAATGTGCATGCAAACTTTTCGTGAAAAATCTAAAACTTCTTTATTTCTATTTTCACAATCTATGGAAATTAAAACTCCAATCTTTCCCATATTTTCGCTTTGTTGATTATGAATATAGTTTGCAATAACTCCCTTTGAATTTTCTAAATAATCAATTCTTCTGATTTTAATATTTTCACCAATTTTTGCGATTAAATTAATTAATACGTCTTTTATTAAATTATTATTAATTTTAGCATTTAATAGATTTTCTATATTAAGATTATTATCTAGAGCTATTTTCGAAACTTCTGAACAAAAATTTATAAACTCATTATTCTTTGCAACAAAGTCTGTTTCAGAGTTAATTTCTAATATGCAAGCTTTAGAGTTGTTTGATGCAATTACAGCTAAACCCTCGGCAGCATCTCGTGATGATTTTTTGGCAGCTTTAGTTATTCCTTTTTTACGTAAATACTCAATAGCTTTTTGTATATCAAAATTATTTTCTGATAGAGCTGTTTTGCAATCCTGAATACCTGCTCCTGTTAATTCTCTAAGTTCTTTAACCTTTGCTAAATTATCAGGCATTGAATAAACTTTTTAATTTTTTAAAGCTTCTTCTTTATTTTCAGAATCTTTTTTTATTTTAATTTTTATAAATTCTTTAACAGCTTTTTTGGGTTTTTCATCTTCAACTGCTGCAACTATTTTAATATTTTGTTTTGCATCTAAAATAGTTTTTTTAGCTAAATCACAATAAAGATTAATTGATCTTCTAGCATCATCATTACCTGGTATTGGAAAATCAATATCATCAGGATTAGAATTGCTATCAACAATTGCAACGATTGGAATTTTTAATTTTTTAGCTTCAGCAACTGCTAACGATTCAATATTAGTATCAATAACGAATAGCATATTAGGAACGCCTCTCATGTCTGCTATTCCTCCTAATGACCTATTTAATTTATCACGCTCAAGGCTCATCTTAATAAGCTCTTTTTTTGTAAAACCTTTATTCTCTTTGTTAAGTTCTTCAGTAAGTTTTTTTAATCTTTTAATTGAATTACTAATAGTTTTCCAATTAGTAAGCATTCCGCCTGGCCATCTATGATTAACAAAAAATTGACCTGTTTCTTTGGCAACTTCAGCAATAAGTTCACTTGCTTGTTTCTTTGTTGAAACAAATAAAATTTTACCACCAGAAGCTACACACTTGTGCATTTCCAACATCGCGTTATTCAACAATTTTACTGTTTGAAGTAAATCAATAATATGAATGGAGTTTTTTTCTCCAAAAATAAATTTCTTCATTTTTGGGTTCCATCTAAAAGTCTTATGACCTAAGTGTACTCCAGCTTCTAAAAGCTCTTTTACCGACGCAGAAGGTATATTCATTTTTTTCTCCGGTTATTTCCACCACAGTTTCTGCCTTAATTGGACCGGGGGTATTGCTACCCACAACTGTGTGCGAATTTTTTAAGGGTTTATATTAAAATCTAAGAAAAACACAAGTGAATACTAGTGAATTTTACACTCAAAACCGGAGCTATTTAAAACACTAACCACAGTAGCGTCGATTAATTTGTTATTTTTAAGATTAAATACATAATTTTTGTTTTTAGAGTTCATTCTAATCAAAACTTTAGTATCCCCATTACTTTTCAAAATTTTCTTAAGCTCTTTTATGCTTTCTAAATTTTTAATAATAATTTCAGCATTACTAATTTTTGCTTCTTTAATTGAATTAATCTCAGTTAACTTTCTAACAATTAATCTAGTTGTTCCATTTGTCATTTTCTCTTTAACAATATTTATTAAAAAAGAATTGCCTGCAATCATTTTATCTCTATTAGCAAGTAAAATTTCAGAAAAAATAAATAATTCATACATTCTACTTAAATCACTTAATTTAATAATTGCAAATGGTTGTCCTTTTGCTGTTTTTTTTTCTTGAACAGCCATTAAAGATCCTGAAAGTACAAATTCTTTATTTAAATCATTTTCAGAAATATCAGAAAATTTTTTGACATTATAAGTTTTTAATACTTTCTCATAATTTAAAAGTGGATGCTCACTAATAAAGAATCCAATAGAGTCAAACTCATTTTTCATTTTTTCATTTTGATTCCAAAATTCATTTTTATTTGCTAAACTTTCTAAAGATGAAAGTTTACTATTATTATCATTAGCAAACAAATTATCTTGTAAAAGATTTGCTTCTTTATAATTTTTAGAAATTTTAATAATCTCTGGAACGGTATCAAATAAAAATTTACGATTAATCTCTAAACAATCAAAAGCTCCAGATTTAATCAAGCCTTCCATTTGAAGTTTATTAATTAATTTTGAGTCAATTCTTAAAATAAAATCTTCCAAAGATTTAAATCTACCATTATTTTTTCTATCATTAATTATTTGATTAACAGATTCATAACCAACAGCTTTAATTGCAGCTAATGCATAAAAAACTTTATTTTCTCTAACAATAAAATCTGCAAAAGATTCA
>SHWR01000028.1 GCA_009693745.1 Candidatus Fonsibacter sp.
TAATCTTCAACAGTCGATGCGTCATCTCTTTTTGACAATTTTTTTCCTTCTTGTGAATGAATTAAAGGTATGTGAGCATATCTCGGCATTTCCCATCCCATGCTTTCAAATATTTGAATTTGTTTAAAAGCATTAATTTTATGATCATCACCTCTAATTACGTGAGAAATTTTCATTTGATAGTCATCAACTGTTGCTGATAAATTGTATGTAGGCTTGTTATCTTTCCTTAAAATAACAAAATCTTCTATCGTACTGTTATTTATCTCAACATCTCCCTGAACCAAATCTCTAAGTATAGTTTTTCCTTCTATCTTTGATTTGAATCTAATAACAAAAGGTTTATTGGTAATATTCTCAAAAATATTTCTACATTTTCTATTGTAAGTGTAAGGAATTTTTTTTTCTAGAAATAATTTTTTTTCTTTTTCTAGCTCTATTTCAGTACAATAACATTTATAGGCGTGTCCATTTTTTAAGAGATCATTGGCTACATTTATGTGTGATTGTATATTTTTTGATTGAATATATGGCTCTTCATCCCAATTTATTTCTAACCATTTAAGAGTTGAGATAATTTGTTTGTAATACTCATCTTTTGATCTTTCAACATCAGTATCCTCTATTCTTAACAAAAACTTACCTTTCTGATTTTTTGAGAACAGCCAATTAAACAAAGCTGTTCTTGCTCCTCCTATATGTAAATTTCCAGTAGGGGACGGTGCAAAGCGTGTAATGACTTTTTGATTAGTATTCATTAGTTCTTGAGATTACAGAACTAATATTATTTATTTAAATTAGTAAATTAAAATTTTCTGTATAAAGAAGTTAAAACCCCTTGTATTTTTACTCTATCAGTATTGTAAATTTTTGTCTCATAAGCGGGATTAGCGCTTTCTAATGCAATTGAAGGTCCTTTTTTTCGCATTCTTTTTAGAGTTGCTTCATGATCATCAATTAAAGCAACGACAATCTTGCCGTTCTCGGCAATATTAGTTTTTTTAATTATAACATAATCTCCAGTATTAATTCCAGCGTCAATCATTGAATCACCTTCAACTTTTAATGCAAAATATTCATTTGATCCTAAGAAACTTTTTGATAATGGCAAACTCTCAGTTTGATTTTCTAATGCTACAATAGGTGCTCCTGCTGCTATTTTACCAAGAACAGGTACAAAAATTTCTTCATCATCTATTTTATTAAGATCTAAGCCACCTTTAATGATCTTGGGAGAAAAATTATTATATAGATCTTGAGCACCAGCATTTTCAGGAAGTTTAATAACTTCAAGAGCTCTAGCTTTGTGGGGTAGTCTTTTAATAAATCCTCTTTCTTCAAGGGCTGAAATAAGTCTATGAATTCCTGATTTTGATTTAAGATTTAATGCCATGCGCATTTCGTCATAAGATGGCGATATGCCAGTGCGTTTTAATTTTTCGTTGATAAAAATTAATAAATTTTTTTGTTTTTTAGTTAGCATAGAACAAAACCTAAACAGATATCGTTCTATTTAAGTTCTTATTAACATACAATGCTAATAAAGTACTGAAATATATGCATATTTTATAAAAAAGACTTCATTTTAATTCCGATATTGTTGGATTTTATTAACGATTCGCCAATTAAGAAAGTTCTAATATTTGTCTTTTTGCAGATATTAAGAATATCTTTTTTAGAATTAATTCCACTTTCAGATACAACTAATCGATTTTTTAAATTAAATTTTTTATATAAATTAATCGTATTATTTATATCCGTTACAAAAGTTTTTAAATTTCGATTATTAATTCCAATAATGCTTTTTTTTAAACTCAAAGCAAAAGCCATCTCATTCTCATTGTGAACCTCTACTATTGTATCTATACCGCATTTATTAGCAGTGTTATATAATTCTTTTGCTAGTTTTTGTTTTACAGCAGATAGTAAAATTAGAATGCAGTCTGCTCCGTAAAATTTTGCCTCATATATTTGAAAAGGGTCAATAAAAAAATCTTTTGCTAGAATTGGAATATTATATTTTTTTTTAATTTGTTTTATATAATTTTTATTACCTAAAAAAAATTTATCTTCAGTTAGCACTGATAAACAAGTAGCTCCTCCATCAATATATTGTTTAGCTATATTAATTGGGTTAAATTTTTTTTTTAAGATACCTTTTGAGGGGCTAGCTTTTTTAATTTCAGCTATAATTGAAATTTTATTTTTTTTAAGATTATTTATTATTCTAGACTTAAAAAAAGTTTTTTTTTTATGATTTAAAAATAGCGTATTATTTTTTTTATCAAAAATAATTTTTTTTTTTTTATAATTAATAATTTTTCTTAAAATATTCATTATTTAGTTAACTGTTCAATCTTCTTTATAGCATTGCCTGATAGTAAGTAATGTTTCGCTTTATAATAAGCTTCTTGCAAATTGTTTTCTTTTCCAGAAATTATCAATCCAGCCGCAGCATTAAGAGCTACGATTTCTAAAAATCCATTATGCTTTCCATTAAAAATCTCTATTATTTTTTTACTATTATAGCTAGCATCTTTGCCAAGTATTGATTTAAAATTATATTTATTTTTAATTAATGATTTTGGATTAATAACAAAAGTTTTAATTTTTTTTTTATTTAATTCATAAACTCTAGTTTTACTAAAAATAGATATTTCATCCAAACCCTCATTACTATGAAACACCCATGCTTTTTTATGACCTAAACTTTTTAAAACATTTATGTAGGGAATTAGTAAATTTTTGTCAAAGATTCCAATCATTTGTCTTTTAACTAAACCGGGGTTTATAAGAGGTCCTAAAAGATTAAAGATTGTTTTAAAAGGAAGATTTTTTCTTACAAGGGCAAGATTTTTCATTGCTAAATGGTAATTTGGAGCAAATAAAAAAATAAAATTATTTTCTTTTATTTTTTTTTCTAAATTTTTTTTATTATCTAATATGTTAATTCCAAGTTTTTCTAATACATCAGCTGAACCACATTTAGAAGTTATGGATCTATTTCCATGCTTTACTACGTTTACCCCTAAGCCAGCCAAAACAATTGCAGCTGCAGTTGAAATATTTAGAGTGTGTTTTCCATCACCACCTGTACCACAAGTATCTATAGAGTTTTTGGGAACTTTAACCTTGATTAATTTTTTTCTTAAAATTTTTGCTGCAGATAAAATACTTTTAAAATTAAATCCATTTCTAGTTATGAGAGTCAAGATTGCTGAAATTAAATTATCATTAATTTCTGCATTAATAATTTTATTAAATAAAAACTTTAACTCTAATTTGGATAAATCTTTATTAAGAATTAATTTTGTTATCAAATTTTTTAAGATCATTTAATTTTTAAAAAGTTTTTAAAGATTGTATTTCCAAAGCTTGTTTTAATACTTTCAGGATGAAATTGAATACCGTAAAGATGATATTTTTTATGATTTATACCCATAATAATATTATCCTCCGTTTTTGCTGAGATTTCAAAATCTTCATTTAAAGTTTTTTTATCAATTATAAGACTGTGATACCTAGTCGCATAAAAATTTTTAGGGATTTTTTTAAATAATTTTGATTCATTATGAATAATTTTACTTAATTTTCCATGCATAATAATCTTTGCTTTTTTAATTATCGAGCCAAACGCAGCCCCTATAATTTGATGACCAAGACAAATTCCAAGAATAGGCATTTTTTTATAAAAATTTTTAACTAGATTTATACAAATACCAGAACTATTAGGATGACCAGGACCAGGAGATATAACAATTTTGTCAAACTTATTTTTTTTAATTTGTTCTAATGAAATCTTATCATTTCTGTATACCTCAACTTTTGCCCCCGATTCCGAGAGAGAATGAAAAATATTATATGTAAAACTATCATAGTTATCTATTAACAATATTTTTTTCATTTAGTTAGCGGCCTCAAATAATGCTTTTGCCTTATTAACTGTTTCTTTGTATTCATTTAAAGGAATACTATCAGCGACAATTCCAGCTCCTGATTGCACATAGATTTTATTTTTGATAATTAAAGCAGTCCTTAAGGCAATACATGTGTCCATTTCATTATTAGGAGAGAAATATCCAATACCTCCTGCATATAATTTTCTTTTAGATGTTTCTAAATTATCAATAATTTCCATCGCTCTTATTTTTGGGGCTCCCGAAACAGTTCCGGCTGGAAAACCAGAAAATAAAGTATCTAATAATGTATTTTTATTATCAAAATCGCCAACAACATTTGAAACTATATGCATAACATGAGAGTATTTTTCAATCTTAAACTTTTGATCTACTTTTACGCTGCCAATTTTTGAAACTTTGCCAACATCGTTACGTCCTAGATCAAGTAACATAAGATGTTCAGAAATTTCCTTTTTATCATTAAGAAGTTCTTTTTGTAATTTAATATCTTCTTTTAAATTTTTTCCTCTGGGTCTAGTTCCTGCAATAGGTCTAATAGTAATTTTATTATTTCTTACTCTTACTAGTATCTCAGGACTGCTACCTGCTATTTTAAAATTATCAAAATTAAAAAAGAACATAAAAGGGGACGGATTTAGTATTCTTAATTTTTTATAAAAATTAATTGGACTTTTGTTTAGTTTTGTTTCAAATCTTTGACTTAAAACAACTTGGAATATCTCTCCATTGTTAATTAATTCTTTGGCTCTAGATATAGACTTTAAAAAATAATTTTTGTTAATATTGCTTTTTATTTTATTTTTTTTCTTATTTTTGTTTAAATATTCTATAGGGCTGTAAATATTATTAATTTTAGCAATAAATTTATTTATTTCATCACATTTTGATAAATATAATTTTTTTAAATTTTTAATTCTTTTTAAACTATAAATATTTTGTATAAAAAATATTTTATTTTCTTCATTATCATGAATGACTATTAATTGCGGGCGCATTAATTTTACATCAGGAATTTTTATGTCATTTTTACAGTTATTCGGAATTTTTTCTTTAAATCTAATGATGTCATAGCCGAAATAACCGGCTAACATCGCTGACATTATCGGTAGTTTTTTTGAAGTTTTAAAACGAAAATTATTAATTAATTTATTTAAATAATCGTAAGGGTTTTTTTTTATTAATCTTTTTTTATTATTTACGTTTTTAATTATAAGATTATTGTATGTTTCGATCATAAGATCTGGATTAAACCCAAATATAGTATATCGACCTCTTATTTTAACTTTTTCAACAGACTCAAATATAAAGCTATCTTTATTTAAAGAGACTAGCTCAATTAATCTATCAATTGTTTCTAATCTAGGTTTATTTTTAATTGCATATATTTGTGTAAAATTTTTTTTTTTAAAATTTTTTTTAAATTCATTATAAGTAGAAAAGATCATTTTAAATATTTTTAAGATAAATGTTTAATTGCTTTTCATTAATTATAATTTTATAGTTTTTTCTAAGAAAATCTTCGTACAAGATATTAATTTTATTTTTTATAATTATCTGAGAATTTCTCTTATTATTAGGAATATATCCAGTAATCGACTCTGTAATTATTTTTTTTTTAAGATTTTTATTAACTTGTTCTTCAAGAATTTTAGAATTTATATTTCTTTCTAGTAAAAACTTTTCATATTTAGTTCTTGAAAAAATTTCTTTATCTTTGAATTCTTGACTATTTATTATTTCTATCGCTATTATTGTATCATCAACGATAACTCCTAGTTTTTTTGCATGAATTTTTAATAATTTTTCAGACATAATATTAGAAATAGCAAGTATGTGAATATTGTTTTTAATAGCTATTTTTTCAGATTGAATATTATTATTTCTAATTATTTTATTAAATTCACTTATGAATTGACTAAAAAATATTTCTTCACCGTCAATTTCTGCAACTGAATTACTATAACTAGATCTAAAAAAATCATTAATGCCCCAAAATACAAAGCTTAAAGCAATTAAAGCTATAAAAACTTTAGCTGCTATTGTTTCTGAGAATTTTCTAAAGGATGATAGCATTTAATATTTTAAAAAATGATTATTTTAGTTTAGATATAACCGATTTATGAACAAAACTATATATTTCATTGCCAATTGGAAAATGAACGGTAATCATAATTCTATTAGAGAAATAGAAAAAGTTTTTGATTTTTTCAAAAAAAATACAATTAATAAATTTAAAAAAATTATATTTTGCCCACCTTCAAATTTATTAAGTTCTTTTAGTACAAAGATTAAAAGTAAATTAATAGATTTTGGTACCCAAGATATTAGTAAAATTAATCTAAATTATGGTCCACACACAGGACAGTTGAGTGCTAAGATATTAAAAGATTCAGGAGCCAATTATGTTATTATTGGTCATTCAGAAAAAAGATTAATTGACGAAGATTTCAAGACTATAAAAGAAAAAATTAATATTGCTTTAAAAAATAAATTAAAAATTATTTTTTGTATTGGTGAAAATCTATCACAAAAAAAAATGGGATTGGCATTAAAGGTTTTAAAAAAACAAATTTTAAGTTCTTTGGATACAAAGAGAATTAATGCTAAAAATTTAATTATAGCTTACGAACCAATTTGGTCTATAGGCACCGGAATTGTTCCATCAAATAATTATTTAGATAAAATTTTTATAAATCTTAAAAAATTTTTAAAAGAAAAATACAATGTTAATTCACCTATATTGTTGTATGGAGGATCTGTAACAGCAGATAATGTTTCAATTTTAAGGAATATTAGTTTAATATCAGGTTTTTTAATTGGAGGAGCTTCATTAAAAAGTAAAAGCTTTATTAAAATTATAAAAAATTACTTTAAATAATTAATGCAAACTTTGTTATTAATAATACACATCACTTTAGCTGTTCTTTTGATTGGATCAGTATTGCTTCAAAAATCAGATGGTGGAGCTTTGGGAATAGGTGGTAATAGTGACAATCTAATGTCATCGCGATCTGCTGGTAACTTTTTAACTAAGTTTACAGCAATACTTGTATTTTTATTTATTTTAACAAGTATTTCTCTAACACTTATCAATAAAAAAGATATTTCTCAAAAATCTATCATCGATAAGATTGAACAATTAGATAAAAATAGTAATTCTCAGCCAAAAATTCCAAATTCAAAATAATTTATTTTACTATTTTCTTTGTGATTATTGATAAATAATCTATAGTTAGCTTCCATGGTCCGTTTTATTTTTGTTACTGGCGGCGTGGTTTCATCTCTTGGCAAAGGTATTGCTTCTGCTTCTATAGCAACGTTATTACAATCAAGAGGATATAAAGTTAGAATTAGAAAATTAGATCCTTACTTAAATATAGATCCTGGCACAATGAATCCTTATGAGCATGGAGAAGTCTATGTGACAGAAGATGGAGCGGAAACTGATCTTGATCTTGGACATTATGAAAGGTTTACAGAAATAAATTCAAAAAAATCAGATAATATTACTACAGGTAAGATTTATCAAAATATAATAACTAAAGAAAGAAATGGTGATTACAAAGGATCAACGGTTCAAATTATTCCACATGTTACAGATGAAATAAAAAAATTTATTACTAGCGATTTAACTAATGAAGACTTTGTAATTTGTGAGATAGGAGGAACAGTAGGAGACATCGAAAGTCTGCCATTTTTAGAAGCTATTAGGCAATATTCAAATGAAGTTGGAAGTAAAAATTGTCTATTTGTTCACTTAACTTTAGTTCCTTATATTAAAAGCGCAGCAGAATTAAAAACTAAGCCAACACAACATTCAGTAAAAGAATTAAGAAGTATAGGTATCCAGCCTGATATGATTTTATGTCGTTCTGAAAGCTTAATTCCTAATGAGGAAAAAGCTAAAATCGCATTGTTCTGTAATGTAGAAAAAACAAATGTATTTCAATCTATCGATGTGAAATCAATTTATGAAGTTCCTATTAAATATCAAGAAGAAGGATTGGATAAAAAAATATTAGATCATTTTAAAATTGTTAATAAAAAAAACCCAAAATTAAACAATTGGAAAGCTTTTAATAAAAAGCTTAATAATAAAAAAAATAATAATGTTAAAATTTCTATTGTAGGTAAATACACGCATTTAAAAGATGCCTACAAATCTTTGAATGAAGCTTTAATCCATGCATCTGTTTATAATAACATTAATTTAGATCTTAATTGGATTGAGTCTTCTGAGATTAAAAATTTAAAAGATTTAAAACATAAATTAGAAAAAACAAATGGAATTTTAATACCAGGTGGTTTTGGAAAACGTGGTGTTGAAGGTAAAATTTTATCTATACAATTAGCAAGAGTTAAAAAGATTCCCTTTTTTGGAATTTGTTTTGGAATGCAAATATCAATTATAGAACTTGCAAGAAATTTATTAGGTCTAAAAGATTCAAATTCTACAGAACTATCTAAGACTAAAAATCCTGTAGTTTGTCTTATGGAAGAGTGGGTAAAAGAAAAAAAAATTTTTAAAGGAGAAAAAAATAAAATAGGGGGATCAATGAGGTTGGGTTCTTATCCTGCAAAAATTAAAAAAGATTCATTGCTTTATAAAATTTATGGCAACAAGAGCTTAATTCACGAAAGACATAGACACAGATATGAAGTAAACAGTTCATATAAATCAATGTTAGAAAAAAAAGGGGTTATATTTTCAGCTAATTCCCCAGATGGAAAATTGCCAGAAGCTATAGAACTCAAAAATCACCCTTGGTTTGTTGGAGTTCAGTTTCATCCAGAATTAAAATCAAGACCGTTCTCTCCTCATAAAATATTTATTTCTTTCATTGAAGCTGCTATTAAAAATAAAAAGTTAAATACATGAAAAATAAAATTATTAAGATTAAAAAATTAAATTTGGGAAATAATCTTCCTCTAACTTTAATCGCAGGTCCTTGCCAAATTGAAAGTAAAGATCACTGCTATATGATTGCCTCAAAAATTAAAGAAATAACTAGCAAATTAAAGATCGGATTTATTTTTAAAAGTTCTTTCGATAAAGCTAATAGAACAAGTTTAAAATCACAAAGAGGAGTAGGACTTGATAAGTCTTTATCTATATTTGATTATATTTCAAAAGATTTAGACATTCCTATTTTAACTGATGTTCATAATGAAGAGCAATGTAAAATAGTTTCTGAAGTTGTTGATGTTATACAAATACCAGCTTTTTTATGCAGACAAACAGACCTATTAGTTGCTGCTGCTAAAACAAATAAAGTAGTTAATGTTAAAAAAGGACAATTTTTAGCTCCTTGGGATATGAAGAATGTTATTAAAAAAATAGAAGAGAGCGGCAATAATCAAATATTAATTACAGAAAGAGGAGTAAGCTTTGGATATAATACATTAGTTTCTGATATGCGTTCATTATCAATTTTAGCTGATTTTGGTTATCCAGTAGTTTATGACGCCACGCATTCAGTTCAGCAACCTGGAGGCAAAGGAGATAGTAGCGGAGGTGAAAGACAATTTATCAGTTCATTATCAAGAGCTGCCGTTGCTGTAGGGGTTTCTACAATTTTTTTAGAAACTCATGAGAAGCCTGACAAAGCGCCATCTGACGGAGCAAATATGATACCTCTTAGTAGTTTAGAAAATTTGCTTAAAAATTTAATAGGAATAGATAAATTAATAAAGTCAAAATAATAATGTCAGTTATTAAAAAAGTTAAAGCAAGACAGGTTTTTGATAGCAGAGGTTTTCCAACAGTAGAAGCGGAAGTGACATTAGTTGATGGCTCCATAGGTCAATCAATAGTTCCCTCTGGAGCTTCCACTGGATCTTATGAAGCTCATGAACTTAGAGATAAAAGTAAAGAGTACTTAAAAAAAGGCGTTTTGAATGCTGTAAAAAATATTAATTTAGAAATTAATAAAAACATTACTGGCTTTTCGGTTTTTGATCAAAAAAAAATAGATAATTTTTTAATTAAACTTGATGGTACAGAAAATAAAAAAAGATTAGGAGCTAATGCTATTTTAGCAGTATCCATCGCAAATGTTAA
Organism: Candidatus Fonsibacter sp.; assembly: GCA_009693745.1. Classification (GTDB taxonomy): domain Bacteria; phylum Pseudomonadota; class Alphaproteobacteria; order Pelagibacterales; family Pelagibacteraceae; genus Fontibacterium; species Fontibacterium baikalense. Next base: position 9,982 of record SHWR01000028.1, read on the forward strand.
AGCAGCAGCTGCATGTAATAAAACTCCACTATATAAATACATAGGTGGCAATAATAAAAATAAATTACCATTTCCAATGTTAAATATAATTAACGGAGGAGTGCACGCAAATAATTCTCTTAAGATACAAGAGTTTATGATTAGACCAGACAGTGCAAAATCTTTTAAAGACTGTTTAAGAATGTCCTTTTTAGTTATCCAAAATTTAAAAGAAGAATTAAAATTAAAAAAATTTAATACAAATCTTGGTGATGAAGGTGGTTTTGCACCTTCTTTTGATACCGATGAAAGAGCTTTAGAATACATAATTAAAGCGGTTAAAAAATCTGATTTAAAAATAGGTAAAGATATTAATATCTGTTTAGATGTTGCTGCAAACGAACTTTACAGTTCTGGAAAATATAAAATTAAAGAAAATAGTAAAGCTGTAACTTCAGGTGAGTTAATTAATTATTATAAAAAGTTATGTAATAAATTTCCAATTGTTTCTATAGAAGATCCTGTTTTTGAAGATGACTGGAATGTTTGGAAAAAATTGACGAAAGAGCTAGGAAAAAAAATTCAGATTGTTGGGGATGATTTATTTGTAACTAATTTAATTCGTTTAAAAAAAGGTGTTAAAGAATTATCCGCAAATGCAATTTTGATAAAACCAAATCAAATTGGAACAGTTACAGAAACTTTAGAAGTTATTAATTTTGCTAAAAGGAATAACTTTAATACGATTATTTCTCATAGATCTGGTGATAGCGAGGATACTTTTATTGCTGATTTAGCAGTAGCAACGGAATCCTCGCAAATTAAAACTGGATCATTATCAAGATCTGAAAGAGTTGCGAAATATAATAGATTATTAAGAATAGAAGAGGAGATAGGAAAAAAATCTGAAATGTCAAAATTAAAATGAGCAATTTGATTAACTCAATTTCAGAAAAAAAATTTTTTTTTATTATACTTTTAATTGTTCTATATATTTTCTTTAGTTTTTTTGGAGGTGACAGGGGTCTTATTGAATATTTTAAAAAGCAAACCTTACTAAAAGAATTTCAAGAAAAAAATTCAGAAATAAAAAAAGAAATTATTTTTTTTACAAAAAAAAATGATTTTTTATCTGTAAATACAAATAAAGATTATCTGGATGAAATATATAGAGACTACTTTGTATTAGGAAAAAAAGGTGAAAAGATTTATATTATTAATCAAAAATGACAGTTAGACATCCTGAAAAAGTTAACAATATTGAAAATCCAATTCAAAAAAAACCAGCGTGGATAAAAGTAAGAGCTAGTTACTCTCAAGAATATATTGATACTAAAAATATTTTAAAAAAAAATAATCTTTTTACAGTTTGCGAGGAAGCATCTTGTCCTAATATTAATGAATGTTGGAGTAAAAAACATGCAACATTTATGATTATGGGAGACACCTGTACAAGAGCTTGTGCTTTTTGTAATGTTAAAACGGGTATTCCTCAACCATTAGATCTACTTGAACCAAAAAAAATTGCACAAAGTGTTAAAGATTTAAATTTACAGCACGTGGTTATAACGTCAGTTGATAGAGATGATTTAGAAGATGGAGGGGCAAGACATTTTGCAAATGTGATTTCTGAAATTAAAAAATATAACAACAGAACAACGATTGAAGTTTTAACTCCAGATTTTTTAAGAAAAGGAGACGTTTATAAAATTGTAGCAGATGCAAAGCCTGATGTTTTTAATCATAATTTAGAAACTATTCCTCGTCTTTATTTGAAAGTAAGACCAGGTTCTCGTTATTTTCAGTCTTTAGACTTATTGAAGAAAGTTAAAGATTATAATTCAACAATTTTTACTAAATCAGGTCTAATGGTAGGTCTAGGTGAAACAAAAGAGGAGATTATGCAAGTTATGGATGATTTAAGAATAGCAGAGGTAGATTTCTTGACTATTGGACAGTATTTGCAACCAAGCACAAAACATTATCCGATAAAAAATTTTATAACTCCAGATGAGTTTGAGAATTACAAATTAATAGCACAAGGAAAAGGTTTTTTATTGGTCTCTTCAAGTCCATTAACACGATCTTCTTATCACGCAACAGAAGATTTTGATGTTTTAAAAAGAAACAGAATTAACAAAATAATTTAAATTGCCAATTAAAAAAATTAAAAAAAAATTTAATTATTCTAAAAAAGATCTAATAGAATTAGTTTTAAAAATTAACGATTATAAAATTTTTTTGCCTTGGTGCATTAATTCAAAAATTTTAACACTTAATAAAAATAGAAAAGATTTAAAAATTATAGCAGATTTAGAGATAGGCTTTAAGTCTTTTAGAGAAATTTATACAAGCAAAGTTCTTTATGATAATCAAAATTCAAAGATTGAAGTAACTTCTGTAAGCGGAAATATAAAAAAGCTATTAAATATTTGGGAATTCGAAATAATTGATAAAAAGTCTTGCAATGTAATTTTTTATATAGATATCCAGTTAAAAAATCCTATTGTTAATATTTTATTTAATAAGTTTTTTGATTTCGGTTTTGAAAAAATTTTAAATTCTTTCGAACAACGCGCGAGAGAAACTATAAAATAGTAATATGATTTTCCATTAATTTAATAGTTTCTACTAAAACTTGATTTTGTATATTTATTCTTGATAATTTTTTATTAAAATTGAATTTTGCTATTTCAATTTTTTTTTTGCTACAGATACCTATGTAAACAAGTCCTACAGGTTTTTTTTTAGTCCCGCCGGCCGGACCAGCTATTCCTGTTATCGATATTGCAATATTTGTTTTTGAAATTTTTTGCAAATTTTTACACATTTCTTTAGATGTTTCTGCACTTACTGCTCCATATTTTATTAGAGTTTTTTGTTTTATTCCAAGAAAGTAGGTTTTTGATTTATTTGAATAAGCAACTACACCCAACATAAAGTATTTTGAAGCTCCAGGTATTTTCGTTAAATTATAACTAATTAGTCCACCAGTGCAGGATTCTGCTACTGCAACTTTGATTTTATTTTTTTTAAGAATTGCAATTAAGTTTTTTAATCTGTTATTTAAATCCATAAATAAACAATTATAAATGTATATATACCAGCAATGACATCATCCATTATGACTCCAGATGCATTTTTAACTTTTAAATCATAATAACTTGCTGGCCATGGTTTAGTAATGTCAAAAAGACGGAATAATAAAAAAGAAAGTATCATTAAAAATAAATTATCTTGACATAATATCATGGGTATTGATTGACCGATAAATTCATCTATTACAATTTCTTTTGGATCAGATGTTGAAAATGATTTATTTAATGTGTCATTTAAAAAGTATAATGAATAAAAAATAACAAAAGTAATAAAAAATGTAAAAAATATAATATTAAAATATTTATAAAATAAATAATAAATTATTATAGTAATAAAAGATGCTGCTGTTCCAGATATAGGTAAAAAACCAACCCCAAACAACGTAAAAATTTTTTTATTAAAATTAATCATTGAATACAGATGTTATTACTTCGCAAGCAATTGCTTTATTTTTTCCAACATTACCAAGTCTGTCAGTTGTCTTTCCTTTAACGCTTATTTTTTTTTCATTAATATTACAAATTTTAGCAAGATTCTTTGATATAATATTTTTATATTTTTTAAGGTTCGGTTTTTGAGCAATAATATTAATATCAATATTATTAATCCTAATATTTTTAATTTTAAGAAAATTAATAATTTTTTTTAAAAAAAAAGTTGATCTTTTATTTTTAAATTTTTTATTATTTGGAAATAAAGTTCCAATGTCACCTAATTTTTTGGACCCCAAGAGAGAATCTATTAAAGCATGTATTACAGGATCACCATCAGAATGACCAACTGTACCCATTGAATATGGAATATTTATTCCCCCTAAGTATAATTTATAATTTTTTTCTAATTTATG
>SHWR01000029.1 GCA_009693745.1 Candidatus Fonsibacter sp.
ATAGGCAAAATCATGCTGAACTTTTTTTAACATTTGTCTTATTTTCTTCTTCTTTGAGATGACGGATGCAATTTTTGTAATAGGTTCGGTTGTAAGTTTTTTATCTTTTAGTTTTTGAAGGGTTAATTTCTTTAAGGCCTGTTTTAGTTTTGTATAATTAATCTTTTGATCTTTGCTTTTGTGCACTTGCAAGGCAAAGTATCTGTAAAGTTTTCCAGAATCTAAATGAAGAAGTTTATATTTTTTTGTAATTTGTTTAGCTAAGGTATTTTTACCAGAGGCAGCTGGCCCATCAATTGCAATTCGTAATTTATTTACTTTTTTATTTTTCAATTTTTTTTAAGTTTATTAATTGTTTTAGTAAAACTTGGAAAGCTAGTTTTTACATAATTAAAATCTTTAATTTTAAATGATTTATTAAGAACTTGTGAAAGCACATAGAATGACATTGCAATTCGATGATCACCTTTAGCATCAATGTTAATTTTTTTACTTAATTTAAAAGAATTTGTACCTATAATTTTTACAGAATTTTTTGTTGAGGTTATTTTAATACCCAATGGTTTTAGTCCATCTTCCATGGATTTAATTCGATCAGATTCTTTTACTCTAAGTTCTTCTATTCCTTTAAAGTTAGAAATTCCTTTTGCAAAACATGCGGCAATAAAAAGAATAGGGTACTCATCGATTAGGCGTGGCGCCATTTTTTCAGAAACTGTTGTTGCTTTTAGATTAGAACTTTGAGCCACAATATCTCCAACTATTTCTCCACAAACAGTTTTTTTATCTTTAATTTTTATCTTAGCTTTCATTTTTTTAAGCACATCTAAAATTCCAGTTCGCGTTGGGTTTAGTAAAACATTTTTAATTATCACTTTTGAATTTTTAGAGATAAGGGAAAGCACAATCATGAATGCCGCAGAGGAGATGTCACCTGGAATTGAGATATCTTTTGCATCAATTGGAGTTTTACCAAATATAGAGATGATCTTTTTATTCTTAGATTTTTTAACTTTAATATTAGCATTTAGATATTTAAGCATGATCTCAGTGTGATCACGTGTTTCAAAACGTTCTTCTAATGTTGAAATTCCTTTAGTATTTAAAGCAGCTAAACACCAAGCTGATTTTAATTGGGCGCTTGGAACATTTAATTTTTGATCATTTTGCATTCCAACGTATGAGCCAAGAAATTTAAATGGCATTGTATTTTTATTTTCTGGTAATGCATTCGCTCCAAATTCTCTAAGTAAATTTATCACCCTTGCCATTGGACGTTTGGATAGAGACTTATCTCCTATAAAATTTATTGTAATTGGATAAGTTGCAAGTAGTCCCATCATAAGTCTGGCAGTGGTTCCACTATTCCCACAATTGATGGTGCCGTTATATTCTTTAAGTCCACCAACTACTAAACCATAAACGTGATAATCTTTTCCTCGTTTAAAAATATTTACACCAAATTTTCTAAGTGCATTCATTGTGCTGAACACATCAGCAGATTCCAAAAGATTTGAAACTTTTACAATGCCTGTTGCTTGCGATCCAATGATGAGTGCTCGATGTGAAATAGACTTATCGCCCGGGATTGTGACAGTTCCTACAAATTTTGGCAATTTTTTATCCATTTTGCTGATCTTTTATTAAGTTGATAATTCGATTAAACTTTATATACAAGCAAAAATTAATCGATAAAACTTAATAATATTTAGAGGCTACATTGGATAAAAAAAACTGGGGAACTAAAAGACTTTGTGAGTGTAATAAAAAGTTTTACGATTTTAATAAAAATCCAATAATCTGTCCGTGTGGAAAAACTCAAACTTACGAAGATAAATTTGCAAAATTTGTAGCAGTAAAACCAATTGAAAAGAAAAAAGAAATTGATCCAGATGCAGTAGCCGATGGAGAAGATTTTGTAGCTAAAGAAGATCAAGCTGAAGAAATGGTAATTTCTTTAGATGATCAAAAAGAAATCGAAGAAACTTTAGAAAAAGATCAGGAAAATTAAAATTTAATTAAGTTTTTTTCTTTCACTTTCAGTTCTCAACTGACCGCAAGCACCTAAAATATCCTGTCCTCTAGATCTTCTAATGGTTGAAACATAACCCGCATCTTGAATAATTTTAGAAAAACTTTCCATATCTTCTCTTAATGTCGGCATATAATTAACTCCAGGCCATGGGTTAAATTCAATTAAATTAACCTTACAAGGAAACTGCGCCATTATTTTGGTAAGTTGTTTTGCGCATTCTTTACTATCGTTAATACCTCTTAACATAACGTACTCAAGAGTAATCTTTTCATTAACCGTTTCCGCATAATATTTACACTGCTCAATTAAATCTTTGATCTTAAATTTTTTATTGATTGGCATAATTAATTCTCTGATTTCATCCGTCGGTGCATGCAATGATAACGCTAAATAAGTCCCAATTTCTTTTGCTGCTTGCGCAATTTTATCTGCAATTCCAGCGGTTGAGACTGTTATTTTTTTAGGACCGTAATTAAGACCGTCCTTATCTTTTAAAATTTCAACTGCTGTCTTAACATTATCATAGTTATAAAAAGGCTCGCCCATTCCCATTAAAACAATATTGGTAATTATCTTTTGCTCTTGCCAATCATTTAATTGTTCTTTTGCAATCATGACTTGATTAACGATTTCAGAAAAATTTAAATTTTTTACAAGTCTTTGAGTTCCAGTATGACAAAATCTACAGTTTAACGTGCAGCCAACCTGCGCTGAAATACAAAGAGTTCCTCTAGTTTTTTCTGGAATAAAAACGCACTCCACTTTATTTCCATCTAATAATTCAATTAACCACTTTATGGTTCCATCATTGGATGTTTGTGTATTTGTAATTTTAGGTTTTTCCAATGTTACTTGAGAACTTAGCTCACCCCTTAGTTCTACAGGTAAATTTATTAAATTATTAAATTCCAATAATCCTTTTTTATATACCGACTGCCAAAGTTGTTTTGCACGCATTGATGTTTTCTTTTCTTCAATTTTTAAATCTGAAGATAAAAAGTGTTTTAAATCTTGGAAGTTGAAATCGAAAAAGTTTTTTAAACTCATGGAAGTTAGTTTTACTTGAAATTTATTAAATTGCTTTGAAATTTTAACTTAAAATTTGCTTTAATGTTTTAGTTTCGCCGATTTTAAAAAGTATAGCGTCTTTTTCTGCATAACCGAAGTTTTTGGCATTAGCTATGAATTTAGTCGGCGGCTCAAAGGGATCTTCAAGTGACATCAAAATAGTACCCCAATGCATACCTACAACTTTTTTTGTTCTTAAATTTCTGCCAAGATCTAAAGCTTCGGTAGGGTTTGTATGTGAATATTTCATAATTTCAACCGGCTCGTATGCGCCGATATTAACAAAAGTAATATCAATCGGTCCAAATTCCCTTCCTAATTTTTTATAAATTTCACCCGTTGCAGTATCACAGCAAAATAAAATTTTCTTTCTTTGATATTCAATTAAATAACTGCCCCACAATGTTCTATTACGATCAAATAATTCTCTCTTTGACCAGTGGATGGCAGGGAGAAAAGTTATTTTTAAATCATCAATTTGCTTTTCTTGATACCAGTCCATTTCATTTACATCTTTAAAACTATAATCTTTATAAAATTTTGAAAGTTTTAACGGACATAATACTTTTGCTTTTTTATGTGGAAAATTTTTAGTCGCTTCTGCATCTAAGTGATCGTAGTGATTGTGAGTTAGTAATAATAAATCTGTTTTTGGAAGATTTGCTAATTTAATTGCAGGATCAATATATCGTCTAGGACCAAGTACAACTGGACCAGCATTTGCTGAAAAGAAAGGATCCGTGATTATAGTTTTTCCACCTAATCGAAATAAAAATGTAGAATGTCCAATCCAAGTAACTGTATCTTCATTTTCTAATTCAGTTAAATTTTTAAGCACCTGGTCTCTTGGAATCACATGTCCTTGAGGAATTTTAACTTGAATTGACATTCTTTCTTTTCGAAATTTGAACCAAGGAAATTCATAATCTTCACGTTCAATACTGCCTTCAGGATTTCTAAAAGTTCCATCAGGCAAGTGATGATAAGGCCTTATAAAAGATTCATCTGTTTTAAATACTGTTTGAGAGGGCTCATCTTTCCCACTTCTATTTGTTACAGGAACCGAAGTGCAGCTTGCAAGTAACAATAATAACAACGATAAAGATTTATCTTTTGCGATTTTAAAGAAATTTCGTTTGTTATTAAAGGCGTTCATGAAATTTAGTTTGTAAACTAATTTTATGTTATTTTGTTGTCAATTATATTAAATAATTATTACTAATGAAATCAATCGTTCCATTCATATCAAGGCTACCAAAGCGAGACATTAATCAATGGTTAAAAGTACTCAACAAAAAGCTTCCAAGAGAAAAAGTCGTTAAATTTTCAAATATAAAAAAATCAGATTATAAAAATATAGATGTAGCTATTGTAGCAAATCCAGAACCAGCTGATGTTATAAAATTAGTAAATTTGAAATGGATTCAAAGCATTTGGGCAGGTGTGGAAAAATTAGTTGTTCGTTTCAAAGATGAGAAAGTCAAAATAGTTCGTCTAGTTGATCCTGAGATGAATCGAACGATGGCTGAGGCTGTATTGTCTTGGGTTTTGTATCTTCATCGCGATATGCCATTTTATAAAGTCTTACAAAATAAAAGAATTTGGAAAGAAGCTGACTATATAAAACCATTTGAAAAAACCATAGGTTTTATTGGTCTTGGTGAGCTTGGAAAAGCAGCTGCATTAAAATTAACTCAAAATAATTTTAATGTTTGTGGCTGGAGTGCGACAAAAAAAAATATTAGTAAAGTTAAGTCATATACTGGTCAGTTAGGTTTAAAAAAAATGTTAAAGCAGACTGATATTTTAGTTTGTTTAATTCCTTTAACTAACAAGACTAAATATCTGCTAAATTATAAAACACTTTCTTATTTAAAAAAAGGTGCGAGCATTATCAACTTTGCAAGAGGTGCTATTATTAATTCTAAAGATTTAGTTAAACATTTAAATTCTAGAAGAATTAAACATGCAGTTCTTGATGTTTTTGAGAGAGAACCGCTTCCTAAAGAAAGTATTTTGTGGAAAAATAAAAACATAACAATACTTCCACACATCTCTGCTCACACAGATCCAGGTACCGCATCCGATGTTGTTTCTAAAAATATTAAATTATATCGATCTAAAAATAGAATTCCAAGATCAGTTAATATAGTTAGAAGCTATTAATTAAAATGTGGTACTTGCTGGATTATCTAAGCACTTTTCTTTTAAGACGCAGGAAATAAATTCAAAAGCCTGATCAATATGATCCGTCACTAGAAATAGATTTAAATCTCTCTTATCAATTACTTTTCTCTCTACAAAGTAATTAAAGTTAATAGCCTTATCCCAAAATTTTTTTCCAAATAAAACAATAGGCATTGGTTGTTGAATTCTGCCTGTTTGTTTTAAAGTTAATATTTCACTAAGCTCATCTAGTGTTCCATATCCACCAGGAAACATAATGGTAGCTCTTGCTAACTGTGTTAAGAAAAATTTTCTCATGAAAAAGTAGTGAAATTGAAAACTTAACTCAGGAGTTATATATTTGTTATTTTTTTGCTCTTCGGGAAGTCTTATACCAAGACCAATACTTTTTCCCTTAGCTTCCATTGCGCCACGATTTGCACCTTCCATAATTCCAGGTCCACCTCCTGTCGCAACTACAAATCTGTTATGATCTTTTGAAAACTCTTCAGCCCACTTAGTAAATTTAAAGGCAAGGGATCTTGCTTGTTCATAATATTCTGAATTTTCAATATCAATCTCATTACTACTATAATTGTCTTCTTTAGATTTAAATCTCGCGCTACCAAAAAAGGTAATAGTGTCTATAATTTTATGAAATTCAAATATAGATTTAACTTTTTCATATTCGGCTAAGATTCTTACAGATCTCCCTTCAGGACTTTGTAAAAACTCTTTGTCTTGGAATGCTTCTTCTGGTTTATCCATTTTTAGTTAGATTTTTTTGATATTCTCTAGCTTTTAACACTTCTTTATTCCAATTAATCTCAACATCTTTCATAAAAATAAAGTTGTCTTTCTTTATATTCTTTTTAGCCACTGCGCCTCCAGATAATCCCAAAGGAAGATGGTCGTCTTTAACACTTCTTTCAGCTGTAAATAATCTACCTCGAGCAGCAAATCCACCTTCGCCATCTAATACTTCGCCAATTAAAATGTCCTTTTTTGCAACAGAAATAACATCTGCATTAAAATAATTAGTTTGCCCTGTTGCACGCTTATCTATTGTAATCACATAGATGGACTGGGCAAGTTCAAGACCGATATAATGATAGGGTCTCCAGATTGCAGAATAGTTTCCAGATTTATCTGTAATCATTCCATATTCTTTAAAGCATTTTTTTGAATACTCATTTTGAGCTTTAATGACAACGTAAACTCCCCATCTTAAATCATTTGGAATATTTTTTTTATTTTCATCAATCGATGAGATAACTTCAACTTGTCCCTCAAAATCTAAAACACCCCCTTCAGACTTTGGAATAAGTGTATTTGCAATATCATAAACACCAACTGCTGGATAAGTTAAACCATTCTTTGGACATTTGAGACCCGATGCATTTGCAACAGCTGCCATTTCAATTGAAGATTTGTCTCCTGTTGTAAATGAATTAAACATTTTAGGATTCATTCCAGATTTTTTTGCCTGTTCATCTGTCATTCCGTAATTTTTCCAAACAGTATCAGGCGTCGAGTATTCAAAACTTGGATGATATTTTGTACCTTTACCGGCTCCTACTACTAAAAAACCATTAAGCTTAGCCCATTCAATTTGTTCCATGATAAGTGCAGGCTGATCACCGTAAGCCATACTGTAAATTACATTATTTTTTTTTGCAAGATCAGATAAATATTTTCCACACAGAACATCAGCTTCAACGTTCACCATAATAATATTTTTTTTATTATTTATAACTTTAACAGCATGTTCGGTTCCAATAATAGGATCACCCGTGGCTTCAATAAAAATATCAATATCTTTTTTTAATGCTTCCTCCAAAGAATTAGTAAATTGTATTTGATCAATTATTTTTTGACTAAGACCACTATTTTTGCAATTTAATTTTGCTTTCTCAATATTAATATCAACAATCGCTGCAATTTTTATTTTTTGTAGTTGATTGTATTGAGATAAGAACATGGAGATAAATTTTCCACATCCGATAAAACAAATAGAAATATCTTTATTTAGACTTTGAAGCTTAGAATATAAATACATAATTCGTATTTATATTTCTTTTTTTGCCACTTCTAAAAATTCAGACATTTTCTGTCTTATTTCATCATCTTGAATATTTTTACCTTCTAAATCTTTTTTTATTTTTCTAAAAACATCTTGGTCACCTGCCTCTTGAAAATCCGATTTAATAACATCAGTAATGTAATTTTTTTTCTCATCTTCATTAAGTTTTAAAATATTAGCTACCCAACTAGCTAAAAGTTTATTTTTTTTCGCATTTACTTTAAATTCGACTTCTTGGTCGTTTGCGAATTTTTTTTCAAATCCTTTTTCTCTATCTCCAAAATTATTCATAATTATAATTATAAACTTAAATAGTTTTTCAATATAGTTAGTATTGATTTGTACAATTTATAAAAACATAGTTATAATAACTCTATGGCTTACATTTTTATAGGATTATTAGTTATTATTATTATATTATTGATCTTACTTTATCGAAAAAAGTAATCTTAATAATTATTGATTTAAGCGTATTAAATAACTTATATATTCATACAAAAACTACTTAAATTAGAAAGAAACTTCATGACAACATCAAGTAAGCATCCTGAAACTATAGGTTTACATGGCGGAGATTATAGAAGTGATGCAACCACAACATCAGTTGCAGTACCGATTTATCAAACAACAAGTTATCAATTTAACAATACGGATCATGCAGCAAATTTATTTGCCTTAAAAGAATTTGGAAACATCTACACAAGAATTATGAATCCAACTGTAGATGTTCTTGAAAAAAGGGTAGCAGCTTTAGAGGGTGGTGTTGCAGCTTTAGCTGTAGGATCAGGCCAAGCTGCTTCAGCGTTTTGTGTGCAAAACTTATGTAAAGCAGGAGACAATATAGTTGCATCTACTGACTTATATGGAGGAACAGTAAACTTATTTAAAAATACTTTAAAAGATCAAGGAATCGAAGTTCGTTTTGCAGATCCAATTGATCCTAAAAATTTTGAAAAATTAACTGACGATAAGACAAGAGGATATTATGGAGAAACATGTCCAAATCCTTCTCTTAGAATTTTTCCAATTAAAGAAGTTGCAGACATAGGAAGAAAATTTGGAATTCCTTTAATTATGGATAACACTGCATCACCGATTATTTGCAAACCTTTTGAACATGGTGCTGCAATCGTTATGCACTCACTAACTAAATTTATTGGTGGTCATGGGAATTCTATTGGCGGTATAATTGTTGATGGTGGAAATTTTAATTGGACTGAAAATAAAAAAAGACAACCATTCTATAATGAGCCAGATCCTTCTTATGGCGGAGCTGTTTGGGGTGAGGTTGTTCCAAAATTAACAGGAGCAAATATTCCATTTATTATAAGGGCTCGAGTTGTTTTGCTTCGAGATTTAGGAGCGCCACTATCACCATTTAACGCTTGGCAAATAATTCAAGGATTAGAAACATTAGCCTTACGTATGAAACAACACTGTTCTAATGCTCAAAAAGTTGTTTCTTACTTAATTAAACACACTAAGGTTCAAAAAGTTATTTATCCAAGTCTTTACGATGGTGAAGTTGGAAAACGTGCCAATAAATATTTAAGTGGTGGCTTTGGAGCTTTATGTGGTGTTGAATTAAAAGGTGGCATTGAAGCAGGTAAGAAATTTATTAACGCTTTAAAACTTTTATATCATGTTGCAAATATTGGTGATGCAAGAAGTCTTGCAATTCATCCAGCTTCTACAACGCACTCCCAATTACCTCCTGAAGAACAATTAAAAGCAGGGGTTACGCCAGGGTATGTTAGATTGTCAGTTGGAATTGAACATCCAGATGATATTTTAGCTGATATTGAGCAGGCGCTTGTAACTATTTAGATTAATTTAGAATTAATCTTAATCGTATTCATTAGAGCTTTGTGAATAGGGCACTTGTTTGAAATTTCAAACAATCGGTTTCTTTGTTCATCTGTTAAGTTACCAATTAGTTCAATTTTTCTATCAATATCTCCACTCTCATTTCTATTTAGAGTAACGATAACTTTATCAAGAGGTAACTTTTTTAAACGCGCATACATTCTTAAAGTAATAGAAGTGCAAGATCCAAGCGAGGAGAATAAAAAGTCATTAGGACTTAAGCCTTTGTCCGTTCCTTCTGGAAAAGATAGTGGCTCATCAGCGAAAAGCTTATGTCCTCTAACAGTTATACTTTGAACGAAAGGACCAGGTCCTACTTCAGAAACGGTAACAGCGTTATCTTTTTAACTTCGGTCATCGTTATTATTTAGATGCTTTAAATTCCTCGTAAGCTGAGTCTAAAAATCCTTTAACACTTCTTAAAAATTCAGTTTCATCTAAAAGAAAAGAGTCATGTCCATTATTAGTAATAATTTCAACAAAACTTACATCAGCACCAATAGAATTAAGTGCAATGAGAATTTTTTTACTCTCGGATGTTGGATATAACCAGTCAGTAGAGAAAGAAATTATACAAAATTTAATTTTTGTATCTTTAAAAGCATTAGCAAGCACACCATTATTTTCACGATATAAGTCAAAATAATCCATTGCTCGAGTTAAATATAAATAGCTATTTGCATCAAAGCGATCAACAAAAGCATTACCTTGATACTTTAAATAACTTTCAACTTGAAAGTCAGCATCAAAAGTAAATTTAAAATCTCCTTTTTGTTGAAGCTTTCTTCCAAATTTTTGTTGCAATCCTTCCTCAGATAAATAACTAATGTGTCCGGCCATACGAGCTACGGACAATCCTTTTCTAGGACTTTTGTTTAGTTTTAAATAATCTCCATTAGACCATTCAGGATCAGCCATAATTGCTTGACGCGACAATTCATCGAATGCAATATTTTGTGCTGAATGACTTGCTGTGCAAGCAATTGGAATCGCTGAATAAGTTCTTCCTGGATTGGATGAGCAAAATTGTAAAACTTGCATTCCACCCATGGAGCCACCTAATACGCATAAAGTTTTTTCAATTTGTAAATGATCGAGCAGCAAAACTTGCGCATTAACCATATCTCTTATGGTAACTAACGGAAAAGTATTTTGATAAATTTCTTTAGTTTTAGGGTTAATGGAAGTTGGCCCTGATGTTCCCATACAACCACCTAAAACGTTAGCGCAAATAATAAAATATTTATTTGTATCAACTGCTTTATCAGGACCTACCGCGGTAACCCACCAACCATCTTTTCCTGTAATAGGATTGGTGCCTGTTGCAAACTGATCTCCACTTAAAGCATGAAATACTAAAACAGCATTATCTTTATTTTGATTTAAAGTTCCAAAAGTTTCATAAGCAATTGTAAAGTTGTCTAGAACCTGACCAGATTCTAACTGCAGTGGTTCTTTAATATCTATGGTTTTAACTTTACTCTTATCAATAATCATTTAATCCAATCCGGACACGGTAGCCCTTTTGATTTTAAAAATTCACGATTAAAAAGTCGGCTCGCATATCTAGTTCCAGAATCACATAAAATTGTAACTATAATTTTGTTTGGCCCCATTTTTTTTCCAAGTTCAATTGCGCCTGCAACATTTATTCCAGATGAGCTGCCAAGACATAATCCATCATCATGTAGTAGATCAAACACAATATTTAAAGCATCAGTATCATTAATTTGAAAGGCATCATCAAGCAAAGCACCCTCATAATTCTTAGTTATTCTTGAGGTTCCAATACCTTCGGTTATGGAACTTCCACTCATTACTAATTTTTCAGTTTTAAAATGACTGTAAAGAGCAGAACCAAGAGGATCGCTTACTGCAATCTTAATATTTTTATTATGCCTCTTTAGACCAATTGAAACGCCAGAAATAGTACCTCCAGTTCCTGAGGAGCAAACAAATCCATCTACCTCACCATTAGTTTGTGTCCAAATTTCTTCAGCAGTTGTTTCAATATGGGCTAATTGATTGATCGTATTATCAAATTGATTTCCCCAATAACCACCAATGTCATCTGCAATTTTTTTTGCGTATTTCACATAATTATTTGGATTATCATATGGAACGGCTGGCACTTCGATTAGTTCGGCCCCTAACTCTTTTAAGGTATCTTTCTTTTCTTTTGATTGTGTTTCTGGAATAACAATTACGGTTTTAATCCCAAGTTCTTTCGCAATTATTGCAATTCCAATTCCAGTATTACCAGCAGTTCCCTCAACTATCGTTCCACCTTTTTTTAATTTATTATTTTTAATAGCATCATTTAAAATATAAAGTGCCGCTCTATCTTTTACGGATTCTCCGGGATTTAAAAATTCTGCTTTACCAAAAATTTTACATCCAGAAATTTCTGATGCCTTCTTTAAATAAATTAAAGGCGTATTTCCAATTTTACTTATTAAGCTCGGTATAGTCATTTTAAAATATTAATTAAATTTATATTTAATTCTAAGTAGCCAGCCCAAGTACAAACCACCTCCACAAAATATTAAAAATATCCAACCAGATAATGATGCTGCCATAATACCCGACAATAAAGTTCCAACTGTACAACCAAGTGCGATCATAGAACCAAACCCCATTAATATTCCGCCAACAAATGATCTTACGCTTTCTTTAACTTTAGGAATTTGAATTTTAAAATCGCCAGAGAATATTGCAAGAGCAAAAGATCCAAGCACTAAACCTAAAATAAATAAACCATTATTAGACCAGAATGTCACTTTAACTATTGTTAAGCATCCTCTTAAAGTATCCAAGCCTTCAAGACGCGCTGGTAAAATATTAAAATAGTCGGCACTTGTCCGTGCAATGCTTCCAATCTCAGCTGTAACACCTAAAGGAGTTACTCTTAAAAATACAATAGTTGCAATTAGAGCAACTAAAATACCACCAACGTAAGTTGGCCATTTTATTTCCCACCATTTTTGAATTTTATTTTTTTCTTTTTCTTTTTTATGAAATTTCAGAAGTAATAATGCTAAAAATATTAATAATGTAATTTGCAGGACGATTGATCCTTTATATCCAAGATAATGGGGAAACCAAACTAGAGGAGCTTGTTGAATAGCCTTAAGATAAAGAAAGTTCCAACTTAAAAATCCCAAAACAAAACCAAATATAATTCCAATGAATGCAACAAATGCAGATAAAAGACCCTCGCCAAGTCTATAAAGTTGAGCACTAATGCAAGACCCAGCAATAGCCATTCCTAGACCAAAGCTAAAAGAGCCTAAGACTAAAACCCAGCTAACAGGGGCGATATGTGCATTTGGTGGAAGTCTTGGCGCTATTGGTTCAATAAGAAAAGCTCCAAATATTAAATGATAACCCAGTGTTCCAATAAGAAGAGCTGTGATAATCCCAAGCAAACCTTTTGCATCCTTTAATTCAATAAAATCTCGACTTAAACAATAAAAACAAAATCTACTTCTTTGCAAAACTGCTCCAAAGGCAATACCAAGCCATAAAGATAAAGAAAGAGCCGTGCCCCCTTGTAAGTTTTCAATTTGAGAATTTAAAATAAAAGCAATAACTAAAATTAAAATTATCCCTGCAAAGTTTTTAAATGCAGGAATATTATTGTTAAGCTGATAATTTATATTTTTCATTTAAACTCCTAAAATAAAAAAAATAGCGGAACAAATTGTACCGCTATTTTGTAACAGAGAAAATTTACTAAATTTTAAAAAGATAACAAGTGGCGATTTAATTCGCTAACTAGTTATTATTTTCCACCCCAAACAGTTCCTGCTGTATTAATTACAGGGTTGCCAACAGAATTTCCGTACTCTGTCCACGAACCATCATAATTTTTGACATTGTAACCTAAAATTTTATTTAGTGCGAACCAAGTATGACTAGAACGTTCTCCAATTCTGCAATATGTAATGATTGGTTTTTTTCCATCTATACCAACTGCAGCATATACTTTTCTAAGTTCTTCTGGAGATTTAAATGTTCCATCATCAGCAACAGCTTGTCCCCAAGGAACATTCACTGCTCCTGGAATATGACCCGCTCTAATAGCTGTTTCTTGAACACCAGCTGGAGCAAAAATCTTTCCAGTAAATTCATCTGGCGATCTAATGTCTACTAATGCTGTATCAGATTTTTTATTAGCAATAGCGACAACATCAATTAATCTTGCGCGTAAAGCATTGTTAGCATCTGATACTTTTACATTCCCAGCAGCAACTTGAGTTGCAAGTGGAGTCAAGGGTCTCTTTTCTGCTTCCCATTTCTTTCTGCCACCATCAAGTAACTTAACATTTTTTACTCCGTAAACATCAAACACCCAAGCACCCCAAGCAGCAAACCAGTTATTGCTATCTCCGTAAATTACAATTGTACTGTCATTGTTAATGCCTGCTTGACGAAGCAATTTTTCAAAACTTTCTTTACTTGCGATATCTCTTTTTACAGGATCCACTAAATCAGTATGCCATTTAAAATTTACCGCACCTTGAATATGACC
>SHWR01000030.1 GCA_009693745.1 Candidatus Fonsibacter sp.
AACCCCTTCTACTAAACCACTAAATGAAGCAAAAGGTCCGTCACATACTCTAACTTGTTCTCCGATATCAAAACTTATAGTAGTTGAAGGCTTAAGAGCTCCATCTTCAATTTTTCCCATAATCTTTGCAACTTCAGCTTCTGATATTGGACTAGGTTTTCCTGGAACGCCTAAAAATCCTGTAATTCTTTTTATAGATTTAATTAAATGATAAACTTGATCATTCATATCTAGTTTAGCTAAAAAATAACCTGGGAAATACTTTTTCTCAGAAGTAGTTCTCTTTCCTTTTTTTACCTCTGTAACTTCATGCGTTGGAACTAATGTCTGGTCAAAATGATTTGCTAGACCTTCTTTTTCAAGTTTTTCAGGAATAAGACTGGCTACTTTCTTTTCTGCTCCTGAATGAGCCTGAATTATATACCATTTCATCATAACTTAAATTCCCAGTAAAAAATTTAGACCTAATTTAAAAATTTGGTCTAATAACAAAAAAAATAAAGCCGCTATTACTGACATAACAAAAACTGTAAGTGCACCAATAGTAGTTTCTTTTCTTGTTGGCCAAGATATTTTTAAAGCCTCCTGCTTAACAGATCTTAAAAATTGAATAGGGTTAAACATATTTAATAATCTGTGGCAGGAGTGGAGGGACTTGAACCCGCAACCTCCGGTTTTGGAGACCGGCGCTCTACCAATTGAGCTACACTCCTAAGATTTATTCTATAATCTTAGTAACTACTCCAGCTCCTACGGTTCTTCCTCCTTCTCTAATCGCGAATTTTAAATTATTGTCCATCGCAATTGGAGTGATTAAAGTAACTGTCATTTTTACATCATCACCAGGCATAATCATTTCGACACCTACTGGTAACGCAACTTCTCCTGTGACGTCTGTAGTTCTAAAATAGAACTGAGGACGATATTTAGTAAAGAATGGAGTATGTCTTCCACCCTCTTCTTTTTTCAAAATATAAGCTTGAGCTTCAAATTTAGTATGAGGCTTAATTGATCCTGGCTTAGCCAAAACTTGTCCTCTTTCTACTTGATCACGCTCGATACCTCTTAAAAGAATACCAACGTTATCTCCTGCTTCACCTGTATCTAAAAGTTTTCTAAACATTTCAACACCTGTACAAACAGATTTTTGTGTAGCTTTAATTCCGATGATTTCCATTTCTTCACCAATCTTAATTACACCGGCCTCTATTCTACCAGTAACAACTGTTCCACGACCAGAAATCGAAAATACATCTTCGATTGGCATTAAGAATGGTTTTTCTTTTGGTCGATTTGGTTGTGGTATAAATGTATCGACCGCTTCCATTAACGCAAGAATTGGTTTGTCTCCAAGTTCAACATCACCTTCAATTGCTTTTAATGCTGATCCTTTAATAATTGGAGTTTTGTCACCTGGATATCCATAAGAAGTTAATAATTCTCTAATCTCCATTTCAACAAGATCTAAAAGTTCTTTATCATTAACAGTGTCAACTTTATTTAAGAAAACAACTAGAGCCGGAACTCCAACTTGTCTTGCTAAAAGAATATGTTCTCTAGTTTGTGGCATTGGACCATCAGCTGCATTCACAACTAAAATAGCTCCGTCCATTTGTGCAGCACCTGTGATCATGTTTTTCACATAGTCAGCGTGTCCTGGACAATCAACGTGTGCGTAGTGACGTTTTGCTGTTTCGTATTCAACATGAGCTGTAGAAATAGTAATACCTCGTGCTTTTTCTTCAGGTGTTTTATCAATCTGATCGTAAGTAACAAATTTTGCTCCACCAGATTTTGCAAGAACTTTTGTGATCGCGGCTGTTAAAGTTGTTTTACCATGATCGACGTGACCAATAGTACCAATATTACAATGTGGTTTCGTTCTTAGAAATTTTTCCTTAGACATTTACTTTTTCTACACCTCTCAGTTTATTATTAATTATTAATTTGGAGCGGGTGAAGAGAATCGAACTCTCACAACCAGCTTGGAAGGCTGGAGTTCTACCATTGAACTACACCCGCGTCACCAAACCTTACTCCTAATTTTATTTTGTTGCTAACAATTCTTTTCTTTAAACACTCCCTCATGGTGGAGGGGGAAGGATTCGAACCTTCGTAGGCCGGAGCCAACGGTTTTACAGACCGTCACCTTTAACCACTCGGTCACCCCTCCAATTTTTCACAAAACGAAGGAAGTTTTGCTTTGAGTGACTTTCAAGTGTTTTAAAAAAGAAAATTTACAACACAACTTCCTAATCACACTATTGCAATTTTGAAGCTTAAAATCATGCGGAATATAATTAGTGAACAATATTAATGCAATACATTTTTATCTCAAATTAAGATAGTTATAATGATTATATCAATGAAAACAGGCTCATTTTGGATAGGCGGCAAACATGCAGTTTTATCCGCTATTAAAAACCCTAAAAGAAAAATAAATAAGCTAATTATCACTAAAGAAAACCAAAAGGATTTTGCTCCTAAAAATTTTGAGAAAAAAATTATAACTGAAATTAAAGATAAGAAAGAAATAGATAAAATTTTTATTAGCGAGAATATAGTTCATCAAGGAGTTGCCGCTGAAATAGAAAATATTCCATTAATTGAGTTAAAAGAGTATTTAAAAAATAATAATAATTCAAAAAAAACTGTTGTTGTACTTGATGATATTACAGACCAAAGAAATATAGGATCAATAATAAGATCATGTAGCGCTTTCAAGATTGATGCCGTTATTCTTTTAGAAAAAAATTATAATCCTAAAAATAAAATGATGTATAAAAGTGCTAGTGGAGCAATGGAACTTATAAACATTATCCCAGTTTCAAATATTACTAATGCATTAGAGGTCCTAAAAAAAAATAATTATTGGGTTTATGGATTAGATGGTTATGCAAAAGAGAGTATTGAAGATCAAAAATGGTCTGATCAAACTGCTTTTGTTTTTGGATCTGAAGGAGAGGGACTTAGAAGATTAGTAAAAGAAAATTGTGATCATCTTATAAAAATTCAAATTAATAAAGAAATCGAAAGTTTAAACGTTTCCAATGCAGTTTCTGTATGTTTAGGTATTTTTAGATTACTTGAGAAAAAAAATTAAAATCCAAAACTAGATTTTATTCCATCTATGATAAATTGAATTGCAAGAGATGCTAAAATTAATGCTATGACTCTAGAGAATACATTTAAAATATTTTTGCTAGTATAATTTGCAAGAATTGCAGAAAAAATCATATGAAAAAAAGTAACAATCATTACTGCCGTTAAAGCAACATATACCATAATTAATTTTTCGGGGGACTTAGAGCTAGCATTTACTAAAAGTAAAACTGAGGTTAAGGCTGCCGGTCCTGCTATTAAAGGAATAGCAAGTGGAAAAATTGCAATTTCTTCTAATGTTTTTTCATGCAAAACTTTATTGGCGCTCTCTTCTCTTCTTAATCTTCTTTTGTCTAACAACATTTCTATTGAAATAATAAATAAAATTATTCCTCCTGCAATCTTCAAAGAATCTATTGAAACACCCATCCAATTAAAAAAAAATTTGCCACCGTATGCAAAAATAATCAATACTATAAATGAAATCAAAGATGCTTTGATTGCGATTTTAAACCTTTGCTCTCTTGTTGCTCCTTCGGTTAATAATAAAAATAATGGACCAATTCCTGCTGCATCAATAGCAACAAACAAAACAGCAAAAGAGTTAAAAAAAGCTGAGCTCATTTAAATATTAATAAAATTATATTTCATATTTTTATAAGTACTGGCGGGAGTGACGGGACTCGAACCCGCGGCCTCCTGCGTGACAGGCAGGCGCTCTAACCAAACTGAGCTACACCCCCTAAAAAAAGTGATGAAGCCAAGATTATGCTGTCACCACAATTCAAGTTAAGCTTGAAGGCAATCTTATATACTGATTTTTTTTGAATGTCTTTTGCAAAATATTGTTAGAGCTATTTTATAAAAACATAAAAAAACTCTCTATAAATTGAGAAGATGGTGGGCGATCAAGGACTCGAACCTAGGACCCTCTCGGTGTAAACGAGATGCTCTACCAACTGAGCTAATCGCCCTTTTATTAAGGAGCTTTGTATAACAATAAAAATAGAAAGTTAAAATAATAATTAATGAGGCAAGTACTTTTTAAATGCAATAGTTTTTGAAAAGACTCTGCCTTTTAGAAGATTAAAAGTACTTAAATCTTCTTTTTTAATCTTTGAGCATGTAATTAAGCCATACTGGTCTGCAAATTGATTTTTATAGTATATTTGTTTATCTTTAAAATCGCTCACGCAGTTCTTTAAAAAATCCCTAGGATAAAAATACCAAACAAATAATAATATGAGAATAATGTAATAATATTTTTTTTTATTTTTCATCATTTAAATTAAAGAAAATAAACTGATTTAAATATAGAAAAGTGAAATTTAAATAAAAAATTTATTTTTTATAATTTAACTCTTTTTTTTATAAAAAATATTTTTATCAACTATTTCGCTAATTATATCTCTTAGGCTGAATTGCAAATTCCAATTATTATATTTTTTTGTAAATTTACTATTATTTGAAATATACCATTTATGATCACCGACTCTAGATTTTTTTAAAATAGAAAATTGCATTTTAACACGAGTTATTTCTTCTATAATTTGAATTGCCTCTAAGACTGAGCAGCTATTAGCCCTTCCTCCTCCTATGTTAAAAACTTCACCACATAATGGTTTTTTAAAAAATTGCCAAAATGAATTAATTAAATCAAAGCTATGAATATTATCTCTTACCTGTTTTCCTTTATAGCCATAAATAAAATATTTTAATTTATTAATATTAGCTTTAACTAGATAATTTAAAAATCCGTGCAATTCAGTTCCAGAGTGGTTTGGGCCAGTTATGCACCCTCCTCTAAAAATACCTGTTTTAAGTAAAAAATTTTTTCCATACTCTTGCACCAATAGATCGGCTGATGCTTTTGATACTCCAAAAATACTATGTATGGAATTATCAATAGACATCGATTCTTTTACTCCATTAAAAAAATTTTTATTTTTAACTTCATATCTATTTTTTTTTTCAATTAGCTTTATTTTGTTGGGATTGTCTCCGTATACTTTATTTGTTGAGGTAAAAATAAAGACAGAATCTCCTGCGTATTTTTTTGTTAACTCTAATAAATTTATTGTTCCTAAGGCATTAATTGAAAAATCAGTCATTGGTTCTTTAGCTGACCAATCATGTGATGGCTGTGCAGCTGAATGAATAATACAAGAAATGTTATTTTTATATTTTTTAAAAATTTTTTCTAATCCATTAAAATTTCTTATATCAATATTATAATGAGTGTAATTATTATAGTTTCTAATTAATTCATCTCTTCTGCTGTTGGTGCTTCCATTTATTCCAAAAAAATATTTCCTAAAATTATTATCAATTCCTATAACTCTAAATTTTTTTTTGGAAAAGAAGCTGACCGCCTCAGACCCTACTAAGCCGGATGCTCCAGTAACTAAAATTATAGACATAACAACACTAATATAAATTTAAATTATGTATTTATATATTAATTTATTTTTTATAATTTAATAAATAAAGATAATAAAAAAAATATGAAAAAAAAAATAGCTATACTTGTGTCTGGAAATATAAGACTATTTAATAAAAATTTATCATTTTTAAAAAATATTCTTGCGGATTTCGATTACTCAATATTGGCTGTTGTTTGGAGGGATCAAGAAAATTTAGAAGAATTCAAAAATTTATACAAACCTATTAAAATTGAAGAAATAACAAAAAAAAAGTGGGACGATCCTATTAGTAAAATTTTATATGTTACAGGTGAAGAAAATAGAAGTTATAAATTATTAAATATTTTTAATATGTGGGATTCTATAGCCGAAACAAGTGCTCTATTAATTAAATATTGTCATGAAAAAAATGAAAAATTTGATTATGTTTTAAGATATAGAACAGACTTAGAATTAATATCTTTTAAAAATTTTTCTAATCAATTGTTAAATTTAAAAAATAATGAAATATTAATTCCGGAAGTTCATAATTATCGAGGTATCAATGATCAGTTTTTTTTTATGAATTTTAAAACTTTTCCAATTATAGAAAAAATAATAAAACACTTACTTTTATGTATTGACAATAAAAGAGTTTTTCATTCTGAGTATTTATTTAGTCAATTTATAAAATTTAATTCTTTAAAAATTAAAATTATTAATGACATTAATTACTCACAGTTAGGAGACAAAACTCATACCAATCTTAATTTAAAACCAACCAAAACTGCTTTTATTCCGCTTTATGATAAAATTGAAATGAAAAAAATAAAATATTTATTAAAATTTAAAAAATTGCAAAAAAAAATAAACAATATTTTGTATTAATTAGTTCTAATAATATATAATCTATTAAAATGTTAGATGCTGTTAATGTTTATCAACTTATTTATTTAATTTTGGTAATGACCATTGCTGCTTCGATTGCCGGCTTTGCTGCTGGACTACTTGGGGTTGGTGGTGGATTAGTAATGGTACCTGCTCTTTATTACGCGTTTACAGTTCTTGATTATGAAATGGCAAATAAGATGCACTTAGCCTTAGGAACCTCACTTGCAATTATTATTCCAACATCAATTATGTCCACTAGAACACATATGAAATTTAATGCTGTTGATTTTGGACTTATAAAATCTTTTGGAATTTATATAGTTTTAGGAGTTGTTATCGGAACTTTTTTAACTTCTAATTTAAAAACAGCTAATTTAGTATTATTTTTTTCTTTATTTGCTTTTTTAGTTGGTTTGTTTTTTCTTTTTTTAAAATCAAAACTAGAAGAAACAGAAAGAAATATTCCAAAAATTTACAAAATTATAATTGGAAATTTTATTGGTTTTATCTCAGTCCCATTAGGTATTGGTGGTGGTTCTTTGTCCGTGCCTTTTATGAGATTATTTGGCTACGATATGAGAAAAGCTATAGGCACATCTGCTGCTATTGGAATTCTAATTGCAATATCAGGTACAATTAGCATGATCTCGAGTGGCGCTTTATTTGCTCAAGTTAATTCTCCACTTAGTATTGGTTATTTTAACCTTCCGGGTTTTTTAGTTTTTGTTCCAGTTACGATGATAATGGCTCCTCTAGGAGCAAAAGTTGTTCATAAAATAAGTAGAAATCTAATTACTAAGATATTTGGGGTATATCTAATGGTAATTTCTATTAGAAGTTTTATTGAGTACTTAAATATTAAATAATCTAATTTATCGGTCTATCACTTGTAAGTTCTTTGCTTTTTTGTGTTTGTGAAAGATCAATATCTACCCAATCAATTGGTGTTAGAGATTTAGTTAAAGCAACTTTTAAAACTTCATCAACAGTTTTAACTGGAATAATTTTTAAACCTTCAATTACATTTTTTGGTATTTCGGCTAAATCTTTCTCGTTCTCATCGGGGATTAAGACTGTTTTAATTCCTCCTCTAAGTGCTGCTAATAATTTTTCTTTTAAACCTCCGATGGGAAGTACCCTTCCTCTTAAAGTAACCTCTCCTGTCATTGCAACTTCTCTTTTAACTGGAATTCCTGTTAAAGATGAGACAATTGAAGTAACCATAGCAATACCAGCTGATGGTCCATCTTTTGGTGTTGCTCCTTCAGGTACGTGGATGTGAATATCTTTTTTTTCAAATACCGGAGGAATAATTCCATATTCTATACATCTGGATCTGACAAAAGATTTTGCAGCTTTAACTGACTCTTGCATCACTTCTCCTAATTTCCCAGTAATTTCCATTTTACCTTTTCCTGGCATAATTAGTGATTCAATAGTCAATAACTCTCCTCCAACCTCAGTCCAAGCAAGTCCTGTTACAATTCCTGTGCCATCTTTATTTTCGATTTCACCATATTTAAATTTTTTAACCCCTAAATAATCATTAAGATTTTTCTCATCAATTTTAATTGTATCTCTAGTTTTGGTTACAATTTCTTTAACTCCTTTTCTTGCAAGTTTTGAAATTTCTCTTTCTAAACTTCTAACTCCAGACTCTCTTGTGTAATATCTAATAATATCTTTTAAGGCTTCCCCAGAAACATCCCATTCACCTGGTTTTAATCCATTTTCTTTAATCTGTTTTGGTAAAAGATATTTTTTAGCTATCTCCAACTTTTCATCTTCTGTGTAACCAGAGATTCTTATAACTTCCATCCTGTCTAATAATGGACCATGAATATTTAGAGTATTTGCAGTAGTAACAAACATTACATTAGATAAATCATAATCTACCTCGAGATAATGATCATTGAACGTTGTATTTTGCTCAGAATCTAATGCTTCTAATAATGCAGATGAAGGATCTCCTCTATAGTCGTTACCAATTTTATCAATCTCATCTAATAATATTAAAGGATTATTTTTACCAGATTTTTTCATCATCTGAATTATTTTTCCAGGCAAAGATCCAATATAAGTTCTTCTATGTCCTCTAATTTCAGCCTCATCCCTAATTCCGCCTAAAGACATTCTTACAAATTCTCTTCCTGTAGCTTTAGCAATAGACCTGCCTAAAGAAGTTTTTCCAACCCCAGGAGCTCCGACTAAGCAAAGAATAGGGCCTTTAATTTTATTTATTCTGCTTTGTACTGCTAAAAACTCTAAGATTCTATCTTTTACTTTCTCTAACCCATAATGATCTTCATCAAGAATTTTTTTAGCTTGATTAATATCAGTATTTACTTTTGAAGTTTTTCCCCAAGGTAGTGACACCATCCAGTCTAAATAATTTCTAACTACCGAAGACTCTGCTGACATTGGGCTCATTGCTTTTAATTTTTTTAATTCAGTAAAAGACTTTTCTTCAGCCTCTTTGGTCATTTTAGATTTTTTAATGGCCTCTTCTAGGCTTTGAATTTCATCTTTGCCGTCTTCAGTTTCGCCTAATTCTTTTTGAATAGCTTTTAGCTGTTCGTTTAAATAATACTCTCTCTGAGTTTTTTCCATCTGGTTTTTAACTCTACCTCTAATTTTTTTCTCGACTGATAAAACTTCAATTTCACTTTCAATAAAGGTTAAAAGAGACTCAAGTCTATTTTGTACTGATAAAGTTTCTAAAATTTTCTGTTTCTCTACTAAGCTAATTTGTAATTGATTAGCTACCGCATCCGCAACTTTTGATGGTTCTTTTGTGTCTTTAATTGTCTCAAGTCCTTCTTCCGAAATTTTTTTTGAAACTTTAACTAATTTATCAAATTTATTTAAAACTGCTTTTGATAATAAAGATATATCTTCTTTACCTAGTTGATCAGCTAATGTTGAACAGGAAGCTAATAAAAAGTTTTTTTCCTCATTATGATATTGATTAATTTTTACTCTTTCTTTTCCTTCTACTAAAATTTTAACTGTTCCGTCTGGAAGTTTTAATAATTGCAATATTTCTCCTAAACATCCAACTCCGTAAATTTCGTTATCTTTTGGATCGTCAACATCGTGACTTTTTTGTGCAGCAAGGATAATTTTCTTATATTTATCCATTACACTGTTTAGAGCATTAATAGACTTTTCTCTTCCTACAAACAGAGGAACTATTATTCCTGGAAAAACAACGATATCTCTCAATGGCAATACTGGGTATTGGCTTTGGTCGATATTTTTTAAGTCTTTAATTTCCATAAATTATCAATAACAAAAGTTAAGTTTATAACAAACTAAACTTATATGGTGATGTTTAAAATTATTTCAACTGTGAATAACTAGCCAATTTTACTTTCTTTATTATTGGTAATATTCGAGTTTTGATTGTTCTTTTTTGAGTAAGAAAGTATTGGTTTAATTTTACCATTAACAACGTCTTTATTAATAACGACCTCGCTAATACTAGATTGCGAAGGAAGTTCAAACATCGTTTCAAGTAAGATATCCTCTAAAATTGATCTTAATCCTCTTGCTCCAGTCTTTCTTATTAAAGCTTTTTTAGCAATAGCTGATAAAGAGTCTTTTGTGAAAGAAAGTTTAGCTCCTTCAATTTCAAAAAGCTTAGCATACTGTTTAAGAAGAGCATTTTTTGGTTCTTGTAAAATTTTAATTAATGCTTCTTCGTGTAAATCATCTAGAGTAGCTACAATTGGAAGCCTTCCAATAAATTCAGGTATTAAACCAAATTTTAACAAATCTTCAGGCTCTAAATCTTTTAATATTTGCCCGGTACTTTTATTATCATGTTCTCTAATTGTAGCACCAAATCCCATTGCAGTTCCTTTGCTTCTTAATGATACAATTTTTTCTAATCCTCCAAAAGCTCCTCCGCATATAAATAAAATATTAGTCGTGTTAACTTGTAAAAATTCTTGTTGAGGATGCTTTCTTCCGCCCTGCGGGGGAACGCTTGCAACTGTTCCTTCCATAATTTTTAAAAGAGCTTGCTGAACTCCTTCTCCAGAAACATCTCTTGTAATAGAAGGATTTTCTGTTTTTCTACTAATTTTGTCAACTTCATCTATATAGACAATTCCTCTTTGCGCTTTTTCAACATTGTAATCTGCAGCTTGTAATAATTTTAAAATAATATTTTCAACATCTTCTCCAACGTAACCAGCCTCTGTCAATGTAGTCGCATCAGCCATGGTAAATGGTACATCTAAAATTTTTGCAAGAGTTTGTGCTAATAAAGTTTTTCCGCATCCCGTTGGGCCAATAAGCAATACATTAGATTTAGAAATTTCAACATCTTTGCTGCTCTTGGAATCTTGATTTAATCTCTTATAATGATTATGGACCGCAACAGATAAAACTTTTTTTGCTTTTTCTTGACCGATAACATACTCGTCTAAAACTTTACAAATTTCTTTAGGCGTTTGAACGCCAGCATCATTTTTAACAAAATTATTTTTGTTTTCTTCTTTGATGATATCCATACAAAGTTCGACGCACTCATCACATATAAAAACTGTAGGACCGGCTATAAGCTTTCTAACTTCATGCTGACTTTTTCCGCAGAAGGAGCAATAAAGAGTATTTTTATTATCTTTGGCCATAATTAAAATGATCGAATCAGTTAGGCTATATAAAACAGTGGCTTGCTTTTAAAAGCAAGTCTAAGTTGAATCTAATCTATATGTTGTGTGTAAGTTGTTTGTGCAGTCTAACTAATCGACTTTCTTTTCTACTACTTTATCTATTATTCCGAAATCTTTAGCTTCTTCAGGACTCATAAACTTGTCTCTTTCTAAAGCTTCTTGAATTGCCTTAATATCCTTGCCTGTGTGCTTAGAATAAATTTCATTAAGACGTTTTTTTACAAAGGAAATTTCATTTGCATGAATTTGAATGTCAGTTGCTTGTCCTTGAAAACCTGCGGATGGTTGGTGAACCATTATACGTGCATTAGGCAAAGAAAATCTATGACCTTTTTCTCCTGCAGCAAGCAAAAATGAACCCATAGATGCGGCTTGTCCAATGCAAATCGTTGAAACTGGAGATTTGACATATTGCATAGTATCGTAAATTCCAAGTCCGTCAGTAACTATACCTCCCGGGCTATTAATGTATAAAAAAATCTCTTTCTTTGGGTTTTCAGATTCTAAAAAAAGCAATTGAGCACAAACTAAACTTGCGACATGAGAGTTTACTGGTCCTACTAAAAAAATAATTCGTTCTTTTAATAGCCTTGAGTAAATATCGTAAGCTCTTTCGCCTCTGCTGGTTTGATCAACCACCATTGGAATAAGAGAATTCATTTGAATATCAATCTGATCTTTCATAAAGAATCAGATTCTATAGGCTTTGCTTATTTTTTACTAATCTTTTTTGCAGATTTTAATTTATCCTCTGATTTTGTCTCTT
This sequence comes from Candidatus Fonsibacter sp., assembly GCA_009693745.1. Classification (GTDB taxonomy): domain Bacteria; phylum Pseudomonadota; class Alphaproteobacteria; order Pelagibacterales; family Pelagibacteraceae; genus Fontibacterium; species Fontibacterium baikalense. The sequence continues at coordinate 11,844 of SHWR01000030.1, forward strand.
TTTTTGATTTATCATCAACTCTCTTTGATATCTTAGATGATGATTTAGATTTAAGATTTGATGACAAGTCTTTTACAAGTTCTTCTAATTCTTTTTTATTAACTTTTTTGACGGTAACCTTAGCTTTAGATTTAACTAGCTCGACAATTTTATCTTCATATATCGGTCCTCTAAGTCTTGTAATTTCTGAAGGATTTTTTTGGTAATAATCTCTAATTTGTTTTTGTTGTCCAGGATACATGCTCATTTGTTTTTGCAACTCTTGTTGAATCTCTTGTGTAGTTACTTGTATCTTGTAGTCTTCTCCAATTTGATTTAATACTAAAGCAAGTTTTACTCTTCGCTTTGAAATATCTAAAACATCATCCTCTTCTTCTTTAGTAAGCTTTATGTCTGAATGATCATGCCCATGTTTATGATCATCATGAGGTTCATCTTTATGAGCTTTTTCGTGAATAAAACTATGCTTCACTATCTCTTTTTCATTTTTTACTAAATCTTCAGGCAAATCAAACTTATAGTTTTCATCTAAATAATCTAAAATTTCTTTTCTAACGATTGTTTCTGTAATTGAAGATTGCTCTTTAGAGAGTTGTTTTTCTAATAGAATTTTTAAATCATTTAAATCTTTTGCCCCTAAATTTTTTGCAAATTGATCATCAATAACTATCGACTCAGATTTTTTAACTTCTAATATTTTGCAACTAAATATTGCTGTTTTATTTACTAATTCTTTATTTGGATAATTTTTCGGTAAATTAATCTTAACATCTTTTTTGTCGCCAGATTTACATATTAATAATTGATCATCAAAACCTTTGATAAAAAGTTCTTTTCCTAAAATAATTTGAACCTTTTCACCTTTATTACCTTCGAAAGGTTTGCCATTAATAGTTGCCTCAAAATCAAAAACTACTAAATCACCTTTAACAGAACTTTCGCCTTCTTTTTTATTAACATATTTTTTTTGACCTTCTGCTAATAAATTAATTCTTTCATCTAAATCTTTTTTTTCTATTTTTAATTTATAATCAGTTAAATTTATTTTTTCTAATTCAATTTTTTTTATTTCTGGAGTTTTTTCTACAGAAATTATGTACTCTAAATCTTTGTCTTCTCCTGAAGATTTGATTTCAATTTTAGGCTGGCTAGCAGGTTTAATTTTATTATCATTTAATGCTTGATAAGTGTTGTCCTGTAAAATTTTTTCTAAAACTTCTCCGTACAATGCTTGAGCAAATTGTTTTTTTAATAAATCTATTGGCGCTTTTCCTGGTCGAAAACCTTTAATGTTAATGGTCTTCTGTAATTCGATGACTCTTTTTTCTATTTTTTTATCAATCTCTTGTTTCTTAACTAAAACATTGAGATTGGTCTTTAAGCCCTTAGATTCCGATATTGTTACTTTCATATTTTACATGGTGCGGGAGAAAGGACTTGAACCTTCACATCTTTCGATACCAGTTCCTAAGACTGGCGTGTCTACCGTTCCACCACTCCCGCTTTATTATTAATTAAATTTCGAATGGCGAATATAGCTATATTATTAAATGCTTTCTAGGATTTATTTATAAAATATAAGATGCAAAAGAATAGGGTTTGCTTATATAAAAAGCACATTTAATTATGAAATTCAAACTAGTAATAGGCGATAAAATTTATTCAACATGGTCATTGAGAGTATGGCTGTTGTTAAAATATTTTAATATTCCATTTGACGAAGTTAAAATTAAGTTAAGAGATAAAAATACTAAAAACAATATATTAAAATTTTCGCCTTCTGGAAAAATTCCTTGTTTAATCTACGGAAAATTAAAAATATGGGATTCTTTATCAATTTCAGAATTTT
>SHWR01000031.1 GCA_009693745.1 Candidatus Fonsibacter sp.
CTAATTATATTATTAACAATAATTATGCATCAACGCCTGTTGTGGGCATTGAGCCTTCTTGTCTATTAACTTTTACTGATGAGTTTAAGTCATTAAAAAATATTGAAAATAAGGAAAAAATTAAAAATAAATTTTATTTAATTGAAGAATTTATATTGGAGAAAATCAAAGATGGTAAAAAAGTATCAGCCAATAAATTCTCTAACAATGTATTAGTGCATGGTCATTGCCATCAAAAATCTCAGGACAGATTAAAAGGATTATTAGAATTATTAACCACTTTAAATATCAAACATAAACCAATCGAAACAAGTTGCTGTGGTATGGCAGGATCTTTTGGTTATGATGCTAAAAATTATGATATTTCAAAAAAAATGGCCTACTTAACTTTAATACCGACAATTAAAAAAGAATTTAAAAATGATGATATAATAGTAGCGAATGGAACCAGCTGCAGAAATCAGATTTCTGATTTTTCAGATCAAAAACCTCAGCACGTGTCTCAATTATTATTTAAAATATTTGAAACAGTTAATTAAAATGCTCTCTACCAAACCACATCTTGGTTTACTGCATATAACTTACAGCCAGTATCATATTTAGCTAAACATCGATCAATAACTTCTTGTGCGGCGTCGAGGCCGCCCCACCAATACCAATAAGATCCACTTGTGTGTAATAAAAAAGCTCTATTAGTAGGATCAGGAAACAATAAAAAATTCTTATACATATCTTCAAGTCTATCTCTTCTTTCTTGATTATTTACGGTAGATCCTAATGAAGGAACTTTTGAAATATCATCTAATCTAGCAAACCCTGTTGGTTTAGTTTTTATAGGCTCTGGTGGGACAATCTCTTTAAAAGGTACCCCAGTTATTTTTAAAAATTTATCAAAATGAGGTTTCCAATTCGGAATATCTCCTATAGTCCCATGTCCATCATTACGCCACTCTGGCATATTTATAAATTCACCTGTCCCTCCAGCATTTTTAAAAGAAGCATGCCAGTCCTTTGGATCGCTTCGGCCAAAAAATTGATCATTAGGGCTATAGAACCATATAGTAGGAACTTTATTTTTACTCCATTCTGCAAAAATTTTTTCTAGTCCTCTAGAATCGCAAGAAGTGCCAGCGCCAACTTTTCCTAGTTGGCTAGGTCTTCCATGCCCTCCCCCTGAAAAATTAACGACACCTTTTAAACCTTTTATCTCATCGGCAATAGAAGCAATTTTAATAGCTCCTAATCCTCCATAAGATTGCCCAACTAAAATTCCTTGAGTAGTATCAACATAAGTAAGTTGCTTTAATGCAAATTCTAATACTTGTTTAGTTTGCTGAACTTGAGGCATTACTTGTCCTGGAAAATCTGAAATAGTTCTGCAACTACCACTATCTTCTGGATCAAAATCAACACCAGACTCTCCATATCCGACTCTAGTTGGAATTATCACTACAAAACCTTGTTGAACCCAGTATTTTGATTGAGCTGAAGAACGTACGCGATTCATCTGCTTTCTCATTGTAGGATGAGATTGACGTCCGTGATTAAAAAATAAATACGGAGATTTCACTCTAGAATCTTCTCTCCAGACAGTGACTACTATTTCTCTACTATCGCTTACTCCATTGGAGTTAGTAACAGTAACAGGAACTTTTTTTACTTCTTCAACAATTTTTGCAAAAGAAATTGAAATAAAATTAATGCTTATAAAAATGATTAAAATAATCTTTTTCATTAAATATTAACTTTCAGCTTAATTCTTAAAATCTAAGTTCACACTATTATGCTTAACAATATCAAGCATATAATTCACCTTGCTAACGTCGGCGTCTCTTACTAGCATATTGTCACTTAAGTATCTTTTCCAAAAATTGGCTCCATTGATTCCATGAAATAATCCAACAGTATGTCTCATAACTTGATTAACTCTTGTTCCTTTTTTGACTTCTATTAAACAATATTCAACAATTTTTTTAACAATCTCTTCCCTTGTTGGAATGTCATTATTATTAAATATCTCTCTTTCAATATCCGCTAAAAAATAAGGGGACTGATAAATAGATCTTCCAATCATTACTCCATCTACATTATTTAAATGTTCTTTGATTTGTTCTGTGGTCGTAATTCCACCATTAATAATAATTTCTAAATTAGGATTGCTGTCCTTTATTTGTTTTACAATTCCATAATTCAATTTTGGTATTCTTAAATTATCTCTTGGGCTTAAACCTTTTAAAATGGCTTTTCTTGCATGCAAAATAATCGTTTTAACACCTGCGCTTGCTATTTTTTTTATAAATTTATCTAAATATTCAAAATCCTCTACATCATCAAAGCCTATTCTTGTTTTAACAGTCACCGGGAGCTTTGTTGAGTTAACCATTCCTGAAAGACATTCCGCAACTAAATCGGGTTCTTTAATTAAACAAGCTCCAAACTTATTCTTTTGAACTTTTTTACTAGGGCATCCTAAATTTAAATTAATTTCATCATAATTATGATCTTCCGCAATCTTTGATGCTTCTGATAATTCCTTCACTGAGGAACCACCCAGCTGAAGAGCAACTGGTTTTTCAAACTCACTAAATTCTAAAACATTTTTTTGATTACCTCTCAAAATAGCGCCAGTAGATATCATTTCGCTATAAAGCATGACATTTTTACTTATTAATCTTAAAAAGTATCTGTCATGTCGGTCAGTGCAATCCATCATAGGCGCTACGCAAACTTTTCTATTAATTTTAAGCATAAGTTTTTAGATTTTCAGTGAGTGAAATTTTACTTTTTTTAACAAAATCTTCATGATTTTGAAATATTTTTTCAAGTTCATAATAGTAATTAACCATTATGCCAAAGGACTCTTTATACCCGTTTAGTGAAAGATTAGCATTTATAAGGATATCGTGAAATGTTGCCCCATTATTAAAGTGAAAATAAGCTACAGAATTTATAGGTTTCTTGTCCTTCTTTTCTTCAACTAAATAATGATAAGCTAATTTTTTTAAAGCTTCTTTATTATCCTCAATTTTGTGCTGATTAAAATTAATATCTTCCTGATCTTTTAAAAAAAGTAATCTTCTGATATCAAAATTCTTTAATATTTTTTTTATTTTATCGTCGGACTGATGAATAAACCATTTAGCAAAACCAGGTATAGGAGAAAGTGTGAAAAAATTTTTTATTTTTGGAAACTCTTGTTGAATTTGAAAAACAACTCTTTTAATTAAAAAATTTCCTAGAGTAATTCCTTGTAAACCTTTATTTGCATTGCTTATTGAATAAAAAGTTGCAGTATCATACTCAGACAAATTAGAAATTCCTCCTTCAGTAATTTCCTGAATAGAATTTGCTACACCTTTGGTCAAGGCAACCTGAACAAATATTAGGGGTTCTTTGTCTACTATAGGATGAAAGTAAGCAAAAAATAATCTGTCATTTTCTAATCTTCTGTAAAGAGATTCAATACTCTTAATCTCATGAACTCTTTCATATTTTATTATTTTTTGAAGAATATCGGAATCCGTATCTTTTTAAATTCTAACTAACTTTAAAAAACCAGGATTAAACCATGATCGAAATAAATGTTTAAAATCATTATTTAAAGTTTGTAATTTTTCATCTTTATCTAAAAAATAAAGTAAATCTTCTCTCATCTTAACAAGATACTGGGTTCCATTTGGTGCTAAATTTAATCTTCTAATTAATTCTTGTCTTTTTCCTTCAACAGCTAAATTCAAATTTGATAAATTTATTTCATTATTATTATCAATAAAGTCTCTGCAGGCTCTATTAATTTTTGAATAATCTGGTCCGTATCTTTTGTTAATAATTAAAAAAAGCTTTTCTTTCTCCTCCAAGCTTAATTTTTCATAAATTATAAATATTTCTCTTGCGATAGTGATTCCTGAAACAACTCCATCTTCGGAAATAAGCTCATCGCACAAATTGACTGCATGATCGACTATATTTTTTTTTTACAAATAAATCTGCGACTAGCTTTTTTCCTTTATCAGCAATAAAAATTAAAAAATTTTTTAAACCCAACATAAGGGTTTTATTTCATGACTGCATTAGGAAGCCAAGTTGCAATTTCTGGAAAAATACAAAGAATAATTATTTGTAAAATCATCAAAATGACAAAGGGAAAAGATCCTTTTAATATTTTACCAATAGAAATATCTGGTGCAATTCCTTGTATGACAAATAAATTTAGACCAACTGGAGGAGTTATTAACCCTATTTCCATATTAATTGTCATAATTACACCAAACCATATGGGGTCAAATCCAGCGGCTGTAATAATTGGGTATAATATTGGAGCTGTCATCAGAATGATTGCTACAGGTGGCAAGAAGCAACCAGCAATTAATAAAAATATATTAATGTAAAGCATCAATAGCCATTTATTTGAAGCTATTGCCACCATTTCATTAGCTAAAGATTGTGTCACATAAAGATTTGATAAAATAAAACTAAACAAGAAAGATGCTGCAATGATCATCATTAACATCACGCTTTCCTGCATGGACTCAGTTAAAATCGCCCAGATGTGTTTAAAATTGTACATCTTATAAACAGCAGCAACTAAGATAACGCTAATTAAAGCTCCAACTGCTGATGCTTCATTCGGAGTTGCAATGCCTCCATACAAAACATATAGCACTCCAACTACAAGTAGAAAAAATGGAATAATTTTTGGAAGTATTTCAAATCTTTCTTTCCAAGTATATTCTCTTATTTCAACTTTTTCAGATCCTTCACGATTTATTCTTGCATAAAAATAAGCCCAGGCCATAAATAAAGTCGTAAGCATAATTCCAGGAAATATTCCTGCAATAAATAATTTTCCAATAGATGTGCCTGTTGAAATTCCATAAATAATCATCGTGATGCTTGGAGGAATTAAAATTCCTAAAGTTCCGCCTGCACAAATTGTTCCTGCTGCAAGTTCTGCTGAATAACCTCTTTTTCTCATTTCAGGGATACCCATTTTTCCAATTGCTGCGCATGTTGCGGGAGATGAGCCACAGAGAGCTGCAAAAATTGCACATGCTCCTAAATTTGATAACACTAATCCACCTGGAACTTTATTTAACCAGTGATCAAGTGCAGAATATAAATCTTTTCCTGCTGGTGAAGCAGCAACTGCTATTCCCATAAGCAAGAACATAGGAATTGTTACAATTCCAAAATCTTGCAATCCATTGAAAAATTGTTCTGCAACGAGTGGAATTCTTCCAACTCCTTCTATTGCTAAGAAAAAAACTGTTGAAACAAGCGCTAAACCAAAAGCTATAGGTATTCCAGTTGCAAGCACCGCAAATGTTGCAAGTATTATCCAAAGTGAAAGTATTAATGGTGACATTTTAATTTCCTTTTGGATTATCGTAATTATAAAGTATTCCGAGAATATCTGCTAAATATTGAAGCACTAATATTCCCATTCCAATAGGTAAAAAAATATAAACTTTCCATAATGGAAAACTCCAAATTGTTGGCGTTTTTACATTTTTAACCCATGCATGACTTGTTAATTGAACACTTGAATAAAAAAGAACTACTAAAAATGATAATGCTAAAATTGCAGCTACGATTGCTAAAATATTCTTTCCTTTTTGATTTAAATAATAAGGAATAAGATCAACATTTACATGACCTTTTTTTAACAAAACATAGGGAGCGCCAATAAAGGTTGCTGCTGCTAGTGAGAAAATTACATATTCCGTTTGCCAAACAGTAGACATTTTAAGAGCATATCTAACTATGACCATTTGAGTTGTAACTAAAACTGCCGATGCAATTAATGTTGTGGAGATGACACCACAAATTTTTGAAAGAGAATGAATAAACTTTATAAAAACAAACATTTAATAAATACCGGCGAATTTTTAAATTCGCCGGTTAGATTAGATTTTTATTTTACTGCTAAAGCTTTAGCGATTAATTTATCACCGTCTTTAACTTTTTCAGCAAACTGCTTATAGGAAGTTTGTTTAGCAATAGCTATCCAGGCCTTATAATCAGCTTCTGTTAGTTGGACTACTTGAACGCCTTTTTCTTTAAATACTTTTTCCATATTAGTATCTAAATTAGCAGCTTCTTTAGTCATATAAGCTTCAGCTTTTTTTCCAGCTGCAAGAATTGCTTCTTTTTGCTTATCATTTAATTTATCAAATGACTTTTTAGACATAATAACTGGTTGATACATAAACCATAAAGCAAATTTTCCTGGAGGAGTAATACATTTAACTTGTTCAAAAAGTTTAAATGATACAAAACTTTCAGAACTTGTATTAACTCCAGTTAAAACTCCACTTTGTAATCCTTGATAAACCTCAGAACTTGCCATTGAAGAAATTGAAGCACCTGCTCCAACTAACATTGCTTCAAACATTTTTCCAGCTGCTCTTGTTACTTGTCCTTTTATTGAATCAGGAGTTGTGATGCAGTTTTTTTTCGATGCAAAAGCACCTGCAAGCCAAGCATCAGCTAAAACAATTGCTCCATCATCATTCATAATTTTTTTGATATCCTTCATGAATGGAGAAACATTTAATCTTGCTGCATGAGAGTGATTCTTAACTAAACCTGGCATTAATGTTGCGCTGTATGCTGGTTGAAAACCTGCAGCATAATCTAAAGGTAACGCGGCTATATCTAACTGACCTTCTATTAATGGTTTGTATTGTTCCATCGCCTTATAAAGTGATTGGCCTGGAAAAACTTGAATTTTGATTCCAACATTTGCTTTTTCAACTTCTTTTGCAAGAATTTGAACCATTTCATCTCTAGCATCACCTTTTCCACCCGGAAATTGGTGTGAAGCTTTTAATGTTATTTGAGCGAAGGAATTATTTGTTGTTAGTAAAAATAAAATACTAAATAGTACTGTTAAGTATTGTTTAATTTTCATGATCTCCCCTAAATTTATTTAAGGAATTATTCTGATTTGAATGTTGCACTTTGTCAATGTAATATTCTATGGATGAATAATAATTCAGGACCATTAAAAGGAATTATAGTCCTAGATTTAACAAGGGTTTTGGTTGGCCCTTATTGTACTATGGTTCTCTCAGACCTTGGTGCAAGAGTAATAAAAGTAGAAGCTCCAGAAACAGGAGATGATAGCAGGAGTTTTGGTCCATTTATTAAAGATTACTCAGCTTATTTTATGTCTCTTAACAGGGGTAAGGAAAGTATTGCTCTAAATTTAAAAAATAAAGACGATAAAAAAATATTTGAAAAAATTTTATCTAAAGCCGATGTATTGGTTGAAAATTTTAGACCGGGTACATTAGATAAATGGGGATACTCTTGGGATATTTTAAGAAAAAAATATCCAAGATTAATTTATGCTTCAGCTTCAGGATTTGGACAAACAGGTCCTTTAAAAAGTTTACCAGCTTACGACATGGTTGTTCAAGGTATGGGTGGTCTTATGAGCGTAACAGGACAGCCTGATGGTAAGCCAACAAGAGTTGGAACATCCATTGGTGATATTACCGCAGGACTCTTTACAACAATTGGAATTAATGCAGCTTTATTTGATAGAGAAAAAACTAGTAAAGGTACAAAGATTGATGTGTCGATGCTCGATTGTCAAATTGCAATTTTAGAAAATGCAATTGCAAGATATTTTAGTAATGGTGAAATTCCAAAGCCTATGGGTTCACGTCATCCTTCTATAAGTCCATTTGAGGCTTATAAAACAAAAGATAGTTTTATTATAATTGCAGCGGGTAATGATAAATTATTTGAAAATCTTTGTAACGCTCTAGGTTGTAAAGAATATATAAAAGATAAAAGATTTGTAAGTAATAAACTGAGAAATGTAAACGCTGAAGATTTAAAAATAATTTTAGAAAAATATTTAATTAAAGGCAAGACTGATTATTGGATTAAATTTTTTACTAAAATGAATATTCCATGTGGTCCGATTTATAATATTAAACAAGCCGTAGAAAATCCTCAGATTGTATTTAGAAATATGATTGTAAGTTCAGATCATAAAAAAATTGGAAAATTTAAAATGGCCGGAAATCCAATTAAAATGTCTAATTATAAAGATCCAAAAACACGCGGCGAAATTCCTGAGCTTGATCAGCACAGAAAAAAGATTTTAAAAGATTTTAAAATTAAAATTTAATTAAGCTTTATCTTCAGAAACTACTTTTTCAGGAGCCGCTTCTAAAGCTACATCATCATCAAGATCATCGTCATCTGACTCGATAGCTTCATTTTCTGCTCCAGCTTTTGGTTCCGGAATTTTTCTAGATCTTTTAGAAGGAAGTATTGCTTGTCCTGATTTTGAAACTTCTCCTTGATATAAATCTTCAAAAGAATCTCCGTCTGGACTGTCAAAATCTTCTTGTTCAACAGCATCATCTGGATGATCTCTCATGCGATCAATTGTTGATTCTTCTAAGCCTTTTACTGAAACTTTTTTTTCTGCGATTTCTCGTAAAGCTAAAACTGTTCGTTTATCATTATCGACTGGAACTTGCGGAGCATCACCAACGCCCAATTGCAAAGTTCTCTCTTTAGCCAAAATGACTAAATCGTATTGATTATCAACTTGCTGTAAACAGTCCTCAACAGTTACTCGTGCCATAATTTGAATTGACCCTTTTAATCTTAAAGCTTAAATAAATCAAGTTTTTATAAAGATTTAACAGCGATATATAAGTGATCAACTTAACAAACGATTAATAGGAGCATAAATGGCTAAAGTTACTTTTTTAGGTCTCGGTGTAATGGGTTACCCAATGGCGCGTCACATAGCAAAGGCAGGCCATGAGGTTACAGTTTATAACCGAACAACTGCAAAAGCTGAAAAATGGGTTAAAGAGTTCGGTGGAAAATTTGCAAAAACACCTCAAGAAGCAAGTAAAGATTCTGACTTTGTATTTTGCTGCGTTGGTAATGATAACGATTTAAAAGAAGTAACATTAGGACCTGTAGGAGCATTTCACTCTGTAAAAAAGGGTGCAGTATTTATTGATAACACTACTGCTTCGGCAAAAATTGCTCGTGAATTATTTAAGGCTGCAAAAGAAAAAGGCTTTGGCTTTTTAGATGCTCCTGTTTCTGGTGGTCAAGCTGGAGCTGAGAATGGTCAGTTAACAGTAATGATCGGCGGAGAAGATAAAGATTTTGAAAAAGCTCAAGATGTCATCAAATGTTATAGCAAAAAAATGAAAATATTAGGTCCTGCAGGAAGCGGGCAACTTGCTAAGATGGTTAATCAAATTTGTATTGTTGGACTAGTTCAGGGTTTATCTGAAGGAATTCGATTTGGCCAAAATGCAGGATTAAACATGGAAGATGTTATTGAAGTAATTTCAAAAGGCGCTGCTCAATCTTGGCAAATGGAAAATAGATATAAAACAATGATTCAAGGTAAATTTGATTTTGGTTTTGCAGTTGATTGGATGAGAAAAGATTTAGGAATTGCTATGGAAGAGGCAAAAAATAACGGCTCTGATCTTGCGATAACTAAAGTCATAGATGGTTATTACGCTGATGTACAAAAAAATGGTGGCAACCGATTTGATACTTCAAGTTTAATTACAAGACTTAAAAAGAAATAAATTAAGAAGAGTGATTAACGATATTCCAAATTACTATAATAATATTGATTTAATATTAAATGAGATCTGGACTCTTTTACAAGAAGGAGTTTCCGAAAGAGGTGAAGATTTCAGATTGCCTGTTGTAATTATTAATTCTGAGGATGGTGCTGATGGAAGAATTGTTGTTCTGCGGGGCGCATTTAGAGATAAAAATATCTTACGATTTCATACCGATTATAGATCCCCAAAAATTAATTATTTAAAAAAGAATAAAAAAATTCATTTCGTATTTTATAATAAAAAAAGAAAAATACAAGTTCGTGCAGAGGGAATTGCAACAATTCATAAAGATAATGAAATTACAAAACAAGCTTGGACTAAAACACAAATGATGAGCAGAAAATGTTATCTATCACCACAAGCCCCTGGTGATTTAATTAATGAGTCGGCTTCTGATTTATCAAAAGATATGGGCGGCACTCTTCCAACTCTTGAGCAAAGTGAAGTGGGATATAAAAATTTTTGTGTTGTTGAAAGTAAAATTAAAAGTTTTGAATGGCTTTATTTAGCCTCTCAAGGACACAGACGAGCTAAATTCATGCTCGATGAAAACAAAAGCACTTGGTTAGTTCCTTAAATTTTTTTAAGCTCTTTTACGTATTTCTTCCAATTATCTATATAATGCTGAGCATTTTCAGTAATTGCTTTTTTTTCTTCCTCTGTAACTTGTCTAATTACTTTTCCGGGACTACCCATAACTAAAGAATTATCTGGAATTATTTTTCCCTCAGTTATTAAACTGTTAGCACCAATAATGCAGTTATTTCCAATAACACTTTTATTTAAAATTGTTGAACCAATACCAATCAAACTATTATCCATGATAGTGCAACCATGTAACATTACTAAATGGCCAACGGTTACCATTTTTCCAATTTTTAAAGGAAATCCTTTGTCAGTATGTAGAACGCAATTGTCCTGAACATTACTGCCCTCACCCACTGTAATATTTTCAATATCTCCCCTGATAACAGCATTAAACCAAACACTGGAATCATTTTTTAAAGTAACGTCACCAATTACATTTGCTGATGGCGCGATCCAATATTTTTCATCACCTATTAATCTTTTATTACCTAGTTCAAAAATCATGTTATATTCATAACAAATATTCCAAATAGTAAAATAAAATTATGTCTCTCACTGAAACTCCAGTGTGTAATTTTGGAGAAAAGATTAAAGAATTTAAATTAATATCAACTGAAGATACGTTCATTTCACTTAAAGACATTAAAGGTCAAAATGGAACTTTAATTATGTTTATTTGCAACCATTGTCCTTATGTAAAAGCTATAATTGAGGAATTAGTAGATGTAACTAACAAACTATCAAAATTTAGAATTAGTTCAGTCGCGATAATGTCAAATGATGCAAATAATTATCCTGAAGATAGTTTTGAAAATATGAAAAAATTTGCGAAAATAAATAATTTTAAATTTCCATATTTATATGATGAAACTCAAGAAATTGCCCAAAATTACGGAGCAGTATGTACTCCTGATTTTTTTGGATATAATAAAAATAATGAACTGCAATATCGGGGTAGAATCAGAGAAATAAAAAATCTCAAATCGACATTAGAAGGAAAAAAAGATCTTTTAGATGCGATGGAATTAATTGCAAAAACTTTAAATGGACCAAAACAACAATACCCAAGTATGGGATGTAATATTAAGTGGAAAAAATAATTAAATGATTATTATAACAACAAGGAGTTATCCGCCTGAAATTGGTGGAATGCAGAGTTTAATGGGTGGCCTTGCAATTAATTTAAATGATTTTCATCCAATTAAAGTTTTGGCAAACTCATTTTCTGGTGATGAAAGTTATGACAAAAAAAATAATTTTGAAACTAATAGAATGGGAGGCTTTAAAATATTAAAGAAATATAGAAAATTAAATCTTTTAAAAGAAGTTATAAAAAATAATTCAGTTGAAGCTATAATTGCCGATCATTGGAAAAGTATTGAATTAATAACTGAAAATATATCAGATAGAATTCCAATTTTATGTCTAATCCACGGTAAAGAAATCAATCATCTGCTTGGAAGTCTTATAAATAAAAGATCTGTTAATTCACTAGCGAAAGCTAAATACATTATCGCAAACTCAGAGTTTACAAAAAACTTGGCAACCCAAAAAGGTTGTGATCGTGAGAAGATACATGTGATAAACCCTGGTATTAACGCACCTCAAGTCATTGGCTCAGAGGTAGATCGTCAAGCTAAAGAAATATTTAGAAATTCCGATATTAAAATCATAACTATTTCAAGATTTGATAAAAGAAAAGGAATAGATTTTTCTTTATTGGCTTTAAAAAATATTCAAGCGATTTATCCAAATTTTAAATATGTAATTGTTGGAAATGGCAATGAGGAAGAAAATTTAAAAAAAATAACCAAAACTCTAAATCTAGAAAATAATGTAACTTTTTTTACAAATATTAGCTTTGAGTTAAAAAACGCTCTACTCAAAAACTCAAATATTTTTTTAATGCCTACAAGAATTGTAGGAACTTCAGTTGAGGGATTTGGAATTAGTTACATTGAAGCTGCAAGCTATGGTATTCCATCGATTGCCGGGAAAGACGGAGGCGCTCCTGATGCAGTTCAGCATAATCAAACCGGTTTATTATGCAATGCCTATGATCACTCTGAAATTTATGATGCTTTAAAAACTATAATTGAAAATAAAAAATATTTAGAACTTGGAAAAAATGCAAAAGAATTTTCTAAACAATTTTATTGGAATGAAATAATTAAAAAATACGCAAATCTTCTTAGTTTATAGAGCTTTTAATTAAGGCATAAACTCTATCAGCAAAGAGAGATTTTAAATCCGTAGTCTGGAGAGCAATAAACTTTTCTCTCTCAATTGAAACTTTTTCAGGAGTTGTGTGAGGACCAAATAATGCAAATCCTCTAGCACCTAGATGAGCCGCCATGTGAGCTGGCCCTGTATCATTTGCAATAACTAAATGTGATTTTTTTATTAAAGACGCAAGTTCAAAAAAATTTAATGGTAAATTGTTATTTAGGGCTATCTTAATATCTAAAATCTTAGCCTCCGCTATCTCATCAGGACCTGGGGCAACTACCAATTCATATTGAGAATGATTTTTTTTTATTAAATTTATTAGCTCAGAAAAATAAGGCCATCTTTTATGAATTAAATCTTTAGAACAAAATGGAAAAAATAAAATATATTTTTTATTCGTATCAAAATTGTAATTATTAGCCTTATCAGCAGCCCAGCTAAAATCTGGTTTTAAAGTATAACGAGTTTGAATATTTGATTTTCTTAATTGTTCATCGAGTCTTTGTAATACTGAATTATTATATTTGTTTTCTAGAGTATCTTTAGAAGATGACCAATCTTTTATATTAAAAAGGTATTTTCTATAAAAATTTGTTCTATTTGAATTTTGTAAATCATAAACTTTATTCAAGTTTAAAGAGTTTATAATTTTTTTTAATCTTAAAAGATAAAAAATATTATATCTAGGTAATCTCTCATCTAATAAACACCCATCTAAATAGGGACAAATTTTAAATAAATTTAAATATTTAGAGGTGGTTAGGATTGTAATTTTTTCATCCTTATGATGTTCTCTAATATCTCTTAAAGCTCCAGAAATTTGAACAACGTCACCAAGTGAGCCAAGTTTTATTATTAAAATATTTGACATATATTATAAAAGAACATTATTGATTAATTATGGAAATTACAAAAAAAATTTATTCTGAGGTATCTGCTGGGGAGTTATTTGATAAAATCTCAATTCTTGAAATAAAAAAAAATAAAATTAAAGATAAAAATAAAAGAAATATTGTTTTAAAAGAACTAAATTCTCTGCAAGAAACCGTAAATAGAAGTATTAAAAAATCTAAGTTACTTACAAAATTGCACAAAAAACTTAAATCAGTTAATCTTAAACTATGGAAGATTGAAGACGA
>SHWR01000032.1 GCA_009693745.1 Candidatus Fonsibacter sp.
TTATTTCGGTTCAAAAGATATTGTTCTAGAAAAAACAAAAATTATTGAAAAAATTCCTGTAGAGAAATTGAATATAGTTAAATAAAAGGCTTATCTAGTAGCTTCCATTCGAATAATTTCGTTATAAGCAGGAATAGTTAAAAAATCTTCGAAATGGTTAGCAATTGACATTTCTTCAAACATTTTTGCAGCATGTTCGTAATTACCTTTTTCAAATTTTTGTTCACCAACTTCCTTTTTAATCTGAACCATTTCTTCTTTAACAATTTTTTTTACATATGCTGGATCAATTGTTTTGCCATCAGCAGTTTTACATTGATGTTTGTTCCATTGCCAAACTTGTGCTCTTGAAATTTCAGCAGTAGCAGCATCTTCCATTAAATTATAAAGAGGCACACAACCGTTGCCACCGAGCCATGCAGCTAAATATTGAATTCCTACAGAAATATTTTTTCTAACACCTTCTTCAGTAATAGCTCCCTTTTCAGCTAATAATAAATCGTTAGCTTCAATTTTTATATTACCAGGAATCTTGTTAACCTGATTTGCTTGTGGCATTTTTTCATCGAATATATCTTTTGCAATTTTTACTAAGCTAGGATGAGCAACCCAAGTACCATCATGACCATCATTAGCTTCCCTTAATTTATCTTGTTTTACAGCTTCCATTGCTTTTTGATTTAAAGCTTCATTATCTTTAATTGGAATTTGAGCAGCCATACCTCCCATTGCATGAGCGCCTCTACGATGACATGTTTTAATTAATAATAAACTATATGATCTTAAAAAATGGGAAGTCATTTTAAGAATAGATCGGTCTGGCAATAAAAAATCTTTAAAGTTTTTAAATTTTTTAATGTAACTAAAAATATAATCCCATCTTCCGCAGTTAAGACCTACAATATGGTCTTTTAACTCAAATAATATTTCATCCATTTCAAAAGAAGCAAGAATTGTCTCAATTAAAACTGTTGTCTTAATTGTTCCGCGCTTGATGTCTAATTTTTTTTGTGCTTCTGTAAATACTTCGTTCCATAGTCTGGCTTCAAGATGACTTTCCATTTTTGGTAAATAGAAATAAGGACCTGTTTCATTTTGAATAAGTTGTTTTGCGTTATGATAAAAATAAACAGCAAAATCAAATATACTACCTGAGCATTTTTCGTTATCAATTAAGAAATGTGCTTCATCTAAATGCCATCCTCTTGGTCTTACAATAAGAACTGCATGTTTTTCATTTAGCTTATATTCCTTACCTGTAGCTTTATCTGTAAAATTAATTTTTTTATTATTTGCATTTTTTAAATTAATTTGCCCTTCAATAACATTATTCCAAGTGGGAGTTGCAGAATCTTCAAGATCCGCCATAAAACAACTAGCTCCAGAGTTAAGAGCATTTATAATCATTTTCTGGTTAGTAGGACCTGTAATTTCAACTCTACGATCTTGTAAATCTTTTGGAACACTTAAAATCTTCCAATCTTTTTCTCTAATAGATTTAGTTTCATCTAAGAAATTAGGACGCCAACCATTGTCAATTTTATTTTGAACTTCCTGTCTACGTTTTAATAATTCAAGTCTTCGAAAATTAAATTTTCGATGCAAATCAGCTACAAACTCTAAACAATCTAAAGTTAAAATTTCCTCAAATTCTTTAGAAATTTTTCCTGTAATAGTGGTATTTTTTGGAAAAGATTTCATATGCGCTATAATTTATATATAAATTTTATCCGAACTCAATATGTATAAATAGAAAACTATTAAATGAATTATTTAGATTTTGAAGACGATATTAAGGTATTAGATCAAAGAGTTCAAGAATTAAAAGCCCCTTATCTTGCAAAGGGAATTACCGTTATTGAAAATCCTTCCGTTATTGATGCTGAAAAAAAATTAAATGAAGTATTAGATAGAGTTTATACGAATCTTAATCGCTGGCAAAAAACAAAAGTTGCAAGACATGAATTTAGACCACGTTCCATTCATTATATTCAAAAAATTTTTCCAGATTTTACAAATCTATCTGGTGATCGTTTATATGGAGAAGATCAGTCAGTGTTAGCAGGATTTGCAAGTCTTGATGGTGTTTCGGTTTTAGTTATTGGTCAAGAAAAAGGAAACGATACCCAATCCAGAATTCAAAGAAATTTTGGAATGATGAGGCCTGAGGGATACCGTAAAAGTATGCGTTTAATGAATCTTGCAGATAGATTAAACATTCCAATTATAACATTTATAGATACACCAGGAGCTTATCCTGGAAAAGGAGCAGAAGAGCGAGGACAAGCAGAAGCCATTGCAAAATCTATTGAGTGTTGTCTTAATTTAAAAGTTCCAATGATCTCTATTATTATAGGAGAAGGTGGATCGGGGGGAGCTATCGCTCTTGCAACTGCTAATAAAGTTTTAATGTTAGAATATTCTGTCTATTCAGTAATATCACCTGAAGGATGCGCATCTATCCTCTGGCGTGATCCAAAGAAAGCGAAAGAGGCTGCAGAAGCGATGAAGATTTCTTCACAAGATTTATTAGAAAATAAAATTATTGATGAAATTATTAAAGAGCCAAAAGGTGGAGCTCACAGAAATCATAAAGAAATGGTTGCAAATGTTACAATGAGTATTAAAAAAAATTTAAATGAACTAATTCAAATTTCCCCCGAAGAGCTTATTTATCAACGAAAAAATAGATTTTTAAGCATAGGAAGAGACGTGATGATAACCAAAGAAGAATTTTATAAAGATACACAAATTAATACTGTTACTTTTAATCCGTTTAACTGGAAATTATTACTTCAGAATAATTACAGATTAATCTTAACTGCCTTTGTTATTGTAATTTTATTTATTTTAGCTTTAATCTTTGCTTAGAGCGCCGCAGCAATTTTTATATTTTTTACCGGAACCACAGGTACAAGGAGCGTTTCTTGAGATTTTTTCTTGAATAGTAGTTTGCTGTGGTTGAGAAGGTTTATCTTCTTTTGTTACTTGAATATTAATTAAGAACATAATTAGATTTTCTTTAATTTTTGAAAGTAGATCTTTAAATAAATTAAAACTTTCTCGCTTATATTCATCTAATGGGTTTTTTTGGCCGTAACCTCTAAGGCCAATTACCTGTCTTAATTGTTCAAGATATTGTAAGTGACCTTTCCACTCATAATCTAGATTTTGTAGAAAAATTCTTTTTTCAACATCTTTATTAATTTCATCACCAGCAGTGGCGATTCTGGCATTTCTTCTTTGATCAAATTTATTTTTTAGAAATTCTTTTTGTTCAGAACTGCCATTTGAAAGCCAAACATTAAAATCATTATCTTCAATCTTGGTTCCGCATAAACGTTCTGTTTTTGTTTTAATTAATTTTTTTATATTAGCATCTGAGCTATCTTTATAATTGTGAATTTCATTAATTAAATTTTCTACAATTTCAT
Source organism: Candidatus Fonsibacter sp. (assembly GCA_009693745.1). Lineage (GTDB taxonomy): Bacteria > Pseudomonadota > Alphaproteobacteria > Pelagibacterales > Pelagibacteraceae > Fontibacterium > Fontibacterium baikalense. The sequence goes on from SHWR01000032.1 coordinate 3,435, forward strand.
CAAAAATATCATTTACCACATTATAAATATTTGGATTTTTTATAACACCTAATCTTTGTTCAAAAATTACTTTTCTTTGATCATTCATTACATCGTCAAACTGTAATAAAGTTTTTCTGATATCAAAGTTTCTCCCCTCAACTTTTTGTTGTGCTTTCTCCAAAGCTTTATTGATCCAAGGATGATCAATAGATTCTCCTTCTTTAAGTCCCAGTTTTTGCAACATAAAATCAATTTTTTCAGATCCAAAAATTCTCATCAGATCATCTTGTAAACTTAAATAAAAAATAGAAGCACCCACATCGCCCTGTCTTCCAGTTCGACCTCTTAATTGATTATCTATTCTTCTGCTTTCATGACGCTCTGTTCCAACAACAAATAACCCACCACTAGCTAATACTTTGTTTTTTTCTTCTTCATGCTCTTGTTTAGTTTTAGCGACTAATAATTTATCGTTAGTTCCGCCTTCCTTAATTTTAAGATCTAAATTACCACCAAGTTGAATATCGGTTCCTCTGCCAGCCATATTTGTTGCAATTGTAACCGCACCAATTCTTCCTGCTTGGGCAATAATATTTGCTTCTTGTTCATGGAATTTTGCGTTTAGAACGTTATGTTTTATTGATTCTTGCTTTAAAATTTTTGAAATTCTTTCAGATTTTTCAATGCTAGTAGTTCCAATTAAAACGGGTTGTTTTTTTTCATTAGCAGTTACAATTTCTTTTATAATTGCATTAAATTTTTCTTTTTCAGTTCTAAAAATTTTATCATTAAAGTCTTTTCTAATCATTGGTCTATTGGTTGGCAATTCAACCACATCTAATTTATAGATTTCATAAAACTCTTCAGCCTCAGTCATTGCAGTTCCTGTCATACCAGATAGTTTTTCGTACAATCTAAAGTAATTTTGGAATGTTATTGATGCTAAAGTTTGGTTTTCGTTTTGAATTTGAACACCTTCCTTTGCTTCAATTGCCTGATGAAGACCGTCAGAATATCTTCTACCTTCCATAATACGACCAGTAAATTCATCAATAATATAAATTTGATTATCTTTAATGATGTAGTCTTTATCTTTAGCAAAAAGCATATTTGCTCTTAAAGATTGGTTAATGTGATGAACAACAGATAAATTTTGTGGATCGTAAAAACTAGCGCCTTTTAATAAATTTATTTTTCTTAACTTATCTTCAACAAAATCTATTCCTTTTTCAGTTAGTAAAGCACTACGATCTTTTTCATCAATATCATAATGTTCCTTATCTAATTGATTGACTAATTTGTTACATAAAAAATATTGAGAAGAATTATCTTCTGTTGGCCCAGAAATAATTAAAGGTGTTCTGGCCTCATCAATTAAAATACTGTCTACCTCATCAACAATACAAAAATAATGTTTTCGCTGTACCATTTCAGCAATAGAATATTTCATATTGTCTCTTAAATAATCAAATCCAAATTCATTATTTGTTCCATATGTAATGTCGCATTCGTACTGAGCTTTTCTACTAACATCATCGATGCCATTAATAATGCAACCAACACTAACTCCTAAAAAATTGTAAATTTTTGACATCCACTCGGAGTCACGTTTTGCAAGATAATCATTTACTGTTACAACATGCACACCTTTTTCTGTTAAGCTATTTAAGTAGGCAGGCAAAGTTGCAACTAACGTTTTTCCTTCTCCAGTTTTCATTTCTGAGATTTTGCCTTGATGAAGAATAATTCCACCAAGTAATTGCACATCAAAATGTCTTTGTCCTATAGTTCTAACGCTTGCCTCACGCACACAAGCGAATGCTTCAGGCAAAATTTTATTTAAATTTTCTCCACTCTTAATTCTTTTTTTAAACTCTAGTGTTTTGTTCTTTAATTCTTGATCTGAAAGCTTTTGGATTTCTGGCTCTAATAAATTAATTTTTTGAACTAATGGGCGTATTTCAATAAGCTTACGCTCATTAGATGTTTTAAATATTTTTTTTAAAATGTTTAAACCAGGTATCATTTTGAGATATTATTACAGATAAATTAAATAGTATAAATTTAGCAACTACCTTATAACTGAAAAAATACTAAATAAAATACACATGACTACGCTATTTCAAAACTTTTTTAAGAAAAAACAACTTAACAGAGTTACTAAAGATTTCCCCGAGATGCCAAGTATTGATGGACTCGAGATTTCAACTATAAGCGCTGGCTTATACGACACGACCAGAGATGATGTGAGTTTATTTTATTTTCCAGATGGTGCAATATTTTCAGGAGTTTACACAAAGTCTTCAACTAGATCAGTTTGCATTGATTGGAATATTAAAGCGAATAAAAAAGATATTAGAGCTTTATTAGTTAATACTAGAAATGCGAATGCATACACAGGCAAACAAGGCTTGAATAGTATCATTGAATTATCAAAGTTTTTCTCAGATAAAAAAAAAATTTCTAGCAAGCAAATTTTATTTGCATCAACAGGTGTTATTGGTCAACCATTTCCACTTACAAAAGTTAAAAATGTATTACCTAATTTAATTGAGAAATTAAAAAAACCGATAAAGTTAACTTGGATTAAGCAGGCCTTATCTATTATGACCACAGATACATTTGGAAAAATGAGCTGTGCTGCTGTTCAAACAAATAAAGATTTTATCAATATCGCTGGAATTGCCAAGGGATCAGGAATGATAGCACCAAATATGGCAACGATGTTTGGCTTTATCTTTACTGATGCAAATATTTCACAAGAAGTCTTAAATAAGATGCTGAAAAGAAATACTGAGAATACCTTTAATGCAATTACAGTTGATGGAGATACCTCAACAAACGATATGGTTTTAGTTTTCTCGACTAGAAAAGCTAAGAATAGAATTATTAACAATATTAATTCAAAAGTAGCAAAAGATTTCGAAAAAGCACTTTATGAAGTGATGTTAGATCTTTCAAAACAAGTTGTTTTAGATGGGGAGGGAGCAAAAAAATTTGTTACTGTAAACGTAATAGGTGCTTCCAATGATAAATTTGCAAAAGAAGTTGCCATGTCCATTGCAAACTCTCCTCTTGTAAAAACTGCGGTTGCAGGAAGCGATCCTAACTGGGGTAGAATTTTAATGGCGATTGGAAAAACTAATGAAAGAATAAAGCAAGAAAAAGTTGAAATTAAAATTGGAGATTTTTTAATTACCAAATATGGAATGCAGATTCCAAGTTATGATGAGCAAAAAGTTAAAGATTATATGCTTGGCGAAGATATTATTTTTGATGTGAATTTAAATTTAGGTAAGGGAAAATTTACTGCTTATACTTGTGATTTTAATGCTGAGTATATTTCAATTAACGCTGATTATAGATCTTAATTAACCTGATCCTATAAGAATTCCAGCGGCCAATACTAGCGCACCACCTAACACCACTTGCAAAGCAGCTCTAAGAAATGGTGCTTCCATATATTTATTTTGTATCCAAACAATTACCCATAATTCAAAAAATACAACTACCATTGCAAGAATAGTTGCTGTCCAAAAATGAGGAATTAAATATGGCAACGCGTGACCCAGTCCACCAACAGCAGTCATTACCCCTGATGCCAAACCACGTTTTAGAGGAGAGCCTCTCCCTGAAATTGCACCATCGTCTGAAACTGCTTCCGTCAATCCCATTGATATTCCGGCCCCAATAGACGCTGCAAGACCAACAATAAAAGTTGTCCATGTATTTTGTGTTGCAAATGCGGTTGCAAAAATTGGAGCTAATGTTGAAACTGAGCCATCCATTAATCCAGCTAATCCAGGCTGTACCCACGTTAAAATAAATTGTCTTTTTGAAGTTCTTGCTTCAGTTTCTTTAGCATCACTCGCCACATGAGTTTCTATAAGTCGGTCAGCTGCAGTAGTATGACCTGCTTCTGCAGCAGCTAAGTCACCTAATAATCTTCTTGTTGATGCATCACTAGTTATCTGAGCTGCTTTTACATAAAAATTATAAGCATCTCGTTCCATCATTTCAGATTCTAATCTAATTCTATCAACGCTTAGATTTTTTATTAACCAGACAGGTTTTCTAGCGTAAAAACCAGCAACATGTTCTCTTCTAATAAGAGGAAGGTTTTCACCAAATCTTGATTGAAATTTATCTATTAGAATTTTTCTGTGACTATCTTCAACTCTTGCCATATCTTGAAATACTTTTGAAGTATCAGGATAATCTTTTTTTAAATATTCAGCGTAACTTCTGTAAATGGAAGCATCATCTTCTTCAGAAGAAATAGCTAATGCTAATATTTCTTTTTCGGAAAGATCAGAAAATCTTCTTCTAAAACTAAAGCCAGGTATCATTAATATTAATTGCTAATTTTTAAATTTATAAATTAGATTATTTTTAGTTCACGTAAGCCTGCATAAAATTCTTTTGCACCTTCATAACCAAAGTAAACTGAAAGCAATAACAATAAAATACTTGAAATTCTAAAGAAAGTTCCCACAGGCATTATTTTAGTAATTTTTCTCAGAACAAAATAAACAAAAATTAGAGCCAATGTTCCAGTAATTGCTCCAGCAATTACAGGGATTGGGCTGTAAATTGTAGAAGTAAATAAAGCAGCATAAAATAAAACTACTTCAAAACCTTCACGTACAATCGCAAAGAAAACTGTAAGTGATAAAAAAAACGGGTTACCTGTTGAAACGGCTTTATCTACTTTACCTTTGACATGTTGTTTTGCGTTATGACTAAAATAAGCAACGTACGCTAACATGCCAGATGCAATTAACATTACCGATCCTTCGAATAATTCTTCATGAGCGTGCGTTATTGCTGCAATTTTTTTTACAGCTAAAGCAGTTAATAAAGAGACAACTACACCGGCAATCAAACCCCAAATGACAGCAGGGCGCTGATGTCTTGCATTCATTTTGTCTAAGTAAGTAAATATTAGAATAGCTATTAATAAGGCTTCGAAACCTTCTCTAAAAAGAATAAAAAAAGAACTTAAATAGGGTGTTAGTGTTTCAGTCATATTTATTAAGTGAACTATGATTAATTATTTTCACATTTAAAGTCAAATACTATTCAAATAGATACAGATTTTAATTCTGAGTGTTTTAGTAGGAATAGTCTTTAATTTTCAAAGAGAAAAATAACCTCAAACTCAATTTGTCGCATTAATTCTTTTCCAAATAAAATAGCTATTTAGAAAAAATAAACTTATAAATAGAAAATAATTCCATTCAATTATGATTCTAGTATTCCATGTCGTTAATTGCAGAAATCGGTTGGTAAATAAAAATAAAACAAAGCCAAAAATAACAATCATAAGACTATGATAAAAAGTTGCCTTAATAGCTTTAGATGAAACGATAACCTGATAATCGTCTTTTATTTTCATGTAGGATAATGCAACAAAAAACTGAGTAAATACTAAACTAATAATATAAATAAAGATTCCACCTCTTCTCATAAATTTCCAAACTTCTGACCCTTCTACTCCTAAAAATAAAATGTAAGTTAGTAAGCATGTTGCTGAGATAAAACTAAATAATAAAATTAAGTTTAAATATATTTTAGAGATTAAAAATTTTTTAAAAATTCTTACATGTTCGAAAGAATAAGCAATAATAAGTATAGCAGTGATTAACATCATCGGTTTAAATATTAAAATACCAGGATGACTTCTGCCAATTCTACTAATTGTATAACAACCATTAATAAATGGATTGCATGGTTCGTAAATATTCAGAGCTATTGCAACGCCAAGACATACTAAAACTGTTGTTATTGGAATAATAAATAATCCAATACTTAGTCTCTGAACTAACATTAAAAAATGTTATTTTCTTTTTCTTTAAGATCTATTAAATGGTATTCTAAAGCTCGTGCCGACATTTGCACCTCAATTACAAAAAGAATAATGGCAATTCCAAAAAACACAACTGCGATTCCAAAACAGTTTAATGAAATTTCAGGTTTATTAATGTATCCAAAAAAAATAGTTAATAAATTTGTAAATAAAGCAATGCCAGAAAGAGTTTGAATAAGTTTAATAAGTTTAATTCTATAAGTTAAAGTTTTTATTTGCGCAACATAACGCCTGCCCATAACATCTTGAGTATCTATTTTTTTTTCAATTATTTCCGCATGAATTTTTCTAATTAATACTGCACAGCTATTATAACGATGAGTAAAATTGGTCATCATTAGTGGAATGGCAGGAAATAGGAGCGCGGGATAAATAATGAAATTTTCCATTTAAATTTTAAAAAATTATTGTTTAAAGATCGGTAAAAGTTCCTGTTCTAGGATCTTTTTTTAATATTCTGGCCTGATTTTTTTTGCTTCGAAAATAAAGAAATAGCACAGCTACAATTAAAAAAATTATTGAAGTGATTAAATATTTTGTCATTATTTTATAAATTAAATGTTAATTACGACTATTCGAAGTCAACTGCTAGAATAATATAATGCAAGTAAGATTGATAATTTTTACATGTCTTTTGAGCATAACTAGCTTCTTTTCTGTTTTTGCAAATGAGCAAAAGATTATTAAAGACTTAAAAGAGGGTGGAAAATTAATTCTTATTCGCCATTCAGAGGCCCCAGGAACAGGCGATCCTGGCAAATTTTAATTTAAATGATTGCAAAACCCAAAGAAATTTATCAACAGAAGGTATTGAGCAAGCTAAACGATTAGGTGAGTTTTTTATAAAGAATAATATTTCTTTTGAAAAAGTTTATTCATCCGAATATTGCAGATGTAAAGATACAGCGAGATATGCATTTAAAAATTTTGAAACTTTTTCAGGTTTAAATTCTACTTTTGCAGACTCAAGTAAAACACCCGCATATATAAAAAAAACTAAAGAATTTATTGAAAAATTAGACAAAAATAAGAATTATATATTTATTGCTCATCATACAACAATTCAAGGTTTAGCAGATCAATTTGCAAATTCTGGTGAGATGATCATTATTGATAGATCTTACAAAATTATCGGTACCTTCAAAGTTAATTAGCATACCTCATTTTCCAACATTGCATTAGTTAGCTATGCATTTTAGATATACATTTCTTATATGAATTGGGAGAAGCTAAAAGTATATAGAAAAGTAGCTAAAGCTGGGAGTTTTTTAAAAGCATCAAAACAAGATAATAAATCTCAATCAACATTTTCAAGAGCAGTAATGGATCTTGAGAGAGAAATAAATCGAAAACTTTTTAATAGAACAAGCAAAGGAGTTATGCCAACCTTGCATGGCAGCACACTTTTAAATTTAGTTGATGATTTTTCTAATAAATTAAATCAATTTTTGAACAATAACAGAAAAAATTAATTTTTTTTGGTTATGCATTCTGATCATATCTGAATCATTGAATGATCACTTCATATTAAAAAATTTTTTTGTTACGTCATTACTAATTAAAACAAACAATAACAGGGAGTATTATGAAACTAATAACTGCAATCATAAAACCTGAACAAGCAGACAATGTTAAGAAAGCTCTTAATAAAGTCGGTGTTGTTGGGTTGACGATGACAGATGTTAAAGGATATGGAAGGCAGAAAGGTCATACAGAGTTTTATAGAGGTTCTGAATATGAAGTTGCTTTTCTTCCCAAAACAAAACTAGAAATAGCGGTCTCAAATAAGCAATATGCAAAAGCTTTAGAGGCTATATTAAAAACTGCGAAAACTGGAAAGATTGGTGATGGAAAAATTTTCATAACCAGCTTGAGTCAAGTTATTCGGGTTCGAACAGGTGAAAAAGGAGATAAAGCAATATGATAAAAATAATTAATAAAATCGCAATTTTTCTGTTTTTTTTACTACAAACAACAGTTCTTTTTGCTGCTGACCCAAAGCCAGTTTTAAATGCAGGAGATGCGTCGTGGATGTTAACAAGTACCGCACTTGTCTTGTTAATGACTATTCCAGGACTTGCTTTATTTTATGGTGGTTTGGTTGGTAAGAAAAACGTTGTTTCCACAATTAGTCAGTCATTCATGATTACTTGCGTTGTGACATTAATTTGGTTTATCTGTGGATATTCACTTACTTTTAGTGAGGGCAATTTATTCATCGGTGATCTTTCAAAATCATTTTTGAAAGGCGTTGATGTTGCTTCATTGAGTATGACAATCCCTGAAACAGTTTTTATTTGTTATCAATTAACATTTGCAATTATTACTGTTTCGCTAATCTGTGGGTCAATTGTTGAACGTGTAAATTTTGGAGCACTGTTTATTTTTGTAGTGTTGTGGAGTATATTTGTTTACGCGCCAATTGGTCATATGGTTTGGGGTGGCGGTTATTTATCTAAATTAGGCGTTCTTGATTTTGCAGGTGGAACAGTTGTTCACATCAATTCAGGAGTTGCTGGTTTAGTTGCCGCTTTAGTCATTGGTAAAAGAAAAACAAAATCTCGTCCGCACAATATAGCATTAACAATGATTGGTGCTTCAATGCTATGGGTTGGTTGGTTTGGGTTTAATGCTGGTTCAGCAGTTGCTGCAAATGGTAACGCTGGAATGGCAATGCTTGTAACTCAAATTGCAGCTGCAACAGCGGGTGTTGCCTGGATGCTTGTTGAGTGGTTCTCAGGCGAAAAGAAACCAAGTTTACTTGGAATGTGTTCAGGTGCTGTAGCAGGATTAGTTGCGATTACTCCAGCTTCAGGATTTGTTGGTCCAAGTGGAGCTTTCTTCATCGGACTTGCTGCAGGAGTATTCTGTTACTTAACTTGCACTAAATTAAAAAGTGTTCTTGGCTATGACGACGCTTTGGATGTATTTGGTATCCATGCGTTAGGCGGAGCTCTTGGTGCAATTTTAACAGGAGTATTTACTCTAAAAGCAATTGGTGGAACAGCAGGACTATTAGAAGGAAATGCTGCTCAAGTTAAATTACAATTAATTGGTGTTGGTGTGACTGTAGCTTACACAGCGATAGCAACTTACATTATATTAAAAGTAGTTAATTTTATTACACCATTAAGAGCTTCTGATGCTCAAGAGAGAGATGGTTTAGATCTTTCTCAGCACGGAGAACAAGTAGGATAAATATTATAAGTTCCCCCTTATAATAAGTTAAGTTAACAGAGGCCCAGATGAAAATCTGGGCCTCATTCATAGACTTTAAAACCTTAAAACATTAAAACTAAATTTCGATAA
>SHWR01000033.1 GCA_009693745.1 Candidatus Fonsibacter sp.
TTTCCATCTATACCAACTGCAGCATATACTTTTCTAAGTTCTTCTGGAGATTTAAATGTTCCATCATCAGCAACAGCTTGTCCCCAAGGAACATTCACTGCTCCTGGAATATGACCCGCTCTAATAGTTGTTTCTTGAACACCAGCTGGAGCAAAAATCTTTCCAGTAAATTCATCTGGCGATCTAATGTCTACTAACGCTGTATCAGATTTTTTATTAGCAATAGCAACAACATCAATTAATCTTGCGCGTAAAGCATTGTTAGCATCTGATACTTTTACATTTCCAGCAGCAACTTGTGTTGCAAGTGGAGTTAAGGGTCTCTTTTCTGCTTCCCATTTCTTTCTGCCACCATCAAGTAACTTAACATTTTTTACTCTGTAAACATCAAACACCCAAGCACCCCAAGCAGCGAACCAGTTATTGCTATCTCCGTAAATTACAATTGTGCTGTCATTGTTAATGCCTGCTTGGCGAAGCAATTTTTCAAAATTTTCTTTACTTGCGATATCTCTTTTTACAGGATCCACTAAATCAGTATGCCATTTAAAATTTACCGCACCTTGAATATGACCTCTTTCGTAAACCCCAGTATCAACGCTTACTTCAATTAGTCGAAGCTTAGGATTGTTAAGATTTTTTTCTAACCAATCAGTAGTCACTAAAAAATCGCTTGGCGCCGCAACTACTGGAGCTGCAAATAACAAAGCCCAAAGTAGAACAATTTTTTTAATTAGTTTCATTTTGTATTTCCTTTTGTATTAATTTTTTTATGTGGAGCTGATTTAGTATTTATTTCTGTTTAATTCAATATTTAAAGAAAAATAAGTTAAAAATTATCATTTTAAAGGCTAAAACTAGTATTTTATTTTAAATATGCTAAATATATTAGAATAAAATTATATGAATGATATAGATAAAAAAATATTATCCCAACTTCAAGAAAATGCAGATATTCCAATCTCTGAATTGTCAAAGAAAGTAAACCTTTCAGCTACTCCATGTTGGGCTAGAATTAATAAGTTATATAAAGAGGGGTATATAAAGAAGAAGGTTGCGGTAGCAGATCGAAATAAACTTAACCTTAAAACTGTAGCTTTTGTCTCTATTAGAACCAATAAACACAACATGGAATGGACAAAGAAATTTATAAGTATCGTAAGTTCTATGCCTGAAGTTGTTGAATTTTACAGATTAAGCGGAAGTATTGATTACTTATTAAAAGTGCTGGTTCCGACTATGGAAGAATACAATAAATTTTACACTAAACTTACTGATCAAATAGATATCTTTTCAGTCGCAACCTCTTTTTCAATGGAAGAGATAAAACAAACATCTAGTCTTCCATTAAATTACGTTTAACAATTATGTACTGAACGCATAATGCACTCACTGTATAATGTGTCATGCAAGCAAGACATTGCTGATATTTATTAAAACATCTTTAATATTTATAAAATTTATATAAAAACTTCTCATTAACAAATTTAATTACTTAGGAAACAACATGAATAAAAAAATAATTATTTCTTTTTTTGCTTCTTTGCTATTTTTATCGCAAGCAGCAAAAGCAGAAATTAAAGTTGGCGGTGGAAGTTTAACTTTTACTGCTGGAGTAATGAGCCAATATATTGCAAGAGGAATAGACCAAAATAGTGATAGACCTTCACCATATGTATCTATTGATTTTACAAGAGCAATAGGAATAGCAGATTTTTATGCTGGAATATGGTCAGCAGCAGCTACTGGAGATAATTTTAATAGAGAAGAAAATTATTATGCTGGATTAAAAAAGACTTTAGGGATCGCTACAGTTGATTTAGGGCTTAATTCTATAAGATACAATTCAGGAAATAGAAATAATAATACAATAAATAGTGTGGATGGGTATGTAAAAATAAACCTAGCACCTGAGAAGTCTCCATTCACGGTTGGTGTTACTTATACGCAAAATGATAGTGGAGGAAATGTAGTTTCAGGAGTAAAAAAAGTTGGAGAGATATATCAAGAAATAAATGCAACTTATGACGCCAAATTTGCAGTAATCGGAGTTGCTTACGGTGAAAATAAAAATGATACAGATGTAACTACAATAACTTTAACAAAATCATTATTTGATATAAATTTTGTCGGAGCATATATTAAGGCCGATAGAGCAAACACAACTTCAAGCTCACTTACTAAAGATAGAGAATATCTAACTTTAACTGCTTCAAAAACATTTTAATAGAATAAAATTATTACTATTCAGTATTTAGAGATTGTAAGTCTCTAAATATTGATTTAGTATTTCTTTACTTAGTTTTAGGGGTGCTTCGAAAGAGGCTGAGATTAGACTCTTGAACCTGGATTGGTAATTCAATTAGGAAAAAATGATAAATAGTTTCTTAAGTTTAAATTTTACATTCGCTATTGTTGTCTTTATTTCATCATTATTTTTATTTGTTGGAATATTTTATTCTAGAAAAAAAGTTAGCTTAAATACTTATTTAGTTTCAGATCGTAACGAAGGAGTATTTAGATTAAGCGCAACATTAATTGCATCTTCCCTTGGTGCATGGATATTATTTGGTCCGCCAACTGCCGCAACATGGGGAGGATTTGGATCTGTTATTGGTTATGCATTAGGAACTGCTTTTCCAATGATATTGCTAATATTTTTTGGAAAAAAAATAAGATTATTATTACCAAAAGGCAAATCATTAACTGAGTTGATTTTAAAAAAATTTGGAAAAAATTTATTTAAATTAATTTTTTCTTTAATGATTTTTTATTTATTTATATTTTTATGTGCAGAAGTTACTGCAATTTCTAAGCTTATTTATTATATATCAGGACTTAGTATTTGGATATCAGCATCTATTATTTTATTTTTTACACTCACTTACGTTCTGTTTGGTGGATTAAAAGCAACAATTAGAAGTGATGGTATTCAATTTATTATTATTATTTTATTATTTTTATTTTTAATTTTTTCGGTATTTTTACAAAATAATAATAATCTAAATCTTAATATTTTTCAGGAAAACTTTATTAAATTTGATAGTAAATCTTTAATATCATCTTTTCAATTTGGCTTTGTATTTTTTATAGCAGTTGCTGCGACTAATCTATTTCATCAGGGAAATTGGCAACGAGTTTATGCGGCTAAGAATGAAAAGACCTTAGTTAAAAGTTTGCTTATTTCATTTTTTATTATCTTTTTTATTGTTTTATTTATGGGAATTATTGGAAGTATTTCTAAACTAAATGGATTAAAATTTAATGAAGATCTTGCCTTTTTTTCTATTATTTTAAATAAAAATGATATTTTAATTTCGCTAATTCTTCTTATTTTTTCTCTATGCTTAACTATTAGCACTGTTGATACTTTGTTAAATTCAATATCAAGCCTTACAATTGTTCATAGCAAAGATTTTTTTAATTTTAAATATTTAAAGGATAGAAAACTTTCAAATCTTGTATTAATTTTATTATCAATCGTATGTTTAATTATTGCTCTTTATCAATTTAGTGTTCTTTATTTATTTTTATTAGCAGACCTTCTTTGTTGTGCTTGCGTTTATGTAATATTTAAAGGTTTATACGAAAAGAAAATTTACCCTTGTAAATCTTTTGTTCTAATAATGATCGGGCTTTGCTTGGGATTATTATTTTTTCCAAGTATGGATTTTTCTAAATCCTTATTTGCGGGCGTTATTTTCGATAAAGATATTTTTAACGGTATTTTCAATAATTCGCTACTTTTTTGGTCTTTCTTATTTGCAACTTTTTCACCGGTAATTTTTGATATTTTTTATAGAAAAACTAAATAGAGAAATTAAAAATCTAGCAATATAACTGTAATTGTTGCCGATAGAATTATCTGAACAAAATTTATTATAATTGAGCTTCCGTGCAAGATTTTAAATTTATTATTATCCTTCACTTTTTGTTTATTGATCGTGGGCATCAAATAAAAATAACAAAAAGCAAATAAAACTAAAATAATAATGTTTGCGTAAAGAATTGTGTTGAATACTCCAAGAGATAAAATTGCAATTAAAGAAACAGCAGAAAGAGTTGCATTAACAATATAGTAAATAGGGAATAATTTTCTGACATATAATCCTGCCTGTACTGCTGGTATAAATTTATGCACTGTTGGTGCGATTACAAATGAGAAAAATAACATTATTCCAAGACTCAAAACTGGAAATATGGTGATAATTGTTAATAGTAGATAATCAAAGAATGTTGGCATTTGAACATTAAATTAAAAAAAAGACCATATAGAGCAAACTTTATTTAATCAAATAAATAAAATAATTTATTAATTTCTATATCCTATATAATATTTGAAATGTCAGATTCTTTAGCAAATTATGTTAGAAAAAGAAGAGTTGCTAATAAAAGTACATGGACAAGTGTAATTGTAAATTTCTTTTTAGTAATCTTTCAAATAGTTGTTGGATTTTTTTCTAAATCATCAGGACTAATAGCTGATGGTTTCCATACATTATCTGACATGCTTTCAGATCTAATAGTTTTAATTACAAGTAAAAAATCTTTAAATCCACCAGATGAAGATCATAACTATGGTCATTATAGATATGAGAATGCAGTCGGTTTATTTTTAGGAGTTTTTTTATTAATTGTTGGATCCGCGATGATTTGGAATTCAGGTAAAAAACTAGACGATCCAAATCAAATTGTGACAGTGCACGTAGCTGCATTATATGCAGCAATAATTTGTTTGCTAATCAAAGAATTATTATTTCGTTACCTTTTGAATATCGCAAAAAGAGCTAACTCAAGTCTGCTTTTAGCAAATGCTTGGCATGCACGTTCTGATGCAGCATCATCTCTAGTTGTTGCTATCGGCATTATTTTTAATCTCCTTGGTTACCAAAGTTTTGATTTAATAGCTGCAATTATTGTAGGTCTGATGATTTTAAAAATGGGATGGACTTTTAGTTACGCAGCAATTCATGCTCTTACTGATAAAGCAGCTGACATTGATGAAGTTGATAAAATTAAAAAGACAATATTAGATACCCCGGGCGTTATTAATGTTCATGATTTAAGAACTAGACAAGTAGGGGATGGTATAATTGCAGATGTTCATATTGAAGTTAAATCAACTTTAACAGTTGCGGAAGGTCATGCCATTGCTGTTGAGGCAAGAAATCGAGTGATGAGTAATCATAGAGTCCTAAACCTAATGACTCACATTGATCCTGCTTAAAATTCTATTTTTATTTTAAAGACGGATAATCCGTATAGCCATTTTCATTACCACCATAAAACGTTGCACGATTATAAGGATTTAAAGGTGCATTTGTTTTAATACGTTTTGGCAAATCTGGATTTGCAATAAAAATTCTGCCAAATGCTACAGCATCTGCATCATTTGATTCAATGATTTTTTTTGCATCTTCAGGAGTGTAGCCACCAGCAGAAATAAATATTCCTTTAAATTTTTTTCTAAATAATTTTGAAACAGAGGGAGCATTAGTATCCATGGCATCTTCACCACCAGCTGAAGTCGCCCTAGGTTCAATCATATCGAGGAATGCAATTTGTCTTTGATTTAATTGATCTATTACATAAGTGAATAGTTCTACAGGATTAGAGTCGCTCATATCATTAAATGTTCCATAAGGAGAAAGTCTCACACCAACTCTGTCTTTTCCAAAAACATTAATTACACCATCTAATGCCTGCATAGGAAATTTAACTCTATTTTGTATGGAACCACCAAATTCGTCTGTTCTTTTATTACTTCCATCTTGTAAAAATTCATCAAGCAAATATCCATTGGCCATATGAACTTCAACGCCATCAAAGCCAGCTTCTTTTGCATTTTTTGCAGCGTTAAAATAATCTTCAATAATCCCAGGAAGCTCTGACGCTTCTAGTGCTCTTGGAATTAAAATAGGTGTTGGTTTCCAATCAGCAGTAAAAGTTCCAGAATTTTTTGGAGCTATAGCTGAAGGTGCTACGGGCAAACTATTATTTGGCTGATGAGATGAGTGGGAAATTCTTCCGACATGCCATAATTGTAAAAAAATATGACCACCGTTTTTGTGTACAGCATCAGTAATTAATTTCCATCCCTCTACTTGTTCTCTACTATGAATTCCAGGAGTTCCAGGATAACCCTGGCCTTGCTGCGATATTTGTGTTGCTTCAGTTAAAATAAAACTGGCTGAGGCTCGTTGGGCGTAATAAGTTGCATTTAATTTCCAAGGAATATTACCAGGTTGTTTACTCCGCATACGCGTAAGCGGGGCCATAATAATTCTATTAGGAAGCGTTAGATTGCCTATTTTTAAATTGTCAAAGATTGTTGGCATATAATTAAATTGTGTTGTTATATATGAACAAGATATTAAATTGTCAATTTCGCAAATACTAAATATTTGTTAAAATTATCTTAAATGGAAATTATCTTTGTTTCATCTTGTCTATTAAAAAAAAATAATAAAATTTTAATCACTAGCAGACCTAAAAATAAATTTTTAGGTGGTTTTTGGGAATTACCAGGTGGAAAACTATTTAAAGATGAAAGTTTTGAGAATTGTGCAATTAGAGAATTATCTGAAGAGATAGGCATTAAAATAGATATAGAAAATCTTAATAATATCGATTTAATCACTCATCGTTATAAAAATAACTTAATTATTATGATGGTCTATTTGGTAGAGTATTGGTTAGGGAAAATTAGAGCTAAAGAGGAACAAAAATTAGCCTGGATTAATAGAGATCAAATTAGTAATTTTAATTTTTTACCAGGCAGTCAAATTTTTTTTGATAGGGTTTATGAAAATTATTACAAATTTTTTAAATAAAAATATTAAAATATTATTTATATTTTTTGTTTTTTTTAGTGTAACATAGTGTTCTTCATCTATGAAATTAGAACAATTTAAAAATAATAAACCAGAGTTCAAATTAGAGGAATATTTTAAGGGCAAAACTGTAGCGCGTGGGGTTTTTGAGGATAGATTTGGAAATATTAAAAAAAGTTTTAAAGTTGATATTGATGGAACTTGGGATGGAAAACACCTAATTATGAAAGAGAACTTTATTTATGACGATGGCACTAAAGAGTTTAGAGAGTGAAAATTAGAAAAAATTGGCACTAATCAATATCAAGGTTATGCTGATGGTGTTATAGGTATTGCCTCAGGAGCAACTTCTGGAAATGCATTCAATTGGAAGTACGACTTTGATTTGCCGATTGGCAATAGTAAATATAAAGTTAGCTTTGATGACTGGATGTTTTTGCAAGACGATAATTACTTAGTAAATATTGCAACCATGTCAAAATTTGGAATAACACTTGGAAAGGTTATTCTATTCTTTAATAAGAATTAACGCATTGAAATTAAAAAAAACGTTACTACATTAAGAGTATGATTAAATATAATCTAGAATGTTCTTGCGGAGAAACTTTTGAAAGTTGGTTTCAAAATTCTAATGAGTACGAGAAGTTATTAAAAAAGAATTTAATTAATTGTTATGTTTGTGGTCGATCAAAGACTGTTAAAAAAAGCTTAATGGCTCCAAGTGTTTCAACTTCTAAAACTACTTCTGCTGAAAAAGACACGGAACAGAAAAAAGAATTTTTAAAAAATGTAAAAAGCAAAATCAGAGAACTAAATGATTATGTTGCCAAGAACGCTGAGTATGTAGGAGATAAATTTGTATCAGAAGTTAGATCTATCCATTACGATAAAAAGAAAAAAAGAAATATTTATGGCAATGCTACTTTAGAAGAAACTAAAGAGTTACAAGAAGAAGGAATTGATGTTGCAACTATTCCTTGGGCTCCAAAAGAAGACGCTTAATTTCTTTTAAAACTTACTGCATAATTAACGTCAGTATCTTTGCTTTTCTGCCATTCCCTTAAAAAAATATTAAATTTAAAACCCAGTGTATCTTTAAGTTGCAATTGATAATTAGAGGCTGTTGAGATTATTTCGTTAGGTCGTAAAAATTTATTCCAATCATGAGTACCTCTTGGGAGCCAATTCAAGATATATTCGGCTCCTACAATTGCAAATAAAAACGATTTAGCAGTTCTATTTAATGTTGCAAAAAATATGATGCCGTTCTTTTTTAATAATTTAGCACAAGATTTTATAAATAAATCAACATCAGCAACATGTTCAATTATTTCTAAACACAAAATAACATCAAATTGTTCATTTAATTTTTCAGGAGTTGTGCATAAGTAATTAATTTTTAAATTCATTTGTTCAGCGTGAAATTTTGCAACATTAATATTCTTCTCAGAAGCATCTATGCCAGTGACTTTAGCCCCTAGTCTTGTCATAGGTTCAGCAATTAAACCTCCACCACATCCAACGTCTAATAAAGTTAAGTTCTTAAATGGATAAGATCCATTAGATAGTATTGTGAAATGATTTTTAATTTTATCTACTAAATATTCTTGTCTAATAGGATTAAATTTATGCAAGGGTGCAAATTTTCCATTTGGATCCCACCATTCAGAAGCTATTTCTGAGAATTTATTTATTTCCTGCAGATCATCTGTTTGGTTATTTTTATTATTTATGTTCATTTTCTTGCGAAATATTTAACATAGGGGTAATTATAAATCTAAATTTTTAATATATTAATTAGCATTCATGAGTAAAATTGTAGTTAAGTTTGGTGGCACATCGGTTGCAAATATAGAAAGAATTTTAAATGCAGCAAAACTTATTAAAACCAAGGTAGATGAAGGCCATAAAATTATTGTTGTAGTTTCAGCAATGTTAGGCGTTACCAACGATTTGATAAAAAAATCCAAAGAAATAGATCAGAATTTTGATGTAGAAGAATATGACGCACTGCTTTCAACGGGTGAGCAAGTTACCTCAGCACTATTTGCAGGTGCTTTAAAAAAGCTTGGCCTTAAATCAAGATCGTGGTTAAGTTGGCAGGTTCCAATTGTAACTGAAGGTTTTCATTCTAACTCTAGAATAGTTTCAATTGAAACTACAAAACTTAATAAGTCTTTAGATCAGGGGGAGATTCCAGTTGTTCCAGGATTTCAAGGAGTTTCAAAAGATTTTAGACTTACTACATTAGGAAGAGGCGGATCTGATGCCTCTGCTGTTGCCTTGGCTAAATGTATAGGAGCTGATTACTGTGAAATATACACAGATATAGATGGCGTTTATACAACTAATCCTGCTATTAATCCTAAAGCAAAGAAGATTAATAAAATTTCTTATGAAGAAATGTTGGAGATGGCATCCTTAGGTGCAAAAGTTATGCAAAGCAATTCAGTACAACAAGGTATGATGAATAATGTTGAAATTCATGTGCGTTCAACATTTACAAATAAGGAAGGTACCAGCATTACAAGCGATGATAAAATTTCTTACGATAAAGTTATAACAGGCGTTGCTTATTCTAAAGATGATGCAAAAATAACTTTAATAGGAGTTGAAGATAGACCTGGGATTGCAGCTAGTATTTTTAAACCTTTGTATGAAAATAATATTAGTGTCGATATGATTGTACAAAACGTATCAGCTGACAATAAAAGAACTGATGTTACTTTCACAATTAAAAGAGAAGATTTAGATAAATCAGTTAATCTGATTAAAAAAAATAGTAACCTCAAATTTGAGAAAATTACCTTTGATGACAAAGTTGCTAAAGTTTCAATCGTTGGCGCCGGCATGATTACGCACCCAGGTGTTGCCTTTAAAATGTTTAAAGCGTTATCAGATCAAAATATAAATATTTTAGTAATATCAACTTCAGAAATTAAAATTTCTGTTTTAATAGATGAACATCAAACACAAAAAGCCGTGGTTGCTATTCATACAGCATTCGATTTAGATTAAATTTTATGAGCAGCATTAGACCGTTTAGAGAAATCTTAAGAAGAAAGACTAAAAAAATTAAAGTAGGCAATGTCTTCGTTGGGGGCGATGCTCCAATATCAGTTCAGTCCATGACTAATACTTTAACAACCGATGCAAAAGCTACAATATTGCAAATTAATCAAATTGCTGAAGCAGGTGCTGATATTGTTAGAGTTTCTTGCCCGGATGAAGAATCTACAAAAGCATTAAAAGAAATTGTAAAACATGCAAACGTCCCAATCGTTGCAGATATTCACTTTCACTATAAAAGAGCAATTGAATCCGCACAAGCCGGAGCAAGCTGCCTTAGAATTAATCCAGGAAATATTGGCTCAAAAGATCGAGTAAAAGAAATTGTTAAAGCTGCTAAAGATTATGATTGTTCAATTCGCATCGGCGTTAATGGCGGATCAATTGAGCAAGATTTATTAGAAAAATATAAAGAACCATGTCCAGAAGCATTAGTTGAGAGTGCTGAAAGAAATATTAAAATTTTAGAAGATTTAGATTTCTTTAATTTTAAAATAAGCGTTAAGGCTTCAGATATTTTCTTAGCAGTTAATGCTTACAGACAAATTTCTAAAAAATGTGAGTATCCATTGCATCTTGGAATAACAGAAGCTGGAAGTTATTTTGCAGGAACTATTAAATCTTCAATTGGAATTGGAATGTTATTAAGCGAAGGGATTGGAGATACTATAAGAATTTCTCTTTCTTCTGATCCAGTAAATGAAGTTAAAGCAGGACTTGAAATATTAAAAAGTTTAAATTTAAAAAATAGAGGGGTTAAAATTATTTCCTGCCCATCATGTGCGAGACAAGCATTTAAAGTTATTAAGACTGTAGAAATATTAGAACAAAGATTGTCTCACATCAAAGAACCTTTGACACTTTCCATTATTGGCTGTGTTGTAAATGGACCTGGCGAAGCATCGCAAACTGATATTGGTTTAACAGGTGGTGGCAAAGGAAGTAATATGATATACTTGTCAGGCCTAGCAGATCATAAAGTTCCTAGTGAGAAAATTATTGATCATATTGTAGATCTTGTTGAGAAAAAAGCAGAACAAATTAGAGATCAAGTCCTTTAAATTTAAATGATACCCATAGATAAAGTTGAGAACATAGTTAGCAGATTCAATGAACTAGAAACTATTTTAGCAAAACCAGATCTTAAAAAAGATGAATTTGTTAGCAATTCAAAAGAATATTCGAACCTTAATGAAATAATAAGTTATGCAATAACTTATTTAAAAGTTTTGGAAGATTTAAAAAGCACTAAGAATATTTTAGAAGACAAATCCACTGATAAAGAATTTTATGAGATGGCTGAAAAAGAGCTTAAGGATTTAAAACAGCAAGAGGAAGAGTGTATAAAAAAACTTAAAGTCTTCTTACTTCCAAAAGATGAGGCAGATGAAAAGAATGCTATTATTGAAATAAGAGCAGGAACAGGTGGCATGGAGGCTGCTTTATTTACTGCTGATTTATTTAATATGTACCAAAAAGTCGCAGTGTTGAATGGTTGGAAAGTTGAAATTATAAATTTATCAAATAGCGAGGGTGGTGGTTACAAAGAAATTATTGCATCTATTGTAGGCCGTAATGTTTTCTCTAAATTAAAATTTGAGTCAGGGGTTCATAGAGTCCAACGAGTACCCGATACAGAAACACAAGGCAGAATCCATACATCAGCAGCAACCGTTGCAGTTTTGCCTGAGGCCGAAGAAGTTGATGTGAAAATTAATGATGCAGATTTAAGGATTGATGTTTTTAGATCGAGTGGTCCCGGAGGACAATCAGTTAACACAACGGATAGCGCAGTTCGAGTAACGCACATTCCATCAGGAATAGTTGTCTCGCAACAAGATGAAAAATCACAACACAAAAATAAGGCAAAAGCTTTAAAAA